>NZ_CP094997.1:5887500-6200000 GCF_022869785.1 Dyadobacter chenwenxiniae | reverse complement strand
ACAACTGTCGCAGGCTCGATCTGCGGCTCTGCTTGCTTGCTTAATGTGAATTGAACCGGATCAGAAGCTGCACGGGTGCGGAGATAGTACATTCCCGTTTTCAATCCTTTCTTCCATGCGTAGAAGTGCATTGAAGTCAACTTACCAAAATTCGCTTCTTCCATAAAGATGTTGAGCGATTGCGACTGGCAAATGAATGCACCGCGGTCAGCCGACATATCGAGCAGACTGCGCTGCTTAATTTCCCAAGCCGTTTTATACAGATCTTTAACGTTCTGCGGAATGTTTGGAATAGCCTGAACAGATCCGCTTGCTCGAACTAGGTTGTTTTTCATTTCCTCGTTCCAAAGTCCTAGCCTTACCAAGTCTTTGAGCAAATATTTATTTACCACAACAAACTCTCCCGAAAGAACCCTTCTTACATATATATTAGATGTGAATGGCTCGAAACATTCATTGTTACCCAAAATCTGGCTGGTAGAAGCCGTAGGCATCGGCGCTAGCAGCAACGAGTTGCGAACACCATGTTGAATAACTCCCTTTCTCAGTTTCTCCCAATCCCAGCGATTGCTTTCCGGTGTAACATTCCACATATCGAATTGAAAAATTCCTTGTGAAATAGGACTTCCGGCCCAAGTCTCATACGGACCAAGCTTTTCCGCCAGCTCCATAGAAGACTCCATTGCACCGAAATAAATGGTTTCGAAAATGTCCTTATTCAACTGACGTGCTTCATCCGAATCGAAAGGCATGCGCATCAGGCAGAATGCATCCGCTAATCCCTGCACACCGATTCCAATCGGGCGGTGCCTTTTGTTGCTTTTTTCTGCCTCAGGAACTGGATAGTAATTCAGGTCAATGATCTTATTCAGGTTGCGGGTGATCACTTTTGTGATCTCGTACAACTTCTGATGATCAAAACGCATGAAACCGTCTGGTCCTTGCTCGATGAATTTTGGCAATGCGATGGAAGCAAGATTACAAACCGCAACTTCATCCGGAGCAGTATATTCAATGATCTCGGTGCAAAGGTTTGAAGACTTAATCGTTCCCAGGTTTTTCTGGTTGGATTTGCTGTTTGCATGATCCTTATACAACATATAAGGAGTACCCGTCTCGATTTGCGATTCCATGATCGCGAACCAAAGATCTTGCGCCTTTATAGTTTTGCGCGCTTTGCCTTCCAGTTCATATCTCTCGTAAAGCTTCACGAAATCCTCGCTGTGCGTATCTGAAAGTCCAGGACATTCGTGCGGACAGAATAACGACCAGGTGTCATTCGCCTCCACACGTTTCATGAAAAGATCCGGAATCCACAATGCATAGAACAAATCCCTTGCGCGTTGCTCTTCTTTTCCGTGGTTTTTCTTCAAGTCAAGGAAATCAAATATGTCGGAATGCCAGGGCTCCATATATATAGCAAAAGAACCTTTACGCTTTCCACCTCCCTGATCCACATATCTTGCTGTATCATTAAATACGCGAAGCATGGGGACAATGCCATTCGATTGACCATTCGTTCCTTTAATATAAGTGCCCGTTGCGCGCACATCGTGAATGCTCAAACCAATCCCACCGGCAGATTGCGAAATCAATGCGCAATTCTTTAATGTATCGTAAATTCCATTAATGCTGTCTTCCTTCATCGTCAACAGGAAGCAAGATGACATTTGCGGTTTCGGCGTTCCTGCATTGAACAATGTTGGCGTTGCGTGTGTAAACCATTTTTCAGAAAGCAAATGATACGTTTCAATCGCAGCCTGAACATCTTCCTGGTGAATCCCGATCGCAACCCGCATCAGCATGTGTTGGGGTCTTTCTACGATTTTACCGTCAACCTTTAATAGGTAAGATTTTTCAAGGGTTTTGTAACCAAAATAATCATAGGCATAATCGCGGTCATATATAATGGTCGAATCTAAAAGAGACGCATTTTGACGGATAATTTCGTAAACTTCCTTGGCGATCAAGGAAGCATTTTCACCTGTTTTGCCATCAACATATGTGTAAAGTCGTTTCATGGTTGCTGAAAACGACTTCAATGTATTTTTATGAAGGTTCGAGATTGCAACACGGGCTGCTAGAATCGCATAGTCCGGGTGCTTGGTGGTCATGGATGCGGCTGTCTCAGCAGCAAGGTTATCCAGTTCCGCAGTGGTTACGCCGTCATAAATGCCGGAAACAACCTTTTTGGCGACCTCTATGGGTTGGATATAATTTGTATCAAGCCCATAGCTTAATTTCTCGATGCGCGCGGTGACCTTGTCGAACTTGACCGATTCTCGGCGACCGTCGCGTTTTATTACATACATTGACATGTTAATGTGTTGTTTTGAAGGAAGTTAGTGATGAATTTTACCCTGGACTTTCAATAGAAGTGAGACTTAAAATCTCCTGAAATAACACGAAAAATATTACAATCGCAATCAGTAATGTTGGCCGGTTTTTGGGTTTATAGGGATAATCCAAATTATTAAATTGTTAAGATTCTAGAAGCTAGGCAATTAAGAATTATTTGCATTAAAATGGAACCGCGAAATTTTTTACAAAAAATTAATATAAAAAATTTGTAAACTTTTTTTTAAAAATAATTTGGACAACTAAAATTTTTATCAATCAAAAATTTGAAAATCAGCTTGTTATAACGAATAATTTATTTATATATATTCTAAATAAGTGAACTTTAAGTTTAGGAAAGCGGCAAATCACATTATCAGTATCTACACAAGCTTCTCATAACACTGATCAAAACAAGGACATTATGACTAAGATTAACACTTCCCCATCGCGCAGAGATTTCATCAAAACCTCCACAGGAATTGTGACGGGGCTTGCAGCCGGACTTACCGTGCCTGAAATCGTGTTTGCTAAAAATACCGGGCCTGGATATGCCTTGCAACTTGGCGTTTTTGCAGCTTATGATAAGGCTGATTATTTGCGGGAGTCAGGGTGTACATATATAGAGGAGTCGGTTGGGAATTTTTTGATCCCGAAAGATGGCGATCCACAATACGCTAAAAACCTGCAACAGCTTCGGGATGAGAAGTTCCCGATCAAATCCTACGTCATCTTGCTGCCGGGAAGCTTGAAAACGCTCGGGCCGGATGCCAATCATGAAGCGATTTTGGAAAGAACGGACCTTGTTTTAAAGCGTGCGAAAGAATGTAAATCACAATATGTGGTTTTTGGAAGTGGAGCTTCCCGGATCATCCCGGAGGGCTTTGACCGGGAAAAAGCAAAAACACAACACATTGAGTTAACCAAGAAAATGGCGCCGCTGGCTGAAAAATATGGCGTAACAATTGCCGTAGAGCCATTGAATCGAGGAGAAACTAATTTTATAAATAGCTTAGCAGAGGGCGTTGAAATTGTGGATGCCGTAAAAAGCCCCAGAGTGAAGCTCTTGTGCGACATTTTCCACATGTTAAAGGAAGATGAGTCACCGGATGAAATTGTGAAATTTGGTAAGCACATTGTGCATTGCCACATTGCCGAGAAAGAAAACCGCACACCGCCAGGAGTAAAAGGCGACGATTTCAGGGCTTATCTAAGTGCATTGAAAAAGATCGGTTACAAAGGCGGATTATCCATTGAATGCTTCACTTATACGGATTTCGACAAAGAAGCGCGGAGAGGCGTGGAAGTGCTGAAACAGCAATTGAGTGAAGTTTAATCACTTACAGTTTCACAGATCAAAGTTTTATCAAAAAGATAGCCTTTCATTTCTTGGTTTAATAAATAAGAATTTTTACTTTTGCAATCCTTTTTGAGAATTGTATCGAAACACATAATACCATATATCAATGAAAAAAGACATTCATCCCAATTATAGAGACGTAGTTTTCTGGGATCTATCTAGCGATTTTAAATTCATTACGCGCTCTACTATAGAAACCAGCGAAAACATCACTTGGGAAGATGGCAAATCTTACCCGGTTTATAAAGTGGAGGTTTCTTCTCAGTCGCACCCTTTCTACACAGGTAAAAATGTACTTGTAGATACTGCCGGCCGTGTAGACAAGTTCAGAAAACGTTACGGAACGCAGAAAGAAGCTTAATTAGCACATTATTGATCGCAAGGTCATTAATCTCTTTTTATACCGAAATTAAAGAAGCAGTCTCTTGTAAAATGTACAAGAGACTGCTTCTTTTTTTGCCTAACAAAAAAAATGGGCGAACTTTGACCCCACATACTAGCATCAAAATATGCCTACCATTATTCTTTTTGACGATCCCGCAGTCCGACTTCAACTTTTACCATTTACATACACCCGACCGGTTTCGGCAATTCGTTGCGGAATCAGTAAAATTTCTGAAAAGTGGAGCCTGTGGCTTGATACCGCTGTATCGTACCAAACCTCTGACTATTTAGCAGCGGCATTTCCAGTGTTAACAGCTTCTGATAGCATTTATATCAATGGCGGCCTTTGCCCGGATGCTGGTCTTGTTGACGCAATCGAAAAACTGCCGGCACAATCAGCACTGATTTCTGGTGATGACGTACTTGCAATCAGAAGCAACGAGCTCTGGAAGCCTGATATGAGCATTTCGGCTTATGAGCGTCAACATTATTCCGGCTCGTTTACATTGATCCGAAACGTTTGGGACATATTTGCATTCAATGGTGAGCAGATCGAAATCGATTTTGCAAGAATAACAGCGAACAAAAATTCAGAGCCGCTTACCGATCCTTTTACACAGTGCTATAACCCTGAAAATATCTTCATTGAAAGTGGCGCCATAATAAAAGCCTCAATTCTGAATGCTGAAAAGGGGCCCATTTACATTGGAAAAAATGCATTGATCCAGGAAGGCTCAATGATTCAGGGGCCGTTTTCAATTGGAGAAGGCAGCGTGCTTGCGCAGGGAACAAAAATTCGCCCTAACACAACCGTTGGGCCGTTTAGCAAGCTGGGCGGCGAGGTAAGTAACTGTGTTATATTTGGTTATAGCAACAAGGGGCATGACGGTTATCTGGGAAATTCGGTGCTGGGCGAATGGTGTAATCTGGGCGCGAACACGAATAATTCGAATTTGAAGAATGACCATAGCAATGTGAAATTGCATAGTTACGTGACTAATGATCTGGCTGACACAGGTTTAAAGTTTTGCGGCTTGATGATGGGCGATTATTCCAAAGCCGGAATTTCAACCATGTTCAACACAGGCTCCGTCGTTGGCGTAAGTGTAAATGTATTCGGCGCAGGATTTCAGGCGAAGCATACGCCTTCATTTTCCTGGGGCGGTAATGCAGAAGGATTTTCAGAATATAGATTCGAAAAGGCGCTTCACGTGGCAAAAGACACTGTGAGCCGTCGCAATCTCACATTCGGAGAGCATGATGAACAGATTTTAAGATCTGTTTTTGAACAAACCCAACAGCAACGTGATCTGAAAATTTAGAACATTAATTCATTTTAGATAAAATCACCCACCGTGCTTTTCAGAGAAATACCGGGACTTGAACATATAAAATCAACGTTAAGGCGCTCGGTGAAGAACAGCCACTTGGCTCATGCACAGCTGTTTGATTCACCTGCTGGCGGTGGCGGCCTTGCATTGGCGCTTGCTTTCGCAACTTATATTAATTGTGAAAATAAAGGCGAAGAGGATGCTTGCGGCGTTTGTGCTTCCTGCGCAAAAATGGCCAAACTGATCCATCCCGATTTTCACTTCATTTTCCCCATTGCGACTTCCAAAAAGATCGACGGCAAAACCAGCGAAGCTTTTCTGGGTTTATGGCGTTCATTTTTGTTAGAAAATCCATACCGGGTTTTGCCAGAATGGCTTGATCACATTAGTGCTGAAAACAAGCAGGGCAACATTTCCGTGGAGGAAGCACGCGGCATTTTGAGAAAATTATCGGTGAAGGCTTATGAGGGAGAATACAAAATCCTCTTAATCTGGAAACCGGACATTATGAATGCGGCTTCCTCGAATGCGATATTGAAAATATTGGAAGAGCCGCCCGAAAAGACGCTTTTTTTACTCGTAAGTGACCAATCAGATAAGCTGTTAACAACCATCATTTCCCGGACGCAACGCATTACGGTTCCTGCGTTTTCAGATGAGGAAGTGCGCTATTTTTTGAAATTGCAACAGGTTAGTGACACCGCAGCCAAATCGATTGCTTATTTGTGTGATGGAAATTTGTCGGAAGCGTTGAAATTAGTCCAGGATGCAGAGGACGACCGTTCTGGCTGGTTTGCAGGCTGGATGCGTTCTTGCTATAAATATGACATTTCACATTTGGTAAAGCTGGCCGATAATTTCGATGTCATGAACAAGGAAAAGCAAAAAGGCCTGCTCGAATATGCATTAAGGCTTTTCCGCGACATGCTTATTTGGAGCCATGGCGCCGGAGAATTGCTGCGTGTTCCGGATGAAGAGCTTACATTTGTGCAAAACTTCTCGAAAGCAGTTAACTTTGATTCGCTTGAAAAAATGATCGAAGAGGTAAATCTGGCTTATTATCATATGGAACGGAATGTGCGCGCAAAAATGGTTTTTCTGGATCTGTCCTTGACAGTTGCTCATTTTTTCCAACGGCGATGAAGCAATCATTGGACATTATCGGTGCCACGGACATTGTTGATCTGCCCGATCTGGGCTGGTTTGATGTTCCGGTCCGCATTGATTCCGGGGCGACCACTTCGTCCATACATTGTTCTCGCGTCCGGCTGATTAAAGGAGGAGACCAGCCGCAATTGTGTTTTTATCTGGATGCAAAAAGAGGCGCACCACAACAATCCTTCACCGTCACCGACTTCAAAGAAACTATTGTACGAAATTCGTCGGGAAAAGAGGAGAAACGTTATGTGATCAAGACAAAGATTACAATCTTTGGCAAAAAAATACGAACAGAATTTTCACTCGCCAACCGGCGTAAAATGAGGTATCCAATCCTTTTAGGGCGCAAATTGCTGAAAAAGCGCTTTTTGGTGGATGTCTCGCAAAAAGACTTATCCGCTACAAAGCGTTCAAAGGCATCTCACCGTTCTCACGTCCGACACCAATCCTGAATTTCCCTACCTTCAATTTTAGTTATTTATGAAAATCGCCGTATTATCCACCAATCCCGACCTTTATTCAACTAAGCGTCTGGTGGAGGCAATTAAACAAAAAGGTCATCAAGCAGTGGTTATAGACCATGTGAAATGCTTTGTGATGATCGAAGGAGGCAAACCCACCATCATTTATAAAGGACAACCCATCACTGAAATCGACGCAGTCATTCCAAGGATTGGCACATCTGTGAATGCATTTGGCTGTGCTGTTGTGAGGCAGTTGGAATTAATGAAGGTGTTTACGACTGTTAAGTCGCAGGCAATTCTTCGTTCCCGTGACAAGCTACGAAGCATGCAAGTGCTGGCGAAATCGGGTGTGGACATTCCGAAAACGGTTTTTGCCAAAAACCCTGCACAGGTTAATGAGCTGATCCACATGGTAGGCGGCCCACCGGTGATCATTAAATTACTGGAAGGAACGCAAGGCGTCGGGGTGGTTTTGGCAGAAACAATCAAAGCCGCAAAATCCACTATTGAGGCTTTTTACGGATTAAAGGCCAATTTCTTGATACAGGAATACATTGCAGAATCGAAAGGAGCTGATATCCGTGCTTTTGTAATCGGCAACAAAGTCATCGCCGCCATGAAACGGCAAGGTCACGAAAGCGATTTCCGCTCTAACCTGCATCGAGGCGGCGAAGGACATTTGATCGAGCTTACCGCAGAGGAAGAACACACGGCCATTGCGGCAGCCAAAGCATTAGGCGTCAGAATCGCGGGAGTGGATCTTTTACAATCAGAAAGAGGCCCGCTGGTCATGGAAGTGAACTCTTCCCCCGGTCTGCGCGGAATTGAAAAAGTAAGTGGAATCGATATCGCTTCTTTGATTATAGCTTATATAGAAGATAAGATTGTTATGGACGAAGGGGATACGGTTGGGGTTTGAATCTTGCGTATTTTTGGCAAGCCTATGACAAAATTGATGCAAAGATGATAAGCTATGATCGCAAGTCGGAGATTCTGTCAGGAAGCGGAAATTGAGTTTAGCAATGATTAGAAAACTGAATGAAATCTTGCATATTCCAGCTGATATATTAATACAAGCTTACTAATTGATGAATATTTTGTCTCGAAGAGACATTCCAAGAAGGTAAACCATGCATATAAAAATAGGGACGCGCGGCAGCAAATTGGCTCTTTGGCAGGCGCATTATGTTGAGGAGCTGCTGAATGAGGGCGGCGTTGAGACGGAAGTTGTTATTATTGAAACAAAGGGTGATAAAATCCTGAACCGCGCTTTGTCCAAAATTGGCAGTAAGGGTGTTTTTACGCAGGAATTGGAAGATCAGTTACTGGATGGCAGCATTGACATTGCGGTTCACAGCGCGAAGGATCTGCAATCGCAGCTTGATGATGCTTTTGAACTTATTGCTTATACAGAACGCGAGAAAGCAAATGACGTTTTGGTAAGCCATAACAACGAGCTATCGCTTAAAAGTGGCGAAACTTTTATAGTGGGAACGTCCTCAACGCGCAGGATTGCTGTTTTAAGACATTTTTATCCGCACATTCAAACTGTTGACATGCGTGGAAATCTGCAAACGCGCCTGGGAAAGCTGAATGAAGGCCATTGCGATGCCTTGCTTCTTGCATACGCAGGCGTACACAGGATGAAGTATGACGACAAAATTGCTGAACATTTGTTGCTGGACGAATTTACGCCAGCAGTTGGGCAAGGAAGCGTTGCCATTGAATGTGCCGTAAACTTATGCGGCGAAAAGAAAGCAATGGTCAAAAGCTTAACTAACCACCCAGAAACAGAAACGTGCCTACTCGCAGAAAGAGCATTCCTGAAACGACTCCAAGGCGGATGCAGCATTCCGGTTTTTGGAATGGCCACATTAAAAGATGATCAAATTAACATTACGGGCGGCATTATCAGCCTGGATGGCAAAGAACTGATCAGAAGGACGGAAACAGGCTCAATCTCATTTCCAGAAGAGTTGGGAACGGCATTGGCAAACGAATTGCTCGAAGCTGGGGCTGATCGGATTTTAAGGGAGATTCGGGAACAAATTCCCGTTAAATAATCCAAGTCCAACGCTTATTCACTAGAATAGGAATGTGAAATGGAAGATTGATATCATCGCAACTAATTTAAAATAATTAGCGATGAAAACATTTCACTTACTTGGTTTGCTTTTAATGTTCGGCTTAATCTTTTCCTGCTCAAAAGAAAAATCTGATGGGCCGATTCCTAAGCCTAACTTGGAGAAAATTGTTGGCAAGTATCAATTACCTACGGAGGAATCAGTAAGACGAAACGAGAAACGTCTATGGACGATAAGCAAGGCCGATGATAGCCATGTTAAAATAGTAGAAGATCTAACGATCGATGCTGATGGTAAGAATCCCAAAATCACTAGTCGTATTTTTGATAACGTAACTGTGAAAGAATATGAATCTGGCATAACCTTTCTTAGGTTCGATGGCTTAGTGTTAAAAGATTCCGACTTTACAGTTAATGGACATAAAAATTATATAATATATGGAAATGGTAGTGTCCAACCAAATGTAATACACGCCACATTGCACGCTAAAGATTTGAATTCAGAAGATGTAATTCCATTTAGCAACGGATTATTGGAACTAATAAAACTTGATTAATGATTGAATCAAGCACCCACCAAAGAATATAGTGTACAACTCCAATTGAAAAAGGTGAAGCCCGAACAAACGTCCGGGCTTCGCCTTTTTCAATATCATCCAAAAACTTATTCTTTCTTAGTCGAATCCGCTGGAACCGTTGGCTTAACAGGAATTGCGGTCGAATCAGCTGGTAATGCCGGTTTTGCAGTTGAGTCGGCGGGAACAGCTGGTCTGGCTGTCGAGTCTGCTGGCATAGCCGGTCTTGCAGTCGGATCGCCTGGCATTGCTGGTCTCACGGTTGAATCTCTTATCATTGAATCTGGTCTCATACCTGACTGTACCGGCATTCCTTGTCTTGCTGGACTTGCTGTGCTATCTGCATTGACTGGTCGTGCTCCTTGTGGGCGACCACCTGCTGGTGCGGCACCTGGGGCGCCTGTTCTTGGAGATGGAACTGTGATGGCTGGTGCTGCACCTTGTACTGCTCCGCCTGACACGCCCGCATCCATTCCGCCGCCACCATCGCTTTTCTGATCGTCATTGTTAACCGATTTTCTTCTGCGTGTTTTTTGCTCGGTGAATGTCATTTTACCCAAACGGTAAGAGAAATTGACCCGAAAGCCTCTGTTGAACAGATAGTTTGTATTATTCTGTGTAAATGATGGTGTTTCAAGCTGCGTCTTCATTTTGAATGATGGAGCCAGGAAATTTTCCATTCCAAATCCAATGCTTCCGCGCTTGTTGGTAAAATCCTTCTTGATTCCCAGGTCATACATTCTGAATCCGGCTTGTGTTCCTTGAAGCTGAACATCGCGTCCTCTCATGAAACCACCCGCTTGCAATCCCCAGCCATTTTTAATGTTAAGGCTCGTTCTGAAACGTCCGCTTAATACAAAACCTGTGTTGGAAGCGGCCAATAAAGGATTGGGATTATTATTCGTAAGATCTGCGTAGTAAGCGTCAAAACCTCCTCCTACTTGCCATCTTTTAAAGAATGTCATGTTTCCAAACACATTCACCCCATAATTTTTCTTTGAACCAATGTTACCGTAAGTTGTCGTAATGATACCTTGGTCATTGGTTGTACGAATGCTTTCAATTGAACTATTGGTAAAACGTGCAAATGTCGAGACGTTTACGTAAAGTGAATTTTTGAAAAAGCTTGTTCCCAACTCAACCTGATCCGTCAATTCGGGACGGAGTTGCGGGTTACCCACAGTGATGTTCTGTGGGTTCGCCGCATTTACATTAGGGTTTAGGAATTGAATGCCTGGACGTTGAAGGCGACGGTTGTAACCCAACTTAATGGTTTGACCCTTGCCAAATGTTTGGGACAAATTAAGACTTGGCACCAGGTTGCTGTAAGCCGGAATGCTCAGGTCGCCCTGCTCACCCTGCGTTGCGTCAATGCTCGTATACTCGTAACGCGAGCCCGCCTTCACTGTAAATTTGCTTTTCGTTGTATATGTGTAGGAGAAATACCCCGCCGCAACATTCTGATCATAGTTCAGGCTGCTTGCTGCCTGTGGCGTGTCAATTGTATTGTAATAATCAAAATTACTTACCACCTGACGGAAAATGCCCTTCCCACCAAACTCAATCAACTGATTATCCTTCACCGGAGTCTGGTAATCCACCTGAATTGTGCTTTCCTGGTTGTGACTGGCGTTATTGTTTCCCTGCTGCCCCAGCAATTCCTGACGGATTGCATCATTGCTCAAAGAATAAATGTCCGCGTCAAAATCGTTAGTCCTGTTGTTACGGCTGAATTGCGTAGAAATGCTCAACTCCTGCTGAGGCTTGCTCAATGTTTTGATATAATCCACATTTACATCCCACGTTCCTGACAAGTCTTTTGTATTTACAT
Source organism: Dyadobacter chenwenxiniae (assembly GCF_022869785.1). Classification (NCBI taxonomy): domain Bacteria; kingdom Pseudomonadati; phylum Bacteroidota; class Cytophagia; order Cytophagales; family Spirosomataceae; genus Dyadobacter; species Dyadobacter chenwenxiniae. Next base: position 6,188,477 of record NZ_CP094997.1, on the reverse strand, counting down.
CCCGGAAGCTATTGCGCGTTGTGCCGTCGCTTTGTGTGTTGAATGTTGACAAATCCTGCGAATTCCGCATGTTTCGCATCCCGTAACGAACACCTGCTGAAAGTGAGGTTTTGGAATCGATCTCGTAATCCCATCCAAAATTGTAAGAACCGAAAGCCATTTTGTTATCCGACTCAGTCATTTGGCGGATAGAGAATTTCTCAATTTTACCCACTTGCAGGTTTTCAGATTTACCAGGCATATTATAGTTAAACCGGCCAAAACCTCCCAAGCTGAAACCCATTTTACCAATTCTGTAATTTCCTCTTAGTCCCAGGTTTGAACCCCTGTTTCCTATGCCCGTATCCAGATTCAATGTTCCACCCTGGATCGTGCTCTTTTTTGTGACAATGTTAATGATCCCGGCTGAGCCTTCCGCGTCATATTTAGCTGATGGAGAAGTGATTACTTCAACAGATTTAATCATATCAGCAGGAATCTGCTTCAATGCGTCTGCTACGCTGGTTGCGATAATGGTCGAAGGTTTATTATTAATCAAAACCCGAACATTGGAACTCCCTCGTAGTGAAACATTTCCGTCCAAATCGACCGTTAACATCGGCACTTTCTTCATCACGTCCGAAGCGTCACCGCCCTTGCTGGTAATGTCTTTTTCATTATTATAAACAAGCCTGTCCACTTTCTCCTCGATCAATTGCGCCATTCCGACAACCTCAACCTCATTCAACTGAACCACATCTGCCGCAATGTTGACATTGCCCAGGTCAAGTTCTGTTTTACGGTCAATTTTAATGTCATTAAGGGTTTTGGTTTTATATCCGATGAAGGAAATCAAGATCTTGAAATTTCCCGACGCCACTTTAGTAAGCTCAAATGCGCCTTTTTCGTCAGTCGTCGTTCCGTCGATTGGATTATTGGTTTTCACATCAACAAGTGCAAGTGATGCAAATTCAACTGGTTTCTTGCTTGCCGAATCCACAAGGAATCCTTTGATTCGACCATTTCCTTTTGGCATATCTTCCGCAGTTCCCGGAATTACCGTCTGGCGCTGTGGGCGATCATTGCCGCCACCGCGATTTCCGCCGAATCCGCCACCTCCGGGGAATTGTGCTGAGGCAGCGAGGCTCAGCAGCGTTAGTAAAATAATAGGAGTAACTTTTTTTATCATGTCCATGGTTGTATTGCAAAAAATTTGTTCGATTTCAATTTCAAAGTAAATACCTTAATTCCACAATAATCCGGGCAATAGATGGAGAGGACACTTCCACCGATCAAAACCTGCTTTTAGCCGATAAGTCCCCTACGATCATTCTTGGAATAGTACACAATGGCCAAATGCGACGCCCAGGTTGCTTTATAGATAATTGGCGCTCATCAGTCGGTATTTGCTGGGTGTTAATCGATTGGAGTAGGCACTTTGAAATATTCCCCTTATGATTGTAATTGCAAGCTACGTTTGCTGCACTCACCTAATGAATACATGATGGACGCTAGTACCGCACGAAAATATCCTCCATTCTTTCTGCATCTTCTGGGATGGACCTTCCTGGCTCTGTTCCTAATGTGGCAGCCGCTTAGCTGGCAGATTCAGTTTCCGGTTACGTTTTGGGTTAAACAAGCCGTCCTTTTTACTTTGCTAATCGGCATTTTCTACCTTAATTACTACTTTTGGTTTCCAAAATTCCTTGCGAAGAATCGTTACAGCCGCTTTATATTGCTCAATCTGGTATCTGTCATTATGCTGGCTGTGGTCATTGAGCAGGTCAAAATTGCCATTAATCATGGTGAACAAATGGATCGCGCATTCAAAACTGCCCGTGAAGCAAACGGAGACAAAAAGCCGCAGGACAGACTGGATTATTTCTCACTCATGACTGCATTGCTGATAATCGGGATCAGCACCAGTGTGGCTGCGGTGAAAGATGTGCAGCGGGATAAGCAATACAGGGAGAATCTGGAAAAGGAAAAGATCAATTCCGAGTTGTCGTTTTTAAAAGCGCAGATCAATCCGCACTTCTTTTTTAATACATTAAATAACATATATGCACTGACAGTCATTGATGTAGAGGCGGCCAGAGAGGCGTTGCACAAGCTTTCTCGCATGATGCGTTACGTACTTTATGAAACGCAACACGGCACGGTTCTGCTAAGTCAGGAAATTGCTTTTGCTCAGGATTATATTCAATTAATGCAATTACGGCTTACCGATAAAGTAACCGTTCACCTCGATCCGCCAAGCCCGTTGCACGACGTGTCCATTGCGCCGATGCTGTTTTTGCCTTTTATAGAAAATGCGTTTAAACACGGTGTCAGCGCAGTGCAACCCAGCCGGATTGACATTCAGATCAGACAAGACAAGAATAAAATTTTTGTTGAGGTAAAAAACACATTGTTTACTGATAAAAGGGCGATTTTGGATGAAAGCAATGGCATAGGACTGGTAAACACGCAGCGTCGGCTCGACCTTTTATATCCAGGAAAATATCAGCTGGAAGTGAACGAGAACAAAGAAGAGAAAGAATTTGAAGTTCATTTGGAATTAGAAACTGCATGAGCGTATTAGAATGCATCGCAGTAGACGATGAACCATTGGCATTGGGACTTGTTTGCACATTTATTGAAAAAACACCGTTTCTGTCCCTTGCAGGCCGATATTCAAGCGCGGTGGAAGCATTACAAGCCCTCCACACGAAACAGATCGATGTCATTTTTTTAGATATTCAAATGCCCGATCTAACTGGCATTGAACTCGCCCGTGTGATTGACAAGTCGGACATGCGTGCACCGAGGATTATTTTTACAACAGCATTTAACCAATATGCGCTGGATGGGTTCCGCGTGGACGCACTTGACTATCTCCTAAAACCCTTTAATTACGAAGAATTCCTCCGAGCCGCTTCCAAAGCACAGGCTTATAATGAACTGGTTATCAAAGCATCAGCAGCCAATGTGCCTGAACAAAAGGAAGGTTATTTATTTTTAAAAGTTGAATATCAGCTCGTAAGAATTGCGTACGATGATATTCTTTACATGGAAGGACTGAAAGATTATGTGAAAGTGCATTTAAAAACGGATGCTAAACCCATTCTTTCACTAACGAGTTTAAAGGCTTTGGAAGAAAAACTTCCGGTTTCAAAATTCATGCGCGTTCACCGCTCGTTTATCGTGAATCTGGATAAAATCAGCGCTGTAACAAAAAATACCATCCAAATCGGCAGCATGACGATTCCCGTCAGCGACCAGCATAAGGATGGTTTTAATCAGTTTTTGAGCAAATGGATGTAGAAGGAAAGGCTATTTCAACTCTTCCTTCAAAAAATGTCCCGTGTAACTTCCCTTAACCTTCGAGACTTTCTCAGGCGTTCCCTCGGCAATGATCCGACCACCTTGCGCGCCGCCTTCAGGGCCCACGTCAATGACGTAATCTGCAACTTTAATTACGTCCAGATTATGCTCGATAATGAGGACTGTATTGCCTTTTTCAACCAATTTGTTCAAGACATTCAGTAAATGCTTGATATCCTGGAAATGCAAACCCGTTGTCGGCTCATCCAGAATGTATAACGTCTTGCCGGTGTCGCGTTTCGAAAGTTCCTCGGAAAGCTTAACGCGCTGCGCCTCGCCTCCTGAAAGTGTCGTGGCATGTTGACCTAATGTAATGTAACCCAAGCCCACATCATTCAATGTCTGCACTTTGCGCAAAATCCTGGGTTGGTTTTCAAAGAATTCCAATGCAGATTCCACTGTCATGTCCAGAATATCCGCAACCGATTTCCCTTTAAAACGCACTTCCAATGTTTCCCGGTTAAAGCGCTTGCCTTTGCAGGTTTCACAATTGATGTGCACATCCGGCAGGAAATCCATCTCAATCTTCTTCATTCCCGCGCCTTCGCAATCCTCGCAACGACCGCCTTTTACATTAAATGAGAAACGGCCAGGCTTGTAACCTCGAATCTTCGCTTCGGGTAATTCTGCAAAAAGTGCCCTAATGTCTGTAAATAAGTTCGTGTACGTCGCTGGATTTGAGCGCGGTGTCCGCCCAATAGGTGATTGGTCCACTTCAATAACCTTATCAATATTTTCTAAACCCTCGACTGATTTGTACGGCAGCGGTTCTCTTCTCGACTTATAAAAGAATTGATTCAATAACGGAAAGAGCGTTTCGTGGATCAGCGACGACTTCCCGCTCCCACTAACACCGGTAACGCAAACCATCGTCCCCAGCGGAAACGTCATGTTTACATTTTTGAGATTGTGACCTGTGCAGCCTTTGATTGAAATGGTTTTGCCCGTTCCCTTTCTGCGCTTCTTAGGCACATCAATGGCGGTTCTGCCACTCAAATATTCCGCAGTTAATGAGCCATTTTGGAGAAAAACTTCCGGCGTTCCGGCTCCTACAACATTGCCACCATGACGTCCGGCTCCCGGACCAATGTCTAAAATATAGTCCGAAGCAAGCATCATATCCTTATCATGCTCCACAACCAAAACTGTATTCCCAAGATCGCGCAAACTCTTCAAAGAATTGATAAGCCGCACATTATCACGCTGATGCAAACCAATGCTAGGCTCATCCATAATGTAAAGCACACCGGTAAGCTGCGTTCCGATCTGCGTTGCGAGCCTGATGCGCTGCGCTTCTCCACCTGAAAGCGTCCTTAATGCGCGATTCAATGTTAGATAATCGAGACCCACATCAAGTAAGAACCCAACTCTTTTTCGTATTTCTTTTAAAACTTCGTGACCAATGACACGCTGTTTTTCCTCCAATCTATCTTCCAGATTCACAAGCCAATCGGCCAGCACGCGAATGTCGCTGTTGGACAGATCCGCAATGTCTTTTTTATCAATCCTGAAATGCAGGGATTCCTTCCGCAGTCGCTTGCCGTCACATTCCGGACAGGTTTGAATGGTCATAAAATCCTTCAACCAATCCTGAATTTTATCGTTTCCGCTCTCTTGCTGACGTTTCAGAAAGTTAATAATTCCGTCAAATTTGGTTTCCCACTCCGTTCCAGGATATTTTTTGGAAGGAACAGGAACGGCGTCTTCACTTCCGTAAAGCACAAGTTTCATCGCTTCATCAGGGAATTTATCCAAGGGCGTGGCGAGGGTAACTTTAAAAGGTTTTAACAAAGCCTCCAATTGCTTGAAAATCCACGCTTCCCGATATTCGCCCATCGGCGCAATGCCGCCTTTGGTAATGCTTAATGATTTGTCCGGCATAATGGACTCTTCCGTGATTTCTTCAATCATTCCCAAACCCTGACAAGTCGGACACCAGCCGTAAGGTGAGTTGAAAGAGAATGCATTAGGCGCAGGGTCATCGTAACTTATGCCCGATTCCGGATCCATCAGGTTTTGAGAAAAATAGTAAGTTTCTCCTTTTTCATCCAAAACCATTAATGCGCCTTTCCCTTGCTTTATTGCCGTCGCAACGGACTGGCTCAACCGATATCGCGACTGCGGATCTTCCGATTCCTTTTTTGGAACAACACGATCGATAACGATCTCAATGTCATGGACTTTATAACGATCCAGCTGCATTTTCGCTACAATCTCCTGAACTTCGCCATCGACACGAACCTTATTATAACCAAGTCGTGCGATTTGAACAAAAAGCTCTCTGTAATGTCCCTTCCGGCCTTTCACAGCAGGCGCGAGTAAAATAATTTTCTGTCCTAAAAACTGTGTAAATAATTGATTAATGATCTGATCCTGCGATTGCTTGACCATTTTCCGGCCCGTGACATAGGAAAATGCCTCACCAGCGCGGGCGTAAAGCAACCTCAGAAAGTCATAAATTTCGGTAACTGTCCCAACCGTCGAGCGCGGATTCCGGGAGGTGGTTTTTTGTTCAATGCTGATAACGGGCGACAAACCGCTGATCTTGTCCACGTCCGGCCGCTCCATTTCACCAATAAAACCACGTGCATAGGAAGAAAAACTCTCCATATAACGGCGCTGACCTTCTGCGTAAATCGTGTCGAAAGCCAATGAAGATTTCCCGCTCCCGCTGATGCCTGTGACCACGACAAGCTTGTTGCGCGGAATGTTAACATCAATGTTTTTAAGGTTATGCTCGCGCGCACCTTCCACTTCAATCAAATCCTGGCCTTCAAGCTCAGTAGCATTCAAATGTTCCAAAATGATATTTTCGTTTGCGATAAGTTCAGTAAAACTGGTTATTGGATAACCCGAAAAACTCGCCCAGAGTTGCAAAGTTTCCCTACAACATTGCGGCTTGCGCGGACGGGCTGCTAAAATAGATAATAAGTAATGTTGCCTGCGTGTTCTTTGTTATTTTAGCAAAAATTTGCTGCCATCCGGCGTCAAATCCACATTAAAAAAACCAGATCATGAAAATCAACAACGAAAGTGAATACGAAAAAGCCTCGGAACGGGCGGACGAAATCTTTGGCGCAAAAAAAGGAACGCCGGAAGAAAAGGAGTTGCAGGAATTGCTGAAAGCAATAAAGGAGTATGACGATGACTTTATCCGGATGTTAAAAGCGAATGAGTAAGTCCCTCAATCTGCTCGCAACGCGCGATAAACCTCTCCGTGCTCGCCACACGAACTTCCGCAACCAATCGACATTCCATTTCAAAAACCTGCTCTCTAACAGGCAGTTCCATCTCCTTCACAATCCGCATGACATCATTCATTTGCGGATACGAAAAGTTGAGTTGATATAAATTGTAAAAATGCCGGATAACAATTTCCGAATGGCTTAAAGCATCCTCTGTCGCCAACTTATAAGCATTGATCAAGCCCGGAACACCAAGTAATGTTCCACCGAAATAACGCACCACAACGACCAGCAGATTTGTCACGTTTCGGGAATACAATGTGTTAAGGATCGGCCTGCCAGCGGTTCCCGACGGCTCGCCGTCATCGCTCATGCGGTAACTCATGCGATCCGCGCCCAGTCTGTAAGCATAGCAATGATGCACGGCTTTCGGATGCAGCTCTCGCAATGCTGCTAAATGGGCTTTTGCATCTGTTTCGCCCTCAATTGGGAAACTGTATGCCAGAAATTTGCTGCCTTTGTCTTTGAAAAAACCTTCTGCTGGCCCGGTGACGGTCTGGTAACTATCGTCAAATAACACGGGCGCGGCGTTTTTTAAATTGATAAATCAAGACTGTATAAATTAATGCGGCCAATGCAAAGCCGGCCATGACGAAGAAAACCAGCGGCAAATTCCCACGCTGATTTGCAAAAAGCTCAGCCGACAAAAAGGCTCCTAATCCAATGCCCGCTTCCAAAGAAATGAACATCGTAGCAATGGAACGCCCCCGGTTGTCATCCCGGCTCAAATCCACCGTCCAAGCTGAAAGCACCGGCGAAAGAATTCCCATCGACATGCCAAAAAATGCAGCGCCGACAAAAAACATCGGGACAGAATCCGCATAACCTGTTATGATCATCGCAATAATGAGCACAATGCAGCCTGCAATAGTCACGGGAATCCGGCCGTGCCTGTCCGAAATCTTTCCGGCAAAAAGCCTGATCAAAATCGAGAAAATAGTGAAAAACATGAAGTAGAAACCGCGGTTTTGTAATCCCAGATAGCCGCTAAAATCCGGCGTAACCGTCGCCACAGCACCGTATCCAAAATAGCAAAGAAATGTTACAAGCGCCGGACTAAAAACAGCAGGCTCAAAAATATCTCTTCTGGTAATTTGAAATGCTTTCAGCGAAAGACGCTCTTTCTTAACAAGCGTTTCCTTCATATTCAACAAGATCGCAATGGACAGAAACGCAAACAGCGAAGAAGTGTAAAACAATGCATTCAGGGAAAACGCCTCGCTAATCATGCTCCCCACCGCTGGCCCGAATGCAGAACCGACGCCCATACACATCCCATGCACGCCCATCGCCTCTCCGCGCCTGTTGGCAGGAACAATGTCGGCGACGTAAGCTGAGGTCCCGGTTGGTTTGAAGCCCGTAGAAAAGCCATGAACCAATCTCAGCAGCAAAAACGGCATCACCGTCGTAAATATTGGATACAAAAATCCGCAGGCAAAGCAGACGATCGAGCCGAATGCCATAACGGGAACACGACCAATTCGGTCGGTTAAGCGGCCACTGAATGGACGGGAAAGTCCGGCTGTTAATGTAAATAAACCGATGATTGCGCCTTTATATTCGGCACCGCCCATCTTGGTAAGATATCCCGGCAATTCGGGAATGAGCATGTTGAAGCTGGAAGAAAATAGAAACGAACTGAGGCCAAGTAACCAGAATTGCGTTGTGAAGATACTTGGAGAACTTGTACTTTGCATCCTACAAAAGTACAGATTTGATCTAAAAAGCGAGGAACGTTTGGTAAGTACTTATAATTTGTCGGGAATGCCAAGGATGCTTAGGTCCACGCCGGCGAGGGTCTTTCTGGCTTGCTCCATCTTTCTTTTAATGAAAGGTGAATCGTTGTGCATGCCACTTTTCAGATTAGGATCAATTGTTGCCTTCGGGCCGTCAAACAAAGGTTTCTTTTTTGTTTCCATGATATCAATTAGGTTTTTGTTTTACAATAAACGCATCAAAACTAAAATCTGTTTCATAAGGCATTATCTCATCATTAAATATACCATAAACAATCAACCTGTTTTCCCAATTGGGCTTTTCTCTTCTTAAAATGATTTGATACATCCTTGTTCGAGAAGTGGTGCTTCCCTGAAAGTAAACAGCTTTATTCTTATGGGTTTCAAGAAACTCAAGCAGAATCTGAATAATCGTTGCTAAAACCATATTCATATCCTTGTTGTCAGTTACCGCACGATCATCAATCGCATTTTCATCAGCCAAATCGCCAAAAGCAAAGTTGTATATGTCGTCAGATATCGGTAAGAATTCAGCCTTTTTACAAATGATACGCTTTTCCGATATACTTTTAAAGGTAAAAGAAAGATAATCCTCCGAGGCCAGGTAGGGATAATAGTGATGTCTCAAAATAGTGTGTGATTAATTATTAAATCTGCGTGCAATTTAACTTAAATCCTCATTTTTAGAAATCCGTTTTTGGTGGTTCCTGGTTTTTTCCCAATTTTAAAAAATGGTACGCATATTTTATAAAGAAGGTCGGTTGATCAAGCGCGAGAATGATATTCGTGAACTTGGCAAAGTTAAAAATTTGGTTTGGGTTGATTTGCAGTCGCCGAGTGCGGAGGAAGAGGAATGGGTGGAAAACAAATGCAATATCAGCTTTCAGACGCCCCAGGAAATCGTTGAAATTGAGAGCAGTTCGCGGTTTTTTGAACAAAATGACACGATTAACGCCAACTCCAACTTTCTGCGCATTGATCAGAATGGATATGAAATGTATCCCGTTTCTTTTATTTTATATCAAAATGTGCTCTTCACTTACCGCCGTGGCGACTCTAAAACCTTTGCCGATACGGTCAAGAAAATGAAGGTGAGCACGGAAAGCATTCAGAGCGGCGTGGATTTTATGTTGCTGTTGCTTGAAACGCGGATTGAGGCAGATGCAGATTCATTGGAAGGCATTTCGCGTGACATTTCTGCCATTAGCAAAGACCTTACACACGAACAAAAAGCCCGGCAAGAAGTCCTCATCCGCATTAGTGGTTTACAGGAAATTACAATGATGCTACGCGAAACGAGCATTGACAAACAGCGCGTTCTATCAGGAATTTTAAGAAGTCAGTATTTCCCCGAAGACAGGAAGGAACATTTGCGGATTATACTGAAAGACGTGAGTTCGCTATTGGAATACACCACTTTCAACTTCGAGCGCCTTGAATATCTGCAAAATACATTCATGGGTTTGATCAACATTGAACAAAGCCAGGTGATTAAGATCTTCACCGTCGTGACGATCATTTTCATGCCGCCGACGCTTATAGCGGGGATTTTCGGAATGAATTACGATCACATTCCAACCACTTCTGAACCCTGGGGCTTTTGGGGTTCACTCTTTTTGATGGTGTTTTCTTCGGCAGTTGTACTCTGGTTTTTCCGGCGAAAACGCTGGATATAATCCTCATTCAGTAGGGGTGGCGTAGAAGTTGAAGGTTTTCCACTTGTTCATATCACGTGGGCCTTCAATTTTGATGATTTTCGCGTGCTCGTTGAAATCGGAAAAGTAATGTAGCGTGTATCCAAATTCCGAAACAATGTGATACAGTTCTGCCCGCTCTTCGGTGGTCGCTTTTGGAAAACACTCAGCCACAAGCACAGGCTTAAACTGGCGAATCAGATCACCGATCGATCTAATCACTTCCATATCAGCGCCTTCCACATCTACTTTAATGAAAGAAAGCTTGGATAGCAGTGAAGCGTAATTGCTTTTCAGGAATTTTTCGAGGTTAATCCCTTTAATTTTTTCAGGAAGCTGAAACGCGCCCTGGTCTTCAACGATCTCATTAGAAATGCCTCCATTTCCAAACGACGCCTCTGACGAGCTGTAAAAAAATTCACCGTCTTCCTTCGTGATCGCGTAAGGCAGGGGGACGATGTTGGTTTTATCAATATTTAACGAAACATTCTTCTCTAAAATCTTGAAAACGTGGGGATTAGGATCAAAACCAATGGTTGTGCCGGTTTTGCCAGTTGCTAATGCCATTGGGACCGTGGTGTCACCAATATTGGTTCCAATGTCAATGCACAGACTTCCCTTTGGAATAAATTTTTTGAAAAAATTGACTTCTTCTTGCGTTATCACCTTTCGGTTTACCAACGGGTTTTTCCAGTTAGCAAATGAAATTTCACCTTCCTCAGCCAGCACAAATGTGTCTGTTTTATGAGGATATTCCTGAAATTGGCGACGCGCTTTCTTTCTGGCGAGAGAATTTTTAAAATACTCAAACATGTAACGAGGAATTTCGTGAGTCTCTGAAACTACAATATTAAGTATTTAAACGCGAAATTATGTTATCGTTTTAGAGTCATTTATGCCCCCATTTCATAATAATCGATAGTTTCTGAACTCAAAGAGCCGTTTGCCAGTCCGTTTTTCATACCAGTATAGCAATGCATCTTTGAGCTTAAACCGCTTTTTGGAAGTGTCCAGTTCGACCTTCCAGCTTTGCCGCGCAATACGTTCCTTCATCACAGCCGGATGCGTCTCTTCAAAGCGTTTTAATGAATCGAATTCTTCATAATTGAAAAAATCCTCAGATTCCAAAATCTTCTCCCAAGCCTCTCCTTCATTCCAAAAACGGCTTACATTCTTCATTTTGGTTTTCATCTGCGCCGGACTTTTTACCCAACCATAATGATAGACCGCAGCGCCGGAATGCATCACATTCAATTTCTGACTTCCGCGCCTGAAACCCTGCGCATCGCGATAGGCTGAAATCGGCTGGCCTTTCGGATTCTTCTCATTCCTTATAATGCGGATTTCACGCCTGTACCACTTTCGGCTGTCGCCGATATAGTCATAAGTGCCGTAAAAATGAACATAATCAAAGAGTAAAGCCTCGACCCGCTCATCATTTAAGTAAAGTTTGCAAGAATCAATAATTGCCTGGTGATACTTTTCATGCACTGCCTCGTCGCCTTGAATATAAAATGCCCAGTCTGAATCGGGCGAGATTTGTTTTAAAGCCTTGTCCGTCTCCACGGCCAGCACTTTTCCGCCCGCCCGCAGCGACATATCCCACTCCGATTCCACGATCCTTATTTTGTCTGAGGGGATGGCCCTAATCAATTCCAATGTGTCATCATCGCTATACCCGACGCTCACCAGCATTTCGTCCACCACAGGCAAAATAGACGTGATTGCCTCTACAATCGGGTAATCGTTTATGATCGCATTTCTGATAATAGTGAATCCGGAAATCTTCAATGTAAGCGCAATTTAAAGTGATGTGAGCCTGACAAAGTTAGCTTATTCGTCCTAAGAATATCCCTTAGATAAGAATTCAATTTGATCATTTTCTCCTTGAATTTCCGAATCAAAGCGTGTAGATTTGTTTTCTCCAGTCCGGCAAATCTGGCCCGGATCCATCAACAAATTATATATCTGTTCCTCGTAAAAAAATTTTAAATAATTATGTCACAAGAACTTACCAGGCAGGAGCCCCTGTTAGTAGAAGATCCTTTGCGGTTTGTGTTATTTCCGATCAAACATTCCGATATCTGGGAAATGTACAAACGCCACGAAGCGTCTTTCTGGACAGCCGAAGAGATCGATCTTTCGCAGGATATGAAAGACTGGGAGAACCTGAACGACGGAGAGAGACATTTCATTTCCCACGTGCTTGCATTCTTCGCGGCTTCTGACGGGATTGTGAATGAAAACCTGGCAGTCAATTTTCTTAGCGAAGTACAATATGCCGAAGCGAAATGCTTCTACGGTTTTCAGATCGCGATGGAAAACATTCACTCTGAGACGTATTCATTGCTGATCGACACATACATTAAAGATCCGTCAGAAAAAGATTATTTGTTAAGAGCCATCGACACCATTCCATGCGTGCAGAAAAAAGCAGAATGGGCGTTGAAATGGATCAACAGTCCGGTGTTCGCAGAAAGGATCATTGCATTTGCAGCCGTGGAAGGAATTTTCTTTTCAGGATCATTCTGCTCCATTTTCTGGCTCAAAAAACGCGGCTTAATGCCAGGACTTTCATTCTCAAATGAATTGATTTCCCGCGACGAAGGCTTGCACTGTGAATTTGCTTGCTTGCTTTATACAAGACACATTGTCAACCAGTTACCGCAAGAGCGCGTGATTGAGATTATGATGGATGCGGTTAAAATCGAAAAGGAATTTGTAAGCGAAGCATTACCCGTTTCCCTGATCGGCATGAATGCGGACCTGATGAACCAATACATTGAATACATCGCCGATTTCTGGCTGGAAAGATTAGGTTGCGAAAAACAATTCGGCTCCGCTAACCCATTCGATTTCATGGAGTTAATCTCACTTCCAGGAAAAACTAATTTCTTCGAAAAACGCGTTGGTGAATATCAAAAAGCCGGTGTGATGAGTGGTGTGAAGGATAAAGATTCTGGGCATAAGATTTCGTTTGACTCGGATTTTTAATTTACGGCGAAGACTTCCCAAGTCTTAAAGACTTGGGAAGTCTATTCCAACTCTTCAACAGTCTTCCAAATCAACTCACTCTCGTAACCCTTCCCTAGCGCAAACCTCACCAATTTCTGTTTCAGTTTAAAAGGATCATTTTCCGTTTTCACAAGCAGATTTCTCTTCTTCTCTAGAAGCGCCTTCAACCCTTCCACATACGCCTTATCCTCAATCTCCCCCATCCCTTTTTCAATGCTATACTGACTGAGTCCGCGGCGATTCAGCTCCTGCCTGATCTTCATCCGGCCCCAGTTTTTGATGCGAAATTTTCCTCCTGCATAGGTTTTCGCAAAGCGTTCTTCACTCAAATAATTCATCGAAATCAGCTCCGCAATGAGCTCGTCGGCTTCATCACCCCACACATTCCACTTTTTCAGGCGCTGTCTCACCTCATCTTGCGTCCTTTCCTGATAAGCACAATAAGACGCTGCTTTTTGCAGGATTAAGCGATCCATGAATTGAATTTTATATTAAATATTCTTAACAAGGTGCAAGAATAAAGAAAATATCATTCGCTAATAACTATTTTTGGAATAATATAACCACCCCAAAACGACCCAAACCTGAACGATCCAATGACATTCAAACGCCGCTCTTTCCTCAAACTTTTACCCGCGTTGCCAGCCCTTTCATTTATATCCAAACCGGAAGAAAGCAATGTGCCTCCCAGGATCTCGATGCGGTTTATCGTCGCTTCCGACGGACATTATGGACAGCCTGACACCGATTTCAAAACATTCCATACGGACTTGATCAGTTGGGTAAATCGCGAGAAAATGCAAAAAGGCGTCGATTTTCTATTCTTCAACGGCGACCTCATTCACGACGATCCGACATTGTTATATGATTTCAAAAATACGATCAGCAACGTCAGTGTGCCGTTTTATGTAAGTCGCGGAAATCACGATAAGGTTGGTTTGGACGTGTGGCAAAGCACTTGGGGCTATCCCACAAACCATAGTTTTGCAAAAGGTGAATATGCATTCGTCATCGGCGACACGTCCAACGAAAAAGGCGAATACGTGTGCCCGGATGCCAAGTGGCTCAAAAGCGAAATCGCCAAATACAGTGATAAAAAAGGAATTTTCGTGTTCCTGCACATCACGCCCGCCAAATGGACCGTCAACGGAATTGATTGCAAGGAAGTGATTGAGCTTTTTGAAAACACCCCCAACATCAAAGCCATCTTCAACGGCCACGACCACGACCAGGACAGTACAAAAATCTACGGAAAGAAGCCCTATTTCTTTGACGGGCACTTCGGTGGCAATTGGGGAACGACTTATAAAGGTTACCGGATTGTGGAAATTTATGAAGATCACACCTGGCAATCATATCAGTATAATCCTACCGCTGCGCCGGTTTTGAATAGTTTTACGGGGAAGTCGTGATCTATTGATCGATCCAATTTTGAAGCTGAATACCCGGCATATTCACAAAGTGTCGGGTGTTTCGCGTTACGAGGATTAAATTATGAACGACAGCCGTACATCCAATTAACAAATCAAAATCGTCAATTGGCTTTCCCATTCTTCGAAGATTCGTTTTCTGCCGAGCATATTCGTGCAAAACATCGCTAATCTGTAAAATTCTGCCTTTAAATATTCCTTGAAAGCTTTCAAATTGCTGCCGGTTCAACTGACGGCGATGTTCGGCGCTGTTTTCAACACCAAACAATAACTCTGCAATATTTACCTCGGACAGAAAACACGAGTCAATTCCAACTTCACCTATCTTTTGTTTAATACCGAAGTCGCTTTTAAGCGCATGAATACAAATATTGGTGTCCAGCAAAAAGTGATTAGAGTTCAACATCCCGTAAACTGGATCGTCTTGCACCATAAATCATTGCATTGAGCTCGTCGCCAGTTTCATCGCCTTCCCAAGATAGTTGGTTGAGCAATTGCAACTGTTCCTCTTTGCTAAGTAGCTTTTGATGCGACTCTCTGAATGGAACACCTAAGTTTTTTGCCAAATCCTTGATTTGCCCAAATTCGGTCTCGTCTTTTGTTTCTATCGTGATTGTGTGTAGCATAGATTTCTATTAAGTTGACAACAACATTTAAACAGCTGATTGGCTTTATAAATTCGGCCAAGTGATATGCTAATTGTTTTCCAATATAGCATTTCGCCAGATCAAATTCATGCAGAGTGAATGATCGGCATTACTCGTCTTTTTTTCGGTAAGGAATAAATCAGGAGGCTCCTGCTGGAGCCACGCTCGTTATATAACGTTATTGCTAGAAACAGGTTGTTCCTCCGGAACTTTGTTAATCGAAATCCCAGAGGGATTCCCTGTTTATAGACACAATTTGGATTAGCAATTTTGGCTCCGGCGGAGCCTCCTTGAAAGTTCAGACATGTAGAAACACATTCATTTTAGCATTTAACCATCATCTCACCCAATTCGGTTATCAATGTTACTACGCGCAGCTGATTTGCAATGTGCACGCGCATTTCCGGAGTTACATTGTCTAAGTCTTCGGCAAATAAAAAGGTTTCTACCAAGGTGTTTAGCGAGTTGACTATTTCTACACTGCTATCTCTTCGGAAAAACTCCTTAACAGTTTCGTGCTGCTGCATTAGCATTTGGGCCTCTGCTTCTGAAAGAGTATTTTGAGCATTTGCAGATTTTGCGTTGATAAACATTTGACATAGTGGATATAGTTGATAATTTATTTATGTTTTTCATACAAAATTTGGGCAAAAAATTTTACTTTTTATAAGTCACAGAAATATTGACCTCAAATCCGAATCGCTTCAAGATAGAAATCATCCTCTTCTGGGATATACCCTGTTTGTGAGTGAAATTGCGCCAAGCCATCACCAACTCACCCTTCTTTTCCTCAGGTGGCAAGTTTTTATAAATGTTTTCCAAAAACCAGGCAAATGCCTCTTCAATCGAATCAAATGACTTTGGCATTCAAAGATATTAATTGTGTATGAAAATCAGTCAAACCGAACATTAAATTTGTTTTAGGACTGGAAATCTAAACCTAATGCGGTTACTAAGACTTCCCAAGTCTTGAAGACTTGGGAAGTCTTTCTTACTTCAAAACCTCACCTTACCAACAGCTATTTCCCTATTCTAATCTTTTATCCTAACCAAATGATTC
Source organism: Dyadobacter chenwenxiniae (assembly GCF_022869785.1). NCBI lineage: Bacteria > Pseudomonadati > Bacteroidota > Cytophagia > Cytophagales > Spirosomataceae > Dyadobacter > Dyadobacter chenwenxiniae. Next base: position 6,172,305 of record NZ_CP094997.1, on the reverse strand, counting down.
TTCTTCCCTTTCGAAACCAACAAAAACCGATCTTGCAGCAAACTAAAATCACTCAAAGCCTGCTCAGCAGAAGTTACTTTTATCTTATTAACACTTACCGCATTCTGCTGAATCGCTCTCCGGGCCTCACCTTTCGATGCGTAAATTTCAGATTTCGTAACAGTCGAGATTAAATCCGTAATGTTAGCAGCTTCACTCCATTCTTGCCTTGAAATCTCAGTTTGCGGCACGCCAGCGAAGATTGTGTCGAATTCATCGGCTTCGATGCTTTGCAAAGTTTCGAGCGTTGCTTTGCCGAAAAGCACTTCTGATGCTTTTAAAACGGTTTGATATGCGCGTTCCGAGTGAATGCGGATTGTAAGCTCGGATGCCAACGCTTTTTGCATGATCCGCAAATGCGGCTCGGCGGCGTGGCTTGTCTCTAATTCTTCGATTTCCTCTTTATTTTTGAAAGAAAAAACCCGCAAATAACGCGGCAAATCCTCATCGGACTGGTTGAGCCAGAATTGGTAAAATTCGTATGGAGACGTCTTTTCAGCGTCCAGCCAAATGTTTCCGCCTTCGCTTTTGCCGAATTTAGAACCATCTGATTTCGTCAAAAGCGGCGTTGTTAATGCATAGGCCTTGAAATAGCCTTCTTCGTCGCCTTCCTTGCGGCGGATGATCTCGGTTCCGGTTGTAATGTTGCCCCACTGATCGGAGCCGCCCATTTGCAAGCGGATATTTTTGTTTTTATATAAATGATAAAAATCGTAGCCTTGCAGCAATTGGTAAGAAAATTCAGTGAATGAAATGCCCGTTTCCAAACGCTTTTTAACCGAATCTTTGGACATCATGTAATTGACACTCAAAAACTTGCCTGCATCGCGTAGGAATTGCAGAAAGCCAATATCCTTGAACCAATCATAATTATTAACCATTTCGGCTGAATTCTCGCCGCAGTCAAAATCAAGGAATTGTTCCAATTGCTTGCGAATGCCTTCCTGATTGATCCGCAATGTGTCTTCATCCAAAAATGATCGTTCCGATGCTTTAAATGACGGATCACCGATCATCCCGGTTGCGCCGCCAATCAGTGCAAAAGGCTTATGGCCAGCGCGTTGGAAGTGAACCAAAAGCATGATTGTGGCCAGGTTACCAATGTGTAACGATGACGCTGTCGGATCAAAACCAATGTAGCCGGCCGTCATTTCTTTTTTCAGTTGCTCATGCGTTCCGGGCATCATATCATGAAGCATTCCGCGCCAGCGCAGTTCTTCAACAAAATCAATCGTCATTATGAATGGTGTTTCTTATTTCAAAATCGAAGCGCAAAGGTAAAGGTTATCAGTTTACCGGGAAAGCGCCTATTTTAGCATCATTAAAAGATTTTCCTGCATTCAAACCGCACATACTGATGATTAAATACATTTTACGAGCCATCTGCTGCACATTCTTTGTCGTCATTTCACACTTCTCAATTGCCCAAACGACCTTTTGTAATCCAATGGACATTGATTACAAATACAATTTTGAGCAATTGAATGAAAAAATAAGTTACCGGTCCGGCGCTGATCCGGTGATCATTAACCACAAAGTTTCGGGAAAAGGAAGTGATTATTACATGTTTGTGACGATTCAGGGCGGTTATTGGCATTCCAAAGACATGATCAACTGGAAATATCTGACCGCAAACCGCTGGCCTTTTGAAGATATGTGCGCCCCTGCCGCTGTCTCCGTGCGGGACACGCTTTTTTTGTTCCAATCCACTTTTGAATCGCGGCCGATCCTTTATTCTGTTGCGCCGGAAAAGGGAATTTGGGAATTTTATAACCGCTGGACGCCACGCTTGCCAAAAGATATTGGCCCCTGGGATCCAGCCATTTATCACGACCCTGACACGGACAGATGGTTCATGTATTGGGGCTCGTCCAATGTTTATCCGATTTTCGGCGCCGAGCTCGACCATAGCAAAAAACTGGCTTTCAAAGATCAATACAAAGCCATGTTTTGGTTAAATCAATACGAACACGGCTGGGAACGCTTCGGCCCAAACCATTCAGATCCCTTCAAACCATTCACGGAAGGTGCGTGGATGACCAAGCATAATGGGAAATATTACTTGCAATATGGCGCTCCCGGCACGGAATATAATGTTTATGCCAATGGCACTTACGTAGGCGATGATCCGCTTGGCCCATTCACTTACGCGCCTTACAACCCGGTTTCCTACAAGCCTGGCGGCTTCGCGACCGGGGCAGGGCATGGGAATACATTTCAGGATAATTACGGCAACTATTGGAACACCGGAACGTCCTGGATCGGCTACAATTGGGGAATGGAAAGAAGGATCGTCAGATATGCCGCTGGTTTTGACAAAGACGGACAAATGTTCGCTAACACTCGATTTGGTGATTTTCCACATAAAATGACTACCAAAAAATGGGAAGGAAAAGGCGATGAATTGTTTACAGGCTGGATGCTGCTTTCTTACAAAAAACCAGTTGTCGCATCCTCGGTTTTGGATACAATGTCCGCTATGAAGATCACCGACGAAAATCCAAGAACTTTTTGGGCAGCCAAACAAAATAAACCCGGCGAAACGCTGACCATTGATTTACAAAAAGAGCAGGAAATCAAAGCGATTCAGGTCGACTATTCCGATTATAAATCAGACATTTTCGATAACAAACCAGAGATCGTTTACACGCAATTCAAAATCCTGACTTCCGATGATGGTAAAAAGTGGGACGTTGTGAGCGACCTCACGCAGGAGCCGAAACGCGACCGCCCATGCGCCTACATTGAGCTAGCAAAGCCCGTAAAAGCACGTTACGTGCGTTATGAGCACATTTACGTCGCTTCACCAAATCTGGCAATTAGCGAATTCCGCGTTTTCGGAAACGGTTTTGGAAGGGCACCCCAGACGCCTGCAAACTTCTCGGCGGTTCGACAAAATGACACCAGGAATGCAGATCTGAAATGGGAAAAAGTGCCGGGAGTAATCGGCTACAATGTGCTATGGGGCATTGCACCGGATAAACTATATCAGACTTACCAGTTTTGGAACGATGAACCTAACGTATTCGAGTTAAGAGCTTTGAATGTTGGCGTCCCTTATTACTTTGCTATTGAGGCTTTTAATGAGAATGGGGTTTCGGCAATGAGTGAAGTTGTGGGGGTGAAGTAATTAGAGAGCCTCTTCGTCAGAAACGAAAACAATGTTTTCATAAATCGCCGAGAGTGTGATTTCGAAATTTAGGGAGTCGAACTTTATGATGTCACTTGGCTGATCGAATGATTGATTCATCCAGATGTTTTTTTGTTCTGTCCGAGTGTAGAGCTCTACGTAAAATTCGTTTTGCGAAACCAGCAAGTAATGTTCGAGGGACGGAATTGCTTTATACATTCTCAGTTTAAAGCCTTGATCATAAGTTGCCGAACTTTTTGATAAGACTTCAACTAATATACTCGGATACCTGACAATATACGTTCCATTTATATCCTCTTTGGCGCAGGCTACAATAACATCAGGATATGGATAAAAGAAATTTTGAACGGCTTCAACTTTTATATTTTCCGCAAAAACCCGGCATCCTCGTGGAACAAAAACTTTTTTCAGAAGTGAGCGAACATTATCCACAATGTCATTATGGTTCATAGTAGTTCCCGCCATAGCGAAAATCTCTCCATCGTAAAATTCGTGACGGATTTCGCTTTTTTCCTCCATTTCCAGGTATTCTCCGACAGTGTATTTTTGCTCTGAAATTTGTGCGTGTCCCATATTGGTTGATTTTCAAAACAAATTACATCAAAAATCGAGCATTTTCAAACTGAGCTCAATCCCTCCTCCACAGCAACGACGAATCTCCATAACTCAAAAACCGGTAATTATTCTCGAAGGCCTCGGCGTAAATGCGCTTCCAATCTTGCCCGGTAAGGGCGGCGACCAGGAGAATGAGCGTGGAGCCTGGTTGGTGGAAATTGGTTACCAATCCCTGGCAAAGGCGAAACTTGTAACCGGGAAAAATGAAGATTTCTGTTTCGCCGATGATATGATCGAGGTTATGGTCTTCCATGAAGGCTAATATTGAATGCAATGCTTCACTCGAAGATGGAAGATCCTCTTCTTTAAATGGATAAGGATATAATTTCTCAATAAAAAACTCAGTCGTTTCCCGACGGAAAAGCTTTACACCAAACCAATACAAACTTTCCAAAGACCGCAATGATGTTGTGCCGACGGGAACGATCGTCTCGAGATTTTCCAGCAGATCATTGATCAACTGCTTGGAAAAAACAACTTGCTCAGAATGCATCCGATGCTCGGTTACCGAGCTCACTTTGATGGGCTGAAATGTGCCTGCACCCACATGGAGCGTCAGAAAAGACTTTTTCACACCCTTTGATTCAAGCTTTTTGAAAACATCCTGCGTAAAATGCAAACCGGCGGTTGGCGCCGCAACCGCGCCGTCATGATGCGCGTAGACGGTTTGGTAAGTTTCAGAATCACGTGCTTCTGTTTCACGGTTCAGGTAAGGCGGCAATGGGATTTCGCCAAGTGCCTTTACAATGTCCAAAAACACGAAGTCGCCATCCCAAGTTAACCGAACCAGATTTTGGTCGTAATCTTCGTAATGAACGCTTAAACAAACTTGCTGACCATTAATTTCAATATTTGTGGTTAGCATGTCTGCTAGTTTCCAGCGTTTTTTATTCCCAATCATGCACTCCCAAACACACGAATGTCTGACCAGCATTGCATCATTAATCACACGCGTTGGAAGCTCAGGATGCAGCAGGAGAATTTCGATAACAGCCCCCGTCTCCTTTTTAAAATAAGCCCTGGCCGGAATTACTTTGGTATCATTAAATACAAGAAGCGCTTTGGAAGGCAGATTTTCCGGCAGATCCGTGAAGCGCCAATGCGCGATTTCACCGGATTTGTAGATCAGAAGCTTCGATTGATCCCGGTTTTCAAGCGGGTATTTCGCTATCCTTTCGTCGGGCAGATCATATGTATAGTCTTCCAAACGAATTAATTCTGCCGCCTTGAGCCACCCATCTTCAAAGTTTTTGCTGCCTTCGGATTCTCCTTCTTTCATTCCTTTATCTACAATTTATCCTCCGGAGCCGGTGTCCATAGAAGTCTGAGCGGCAAAAGGAAAACAATGATCATAAGTCCTAAACCAGTATAATACAGCCATGAAAAATCGAAGACATCGAGCTTATATTGCTGACTATTAATGGTCGCAAGGGCAAAAAGGCTCATTCCGATAATCGTATTAATGACCGCCACGAGGCAGTAAAGCCAGTTGATCAAATGCTCGCTCAATGCTTCACGGTGCTGCGCCCAAACTTTTTTATTCAGAATAGGCAAATGCAATGGATCCACTTTCGGAATATGGCGGGCAAGTCCGGTTATCAGCACATTATTGAGCAGAAACAGCGCCATCACAATGTAAAAAATGTGTTCTTTTTCAAGATATTTTTCTGCCAGACCATTGTCTGAGAAATCAACGGCAACCGTCTGCGGAAAAACCGAATAAGTCCATATCAGCGCTCCAATGACCAAAACCAACGACAGCCAGCGCCATACTTTTATAACAAATGTTGTAACTTTCATGAATCAGTAACCTTCAAGAGGTTTTATCGCCATAGTAAATTTGGCTGCAAAATTAGCTTCGGGAGTTTCTAAAACCTAATTGAAGAGGTTAATCGTTATAATGTTAACTTTGAAAAGTTAACCTTTCACTACACACTATATTTAACTTTATGAATCAATTTGAGTGGGATAGCCATAACATTAGGCATATCTTGGAAGACTATCCCGAAAGAGAAAATACGATCAGTGAAGTAGAGAGCATATTTGCTGATCGCTATCTAAATGGTGAAAGAAATTCCAAATCCTCGCGAGAAGCGATTTGCTGCCGTTGGTTTAAGCAACTTGGGAAGACTCAAAGTTGTTGTTTACACAGTAATTGGAGAAACAATACGCCCAATAACTTGTTGGCCGGCTAATAAACAAACTAAAAGAACTTACTATGAAAGAGCTAAAAACTAAAAAAGTCTCTGTAAGCAAAAGTGAACTTACAAAAGTAGAAATTAGGGAAATCGAAAAGTTGTTCTTAGACCCCAATACTAAAACTTATACACTGCAAGAAACAATCGAGCTTAGCCGCAATGAAAATATACACCAAAACCGGTGACAATTCAGGACCGGCTTTTTACGATTGGCTCGCACTTAGCTTCTGAATCGGATCAGGTGAAATCTTGATATATTTGAAATAAAATGAATTGCCATGAAAACAACTCATCACACAACAGGGCTTAATGCAATTCAGATCGGCCTGCTCAGAATGTTTGATCGTCAGATTCCGGATGAAGATGTTCTTGAAATCAAAAAGATCATCGTAAAACATCTTGGCAAAAAGCTGCTTGAAGAAGTGGATAACGTCGTTCAGAAAAAAGGCATTTCCGCTTCGGATTATGAAAGTCTGGATTCAGAAGATGTGAGATCCACTTCCGGTCCCGAGCATGAGTAAATTGAGCGTGGTGATTGATACAAATGTCTTGATAAAGACCATTAACCGAACAAATTTCGAATTCTTCATTTATCAGGCTTTTGAATCCGAGCTGTTTGAATGGGTAGTCAGCACAAGTATTCTGGATGAATATGAAGAGAAATTGATAGAATTTTACTCTCTGAAAACTGCCCAACTTGTCCTTGAAATTCTCTGCACTGCTAGCAATGTAGTCTTCTCAGAACCTCATTTTCGGTGGAACCTCATTGAAGATGATCCGGATGATAATAAGTTTTCCGACCTGGCTATCTCTTCCAATTCCACTTGTCTCGTTACTTTCGACAAACACTTTGATGTATTTAAGAACATTGAATTTCCCAGATTATCGGTTTTAAATCCCAAACAATTCCACGCATTCCTTGTGGAAAACGAAACACAACATTAACTTCTATAAATGAAAATATACACCAAAACCGGTGACAAAGGAACCACGTCCCTTATCGGAGGCACACGGTTGAGCAAGGCGCATGTGCGGATTGATGCTTATGGGACTGTGGATGAGCTGAATAGTTACATTGGTATGCTGCGCGACCAGCTTGTGAATGCGCATCGGCGGGACTTTTTGAAGGAAATTCAGGACCGGCTTTTTACGATTGGCTCGCATTTGGCTTCTGAATCGGATCAGGTGAAGCGGATTTTGCCGGATTTACTGGACGAGGATGTAATGTTGCTTGAAAAGGAAATGGATGTGATTGATTCGCAGATTCCGCCTTTACGGGCATTTGTCTTGCCGGGCGGGCATCAGTCGGTTTCTTTCGGGCATATCGCACGCACAGTTTGCCGTCGCGCGGAGCGTGCGGTAATCCATTTGCAGCAGGGAGAAGAGGTGGAGGAAATTGTCATTCGTTATCTGAATCGCCTGTCGGATTACTTGTTTATGCTTTGCCGCGCCATGACTTACGAGCTGGAAATTGAGGAAGTTACGTGGAAACCAAGGGTTGCTCCGAAAATTTAATTGTTATACTAAATATCTGTTGATTATTGATTTATTTTTTTAAATTGCGGGACTTAAGAAAGACGCAGAGCTTCCTTAAAAAACGATATCCGCAATTTAAATTTTAGGCATTATGACAGCCGACACGTTGCAAATAGAGGTTCAGCAAACAACAAATTCACGTTTGCAAGAGGTTGATTTTGACAATCTCGTTTTTGGCCGGAACATTTCCGACCACATGTTTATCGCCGAATATCGCGAAGGCCAGTGGCAAGACCTGCGCATCGTCCCTTATGGTGACCTTTCGCTAAGCCCTGCAACCGCTGCCCTGCATTACGGTCAGGCTATTTTTGAGGGCATGAAAGCCTACAAAAGCGCAGAAGGTGAAGTGCTTCTTTTCCGCGCCATTGACAACTGGAAACGACTGAATAAATCTGCGGAACGCCTTTGCATGCCAACGATTCCGGAAGAAATTTTCATGAGCGGGCTTACAGAATTGCTTCGCCAGGATGCTGACTGGGTGCCTTCACAAGAAGGATGCTCACTATATATTCGCCCTTATATGTTTGCTACGGACCCATATATCGGTGTAAAACCTTCTGATTCTTACTATTTTATCATATTCACAAGCCCGGTTGGCACTTATTATGCAAAACCGCCCCGTGTGAAAGTAGAAACGCATTTCATCCGTGCTGCCGAAGGTGGTGTAGGTGCAACTAAATGTGCCGGAAACTACGCTGGCTCATTGTATCCTGCAAAATTAGCCCAGCAAGAAGGTTACGATCAGCTGATCTGGACGGATGCACGGGAACATGCCTACATTGAAGAATCCGGAACAATGAACATTATGTTCATACTGGATGGTAAATTAGTGACACCTTACGTTTCTGAAACCACATTGGACGGCATTACCCGCAAAAGCATCGTTGCCATTGCGCAACATTGGGGCATTCCGGTGGAGGAACGCAGGGTAAGTGTGAAGGAAATTGTCGATGGCTTGAAAGACGGAAGTCTGGAAGCTGCATTTGGCGCTGGAACAGCTGTCGTGATATCTCCATTTGCATCTATCGCGTATGAAGGAGTTGACTACCCACTTCCTGAGATCAAAGAAGATTCATTTGTAAATAAAGTAAAACATTACTTAACTGACTTACGCACAGGCAAAGAGGAAGATACATTTGGCTGGATGCTGAAAGTATAGTTTTTTGAAGTTTGGCCAAAGCGTTCAAAGTAAAAAGTTCAGGGTATAAAGTCTAAACACTTTAAACTCTGAACTTTCTACTTTCAAACCGTCAGATAAAAGTCCTCGTTCCCGAATAATTGTCCCGGAATTCCTTAGGCGTGCAGCCATTTTTACTTTTGAAAATGCGGTTGAAATACGATAAATTATTGAACCCGCATTTATAAGCAATTTCCGAAATCGTGTTGGTCGTGTTAATCAGCGATCTTGACGCATGACCCAGCCGGATCTCATTCAAGCTTTCAATGAATGTTTTCCCCGTGCGTTTTTTAATAAACCGGCTGAAAGAAACCTCAGACATTCCGGCCAGCTTTGAAATACTTCCCAGATTGATCTCTTTGTCATAATTGTCGCGCATATGCGCAAACACTTTTTCAATCCTTCTGCTGTTGAAATTGACGTTTTCATCTGTAAATGTGCTGTTGGAAAGCGTCCGCATGTTTCTTGAAACGGACAAATCGTGCAGGATGGACATTAACTCAAGAATAGAATCAAACCCGCTTTTCTGAACGAGCGCAGTAAGTCGCGGCGTGATGCGATCGATCGTTTCTTTGGAAAAAGCAATCCCCTTGGCCGATTTCTCCAGCAATGAACGGACAAAAAACAGTTGGTTGCGTTTCAAAAACTTATCATCGAAAAGGTCCCGGTGAAACTGGACGGTAATTTCATGGACCTCGGGCACACCCTCATGCCATTTGTAGGCGTTGGTCAACCAGCCATGCGGTAGATTATTGCCGACCAACACCAGCTCAGCATCATCAATAACCTCCGTATGATCTCCAACAATCCTCTTCACGCCCTTCGCAGATAGCACCAGGTTCAATTCAAATTCGTCGTGGCTGTGTAAGGGGAAATCAAAAACGGTCTTTTTTCGGGCAAAGATTGTAAAGCAGTCATACTGGGTCAACGGGGTAATTTCGCGGTAAATTTCACTCATATATTAGTGCAGGTTTACATGTTAAGTTAAATATAACCATTTAATGTTAAAAATGTATTATATCAAAATAATAGAATCTCAAACAAATATGCACCTTCCAGTGCCAGTATATTTTGAACTATCTATTCGGTGCGGCTAGTAAATATGTTTTGAAAAGGGTTAAGCAGCGCAATGAAGATGGTAATCTGTCATTTGTATTTTAAATTCACCAAACCAAGCATACCATGGACGCCTGACCTTTTTCATGAAAATAAAACCGATTGATTTCCTTGTCATCATTGCTTACCTCGTGTTGGTAACTGTTATTGGGATCATCCTCAAAAAACAGGCTCAAAAAAGCAAAAACGACTACATGCTTGGTGGGAGATCAATGCCTTTCTGGATGCTCGGTATTTCCAATGCATCGGGAATGTTCGATATTTCCGGGACCGTCTGGATGGTTTCTATCATGTTTGTGTATGGCGTGAAAAGCATTTGGCTGCCCTGGCTGTGGCCCGTTTTCAACCAGATTTTCATGATGGTGTATTTGTCCGTCTGGCTGCGGCGGTCCAATGTTTCAACGGGTGCGGAATGGATGCTTACGCGGTTTGGGAACAAAAAAGATGCATTGCCATCGCACAAGGCCATCATCGCATTTGCCCTCCTGAGCTGTCTGGGTTTTATGGCATACGGGTTTATCGGGTTAGGGAAGTTTATCGAAATTTTCATTCCCTGGCATTTTGTACAGCCCTATTTATCTTTTAGAATCCCGTCGGACTATGCCGCTCATTTTTACGGTGTCATTTTCACATTGTTTACCGTATTTTATTCTCTGCTGGGAGGCATGAAAAGTATTGTCTGGGCCGATATGATCCATTATGCAATCATGGTTTTTGTGTCCGTAATCATTGCGGTCATAGCCATGATGGCACTGCATAATGCACAAGCGTTGCCCGTTCCCGTTGGCTGGAATAATATATTTTTCGGGAAAGAACTCAATCTCGACTGGAGCACACGCATTCCCGAAGTGAATGAAAAAATCAGGGCGAACGGATTTTCTCCTTTCGGCTATTTCTTCGCGCTGATGACGGCAAAAGGCATTTTGGCGAGCTTAGCAGGACCCATTCCCAGTTATGATATGCAAAAAATCCTCTCAGCAAAAACACCCCGCGAGGCTGCGCTTATGAGCATGATCGTAAATGTGGTGCTGCTGCCAACGCGTTATTTGCTCATCATCGGTGTCACGATTCTCGGATTGCTATTTTACAAGGACCTCAATATTTCCATTGCCGACAAAAAAGATTTTGAAAGAATCCTGCCGGCAGTGCTTAACACATATATTCCCCCGGGCTTGCTGGGCTTGGTGTTGGTTGGGCTAATGGGCGCGTTCATGGGAACCTTTGCAGGCACATTCAATGCGGCGCAGGCATATCTGGTGAATGATATTTACTTAAAATCATTTAATCCAAAGGCCAGCAACAAACAGATCTCGAGGATGAATTACTTGCTGGGGCTTGTCGTTGTGACAATTAGTATATTGCTTGGTTTCCTGGCAAAAGACGTCAACACCATTCTGCAATGGATCGTTTCTGCTTTGTTTGGCGGTTATATCGCTTCCAATGTTTTGAAATGGCATTGGTGGCGGTTTAATAGCAGTGGTTTTTTCTGGGGAATGTTGTCCGGGATCATTTGTGCATTAGCGGCTCCTTACATTTTCCAAGGCACCGTCCCGCTTTTTTATTTTCCGATAATTCTGGCCATTTCAACGGTTGGGGCAGTCGCAGGATCATTGCTTACACCTCCGACAGATTTTGAAACATTAAAAAACTTTTACAAAACAGTCAGACCATGGGGATTCTGGGGGCCGGTCTTAGCTGCTGTAAAAGCCGAAGATCCATTGTTCAGTCCCAACCAAAATTTCAAATGGGACATGTTCAATGTGCTGATTGGCATTGCGGCTCAAACTTCTATCACAGCTTTACCCGTTTTTCTGGTTTTACTAATGCCGACTCAAACAGTCATAGCAGCGATAATTCTGGCTGTTTCGACATTGATTCTATGGAAAACCTGGTATCAAAAATTACCTGACAACTGACTTAAGATCTATTAACGTATAGGCATAAACGACGTCAGGAATTACAATAAAATTTGTATCAAACCCTGTTTAGGCGATTCCAGTAACAACTCTTTGATAAACAAACGCTTACGAAATATTCCCGTAAAAAATTCTGATTCCCAAAGTTATCATACTGTTAAAAATGTGTTATTTTCAGATAAAAAATAACTATACGGGTATGCTCTTCACGGTGGTATATTTGAGCCGGATTTTACAGTCTAATGTTACCAATCGATTAACCTAATTCTAGAAAAGAAAGCGTATGAAAAAACATGTACTGAACATTGTGTTGGTACTGCTCTCCATGCTGGCCCTCGAAGGCTATGCACAGGAAATGACAGTATCCGGGAAAGTAAATGACGCATCCGGCGGAGAGATTGCCGGTGTGAACGTCGTGGTAAAGGGCACAACCCGTGGAACCACAACAAACGATAAAGGAGAATATTCTATCTCCGTTGAAAAAGGAAAAACATTGACATTCAGCTACATCGGCTATATCTCAAAAGAAGTCGTAGTGAATGCAAGTGTGCTGGACGTGAACCTGGCTGCCGAGGCAACTGCGCTGAATGAAGTTGTCGTTACGGCTCTTGGTATCAGCCGCGATAAGCGCGCGCTGGCCTATTCTATCACAGAAGTGAATGGTAATAACCTCACATCCGCGCGGGAAGCGAACCTGGGTAACGCACTGGCCGGACGCGTTGCCGGTGTGAACGTGAGCAAGATCGCAACAGGCCCTGCGGGTTCTTCCAGGGTTATTATCCGCGGTAACAAGTCGTTACAAGGCAATAATCAGCCACTATATGTTATCGATGGCATTCCGATGGACAACAACAACTTCGGACAAGCGGGCCTTTGGGGTGGATCTGATGAAGGCGACGGTCTTTCCAGTATCAACCCGGATGACATTGAATCCATCACAGTTTTGAAAGGTGCTAATGCAGCTGCTCTTTACGGTTCTCGTGCTGCAAATGGTGTTATCAACGTAATTACAAAACGCGGAACGAAGAGAAAAGGCGTTGGCATTGAGTTTGGCTCAAACTATGTTTTCGAGAAGCTGAATGACCTTTCTGATCTGCAAAAAACCTACGGAACAGGCTCTTATGTTGAGCGCGTGGCAACCAAGCCAGCTAACCAGAACCAGGCTTACGAATGGGGTGATGATTCATGGGGGCCTAAATTTGACAACAGCCAGGTAATTGGTTTTGATGGAAAAATGCGCCCTTACGCACATGCAGGCGATAATTTTTCGAGATATCTGAAAACGGGTCACGCATTCACCAACAACCTGGCATTTTCAGGAGGTAACGAAACCCAGAACTTTCGTGCATCTGTAACCAATTTGAAAAGCACATCGATCATTCCAAATTCTGGTTTTGACAGATTAAACCTTTCATTGTCAACCAATGCAAAATTTGGTAAAAAGCTGACATTGGATGCCAAAGTGCTCTATTCAGAGGAAAAAGCAAAAAACCGCCCGAATGTATCCGACTCCCCGGGTAACGCAATTCAGACACTTTGGAGAATTCCGGGAGACCAGAATGTGCTGGATTATTATGGCGATCCAAATAAGCCAGGCGCCATTCCAGCCGGAACAGACGAAGCGAGTCTGAGCCTTTGGGGCAAAAAAGTGGGTGAAGAATTCCAGCAGGCCAATAACAACTGGGGCCAGAACCCGTATTGGACCGCCTACCAGTTCATTAAGTCCGATCAGAAAAACAGGATCATCACCTCAGGTCAACTAAAATATCAGCTTACAGACTGGTTGTTTATTCAGGGACGTGTGGGAATGGATAAATATTCTCGCCGCGCGGAAGGCTTAACGCCGGAAGGAACTGGTTACCAACGTGGTGGCGCAAGAAACCTGGGTAACTGGGACGTTCAGGAGGTCAATGCTGAATACACGATTGGGATCACCAAAGAATTCGGCAAATTCGGCATCACCGCTTTCGGTGGTGGCAACAGAATGCGCAGGAAATATGAATACACCAATGTATATGGTAACGGATTCAATGTGGCGTTCTTCCCGGCTCTCAACAACCTCAAAGGAAAAACCTGGGATTATACGCCTGAGGAATCAGGGATCAACTCGCTGTTAGGATCTGCCGAGGTTTCGTACAACGGCTTTCTGTTTCTGACAGCAACAGCCAGAAATGACTGGTTCTCCGTGCTTAACCCTGAAACGAACAGCATTCTCTACCCATCCATTGGTAGCAGCTTTGTATTCTCGGATGCGATCAAAGGCTTGCCGGGATGGCTTTCTTATGGTAAAATCCGGGCGTCATGGGCACAGGTTGGTAATGTCACTATTGGCCCATATGCAACCAATCTGACTTATTCATTGAACGGGAATCCGCATTTGGGTTATCCAATGGCATCTTTTTCGTCTGCAATGGGCAACGGCGGAAACATACCAAACTCTATGCTGAAACCGCTGACTGTTACGGAAACGGAAATTGGTATCGACTTCCGTTTGTTCAACAACAAAATCGGTGTTGACTTTACTTACTATGATCAGCAAACAACGGATGATATCCTGAACGCAACAATTTCGCGGTCTTCCGGATTTGGTAGCACATCGGTTAACCTTGGAAAACTGCAAAACCGTGGGATTGAATTGTTGCTGACTGCAACGCCGCTTAAATCCAGCAGCGTAACCTGGGATTTGACTCTTAACCTGGCCAGAAACTCCAATAAGGTGAAATCACTGATCGATGGCGTGGACGAACTCGTTATGGATGAGCCCCGTACCAGGAACGCATATATCAAAAATATCGTCGGACAGCCATTCGGAATGATCACAGGACGCGTTCAGAAGTTGTCACCAGACGGACAACCTGTATTTCACAGCGATGGCCGCCCGGTTGGTTCTGCCGGATATGAGGTGATCGGAAATGGTATTGCCAAATTGACAGGAGGTCTTACCAATGCATTCAATTACAAAGGATTTGACCTTTCGTTCCTGGTTGACTTTAAAGTTGGCGGTGATATTCTCTCCGGAACCAACATGCGGCTTGATTCGTGGGGCGTAAGCAAGCGTTCGCTGCAAGGCCGTGAAGGTGAAGCTCCTTTGACCGTTACAGGTGTCACACAAGAAGGAACTGATTATAAGCCATTTACCAAAACACTTACTCCGCAAGAGGCTTACAACTATTGGGGATCTGTGGGTGGCGAAGCAGATGCTGTAACAACCATGTATTTGTACGATGCATCATTTGTAAAATTGAGACAACTTACATTAGGCTATTCATTTCCTAAAAAACTGCTGGAAAAAACACCCCTGCAAAACCTGACGCTTTCCTTCGTAGGACGTAACCTGGCGATCCTGTTCAAGAATATCGACAATGTTGACCCGGAATCGACTTATTCTAACGGAAACTCACAAGGTTTTGACTACTTCGGGTTTCCTTCCACACGCAGTTACGGTTTCAATTTGAGAGCAACATTTTAATTATCGAAAAATGAAAAATTTGAAAAAGTATATAAAATATGGCCTGGCGGTTGTCCTGGTGACGGGCTGCGACACCAAGCAATTGCATGACCTGAACATTAATCCCCAGGCATTGAATGAGGTGGATTTGAACTTTATCTTCACGTCTACCGAACTGGCCATCGCTTCCAACGGAACAACGGGCGATAACCGTTACATTGACTGGCGTACGAATATCGGCATGTTTGCCTATGCGATCCAGCAACTGGCTAATTCGGGCGGTGGAATTGCTCCTGGCGATAAGTATCAAAGCAATGCGGAAACGAATGCAGCGCCATTTGAATTCACTTACAATGACCAGTTGAAAAACGTTGCTGAGATCCTGAAACAGTCGGGTCCTGGTGGTTTTGCCGAGGGTAAATATAAAAATATGCGTGAAGCAGCACGGATTATTCGCGTATTCAGCTTTGCCAGGTTGACCGACATGTACGGCAACATTCCTTACTCAGAAGCGAATAAAGGCATTGAGGGGATCTTTTTCCCAAAATACGATACACAGGATGTTATCTACGCCGATCTGCTGAAAGAGCTTGACGAGGCGACCGCTGCATTGAGCACGTCAAATCCGGATGAAGGGTTCAAGTCTGCGGATTTTATTTACAATGGTGATATTACCAAATGGAAAAAATGGGGTTACTCGCTAATGCTTCGCCTGGCTTTGCGTATTTCCAATGTGGATGCTGCCAAAGCAGCAACATACGTTACCAAAGCAGCAGCGGGCGGTGTATTCAAAAGCAATGCAGATAATGTTTGGGTTAAAATGTCTGACGGACCTAATGAATGGACAAACCAAAATGGTATTTCAAGAGCATTCGACCCAGGTGATGGCGGCCAGCCCACTTACCTGAGCGCAACATTGATCAACTTCCTGAAAGGGACAAATCAAGGAGTGGCAACGGACGACGATCCGCGCTTGATGATCATCAGCGGCGGTATCAACGGAACAATTGTTGATCCAGTAAAACAAAAAGGAATGCCAAATGGCTACGATCAGGCCATGCTGGATAAGCTGGAAGGCAAGCAGGTCGATGTTGCGAAAACGTATTCCAGAATCAACTCAAAAATGCTGCAGGATTCTGATCCTTACATGATTATGAATTATGGCGAAGTGGAACTCCTGCTTGCAGAAGCGATCGAAAGAAAGATAGGCTCCGGAATTGCAGGCACGGCAAAATCACATTACGAGGCTGGTGTGAAAGCTTCCATGCAAATGTATACGCCATTCGATGCAACATTGACTGTGGCGGATGCGGCTGTTACGAAATATCTGACCACTTATCCATACGGCGTAACGAAACCTGCATTGGAAATGATAGGCGAACAAATGTGGGTGAACAAATTCTTTAACTGGTGGGAAGCATGGTCGGACTGGAGAAGAACCGGATATCCTAAACTAACGCCAACCAATTATCCCGGCAATGTTACCGGCGGCACCATTCCTGTGAGACTTCGTTACCCGACTAACGAAGTGGCTGGAAACCCTAATTATCAGACAGGCGCAACTTTGCCTGACGACTTCACTACCAAAGTGTGGTGGGACAAATAGTATAAATTAGTAGATATAATTCAAAAGGTGCCCTGAATATTTTGGGGCATCTTTTTGTTTTTTATCCTAATTTTGAAACCATCATCTGATTTTACCAACAGCCAACTTTATGATACAATCATTTACAGCAGCAGCCGAAAAGGATGTTGTTTTTGAAAAAGTCCAGCAGTTTATTGACGAACAGGGATTCACAGTTGTCAGTAAAGATCATTCCAGACCTTGGGGCGGCTTTTTTGTATTGGAAGAATCCGAAGCACCTAAATTCATATCTACATTTTTCCCGCATCTCTCCCTGGAAGACTTCGCAGGTTATGAGAAATTAAGCCCTAAAATATTGGTTGTAGCGCCTAACAAGCGTCTTTCGTGGCAATATCACCACCGCCGTGCTGAAATCTGGAAAGTGATTGGCGGCAGAGCCGGTATTGTGATCAGCGATACGGATGAAGAGACTGAGCTCCGCCAGTTGCCGATCGGAACAGTTGTGGATTTGAAAAAAGGTGAGCGTCACCGTTTGGTGGGCGTTGATGAATGGGGTTTCGTCGCCGAAATCTGGCAACATACCGATCCGTCAAATCCATCCGACGAAGATGACATCGTCCGCGTTCAAGACGATTTCGGAAGATAAATCATTTGAAATTTTCCCGTCTGTTTAAACAGACGGAAATTTCAAATAATAATACATATTAATTCATTTTAGACGTTCGACCATGAAATTCGGGAAAGTTGATAATCCAGAAGACATTGATTTTAAATTGCCAAACGATGCGACAGCTAATAAGAAATTATTGAAGGACGCAAAAAAGGGCAAGCCGAATATTTACATTGGTTGTGCTAAATGGAATAAGGCGGATCTCAAGAGCTTTTATCCGAAAGGAACAAAAGATGAGCTGGGTTACTATGCAACCCAGTTCAACAGCATTGAGCTGAATGCCACTTTTTACAACAACTTCCCCGTTGAAACGATCGAAAGCTGGTACAACAAAACGCCGGCTGAATTCCGGTTTTTTCCAAAGTTACATCAGGGAATAAGTCACTGGAAACGCTTAAAAGACGCAAAAGAGCCGACAGAAGTGTTTCTGGATGGCATTTCACATTTGCAGGAAAAGCTCGGAATGCTCTTTCTGCAAATGCCTGATAATTTCGGGCCTAAAAATTGGGATGTATTAAAAGCATATCTGGAAGAATGGCCGTCAGGCTTTCCATTAGCCTTGGAGCTGCGTCACACAGGCTGGTACGACGGCTCGTTTGACAGCGAAGAACTTTATGCGGTTTTAGAAAAAAATAACATTACCCACATCGTAACCGACTCAGCTGGTCGCCGCGACTTGCTGCACATGCGGCTGACAACGCCGACTGCATTTGTCCGCTACAATGGCGCAAATGTTGATTCGGACTACACCAGATTGGACGATTGGTTTGAAAGATTGAAATTGTGGGTGGAGGAAGGGATCGAAAACATTTACTTTTTCGTTCACCAAAACCACGAAGAAGCGTCCCCGCTGCTATCTGCCTACCTGATCGGGCAATTCAATGAAAAGCTGGGAACAGAGCTCAAAGTGCCCGCGCAACCGACACCTGCTCCTGCTAAAAAATAATGTTTCCAACTTCCAGGGCGAATGTAATTTTCGACCTGGAAGCTGTTATTTCAATTCAAATGCTTTGCCCTGTTCGGGAAAGATCAGATTTAATCGTAAAGTATTTTCTGCGGCTAGTTCGGCCTTGATTTTCTGGACATTATCACCACCTGACTTCATGTGCGTGACAACGACATTTAACCCTCTCAAACTTTCTGCACCGGCATTTTCTGCCAACACATTCAGCTCTTTCATAAACCATTTCGGAGTCAAATGGCCATACAACTGTCTGTCTTGCTGATTATTGGGATAAGAAACTTCTAAAAAGATCCCAGCGAGCTGCTTCGCCTTAACCAGCGGTGCAATTGCTTTCCAAACCGTTGCCATCTTATCCGACTTCTCCACTTCATCGGGCCCGGTATCGCCAAAATATAACACATAACTTTCCCCTTTCCGGATCAGAAAGGCGGTGCTTTCATACGGGCTGGAATGGCTCAGCCTGAATATTTTAACCACCATTTCCGTCTGCTCAACATTCACTTCCTGATCTTCGCCGAGCATTTTATAACTGTATTTTTTCAACGCCGGACTAGCCCCTTCATTGGCAAGGTTAGGCCAGCTCTGCCAATTGAAATAATGCTTTTTGAGCGTCTCAATGCAATATTCTGTGCCGTAAATATTCTTGGCAGTGTCTTCCACAGAGTTGATAACCATGCCTGAAAGATGGTCTAAATGCGGATGAGAGATCAGGTAGGCTTTGATATATTGTCGCAAAACGACATCAGCAGGAACTGGAAAAACCTTATTAGCCACAGCTTTTGCGATCCCGTTTGTAACTGTTCCTGCATCCAGGCAAACAAATGCATTTGATTTTACAGGTGCGACCATATAGGCCGACAAATTGCCATCCTCCCCTCCGCCTTTCACACCTAACGGAACGACGCGAAAACCGCCCTGCGCAATGCAAAAACTGATCGATAAGATAAATGCCGGAAGTGACGATATGAGGATTCGCATGATTTTAGTAAAGAAGTTAGCCGATAGTAATCGGCAATTGAAAGACAAATGAAGTCAATTACATTAATTTTTCCGCACCAGCTATTTGAGAAACATCCTGCGCTGGCGCCCGAACGGGAGGTGTTTCTGGTTGAAGAAGATTTATTTTTCAACCAATATTCATTTCACAAGCACAAGTTGGTTTTCCACCGCGCTGCCATGCAAGCCTATAAGTCGTATTTGGAAGGCGAAAAACTGAATGTGCATTACATTGAAGCGCAAAACGCACTGGCTGATGTAAGGAAGCTGGTTCCTATGCTGAAAAGTAAGGGCGTGGAGGAGATTCTCTATGCGGATGTCACGGATAACTGGCTTCAAAATAGACTCTCAACCGAAGCGAAAAAGAACCAGATCGAGCTTATTTCATTCGAAACGCCGATGTTTATCAATTCGAAAAAGGATTTGGAAATGTATTTCATGAATAAGAAAAGATATTTCCAGGCGGATTTCTACACGGCTCAGCGGAAAAAATATAAAATTCTTATCGACGAAGCAGGCGATCCAGAAGGCGGAAAGTGGAGCTTTGATATTGAAAATCGATTGAAATTTCCTAAAAAGCAAAAGCCGCCTGCGATCGAATTTCCAGCTGAAACTGATCATTACAGCGAAGCAAAAAGTTATGTTGAAAAACATTATTCAAACAATTATGGCAATGTTCCGGACACAATCCGGTTCCCTATAAGCTTCAAAGAAAGCGATGCCTGGCTGGATCAGTTTATGGCTAAACGCTTCGAAGAATTTGGGAAATACGAGGATGCAATGGTCATTTCAGAGCATTTTCTGCACCATAGCGTACTGACGCCCATGCTAAATACGGGCTTACTGACACCCAAAAAAGTCATTAACGAGACGCTGCGCTTCGCACGAAAACATGATATTCCACTCAATTCTGTCGAAGGTTTCGTCCGGCAGGTGATTGGCTGGCGCGAGTTCATTCACGGTGTTTACGAATTCAAAGGAAGCAAAGAACGGACGCGCAATTACTGGGGCTTTACCAGGAGGATTCCTGAGTCATTCTGGAACGGGACAACGGGCATTGAACCTGTCGATATCGTCATCAAAAAGGTGCTTGACATTGGTTATTGCCATCATATTGAGCGGTTGATGGTCATTGGAAACTTCATGCTATTATGTGAATTCGACCCGGACGACGTCTATCGCTGGTTTATGGAGCTTTTTATCGATGCTTACGATTGGGTGATGGTTCCTAATGTTTACGGCATGAGCCAGTTTGCTGACGGCGGCCTCATGGCAACCAAACCTTACATTAGCGGCAGTAATTACCTGATGAAAATGAGCGATTTCCCCAAAGGCGATTGGCAGCAAATATGGGACGGGTTGTTCTGGCGATTTATGGATAAAAACCGCCAATTTTTCCTGAAAAATCCGAGACTAGGCATGTTAATCAGGACATTCGACAATATGGACGAAACTAAGAAGCAAGCACATTTAAAGCACGCAAATGACTTTTTGAATAAGCTTGATAAACCATAAGCTGCTAGTCATGTGCTTATCGCCTAATTTCGCAATTCATATACCGAGACACCAACGATGATCAGAACAAACAGCGAAAATCCGGATTTCAAAAAGCTAACCGACCAGCTCGACGACGAACTTTGCGCTATTTACAACACCAATAAGGCTGATTACGAAGAATATAACCTCATCACGAATCTGCCAACTGTGATTTTGGCTTATGACAATGACACCGTAATAGGCTGCGGATGCTTCAAAATTTACGATGAAAACACAATCGAGTTGAAGCGCATGTTTGTAACTCCTGCATTCAGGGGCAAAGGCATCGCCTCTTCCATGGTCAGGAAATTAGAACATTGGGCAATAGAGCTCGGCTTCCGCAACGCGGTCCTGGAAACCGGAACCGGCCAGCCCGAAGCAATCGCCATGTATCACAAACTAGGCTACTTCAATTACGAAAAACCCGGCCTGAACCAGGAAATTGGTCACAGCGTGTTTATGCGGAAGCAGCTTGTTTAGAAATTTCCGACTTAAATATGGTGTAAAATAAAATCCGCAGGGATATTTAGCTCCGTATGCACTGCCTTTATGAAGGGAACATCCGGCCGCTGCTTTCCGCTCAGGATTAGCGACAGTTTTGCATTACTTACACCCAGTTTGGTAGCAAGATCCTTCTGTTTTAATTTCAGCTCATACATCCGCAACTCAATCATTCCCTGAAAAGTCCTTGGCGGCTCAACATAATAATGCTTTTTTTCATAAGACTGCGCCACGAGGGCCATTGTACGGAGTTTTTCTGATTCTTCCGAGGAGAGGTTAGCCTCCCCTTTATTCATTATGTCCAGTATCTCTTCCATGATACGGTCATATTCCCGTTCACTTTTTATCTCTTCAAGTTCCATGTTCTTCTATTTAAATTTGATAAGCGATGCGTCTATCAGGTCATATTCAGCGTGCGTACCAATAAAGAGAATATAAAGGGTTCTGACGTTAAAGTTTATGAGTGCTACCAGCCTGTATTTATTCCCTTTAATATTAAAAACATATCGGTCATTGCCAACCGAATCGACGGAATTAAAGACTTGCTTTACATCATGAAAATGAGCCCAATTCGATCGCTCCACAATCTTATACCAGCTCCCTAAAGCTTCTTCCGAATCGTGATGCTTTTTCCCAAATTCTCTTATAGCTTTATAGCTAAGTATTACCATTATATGATAGTGTGTTTCAAATCAAACTTACAAGAAAATTAATATTTTTAAAAATTATTTAGAAAATCTAAACTAAACACATTGTCTTTACCTATAACCCCCGCCCCGTTCCACCAAAAATTCACCTATTCCCTCCTGGCAATTGGCCTGGTCATGCTGGGGATTTACCTGGGGCAGGACATTATTGTCCCGCTGGCGATGGCTGGATTGATTGCAGTTTTGCTGAGGCCGGTGGAGGCTTGGTTTACCCGGATGGGGATGCATAAGGTGCTGGCAATCACGCTGGCGGTGCTCCTGGCGGTTGTGATTGTCTCAGGCGTCGCAATCCTGCTCTCGATGCAACTTTCGGATTTTTCGGATGAGTGGCCTAAGCTGAAACGCAACATTAATGAGTTTTATCGCGATGCGCGGCGGTGGATCCGGCGGGAATATAGCGTCAGTTATAGCAAGCAGGCCGAATATCTTAAAAACGCCCAGACGAAAACGCTCGAAAATTTCCAGGGTGCCGAGACGCTAGGCGTTGTCACAGGACCATTGGCAACATTGATCCTTATCCCTATTTACGCATTTCTACTCCTTTATTACCGGACCATGCTGCTGCATTTTATGGTCGTTCTCTTTGCGGAAGAGCATAAGCCGCGGGTGCTTGAAATTTTGGGAGAAATCAAATCCATCATTCAAAGTTACATGGTGGGCTTGCTTTTGGAAACGACGGTTGTTGCGGTGCTGAATTCCGTTGGATTACTGTTGCTTAATGTTCAATATGCGATGCTGCTGGGCATTATGGCTGCTATCCTTAACCTTATTCCCTACATTGGCGGACTTGTGGCAACGGCCCTGGCGGTAATGGTAACGTTCATTAGCCATCCCGATGCCCATACATTACTGGGCGTCGTAGGCGTATTTATTGCGGTTCAGTTTATTGACAACAACTTCCTGGTGCCGCTTATAGTGGGTTCCAAAGTGAAGATCAACGCATTGGCTTCAATCGTCGGCGTGCTTGTTGGCGGCGCATTGGCTGGTTTGTCAGGAATGTTCCTTTCGATTCCGGCGATCGCCATGCTGAAAGTGGTTTTTGATCGCATTGACGGGCTCAAACCGTGGGGGATTTTACTGGGTGATCAAACGCCTGAACAAGCAAATAATAACCTGTTCAGGCTTGTAAATAAGCGAAAGCCAAAAAAGAAAACCGACGAAGATGTTTAGTCCTTCGCCGGTTTGAAATAATTTAATAATCAATCAATCACAATGCTAATTGCTTCGTTTCAACAGTCGCTTTCAAATCGTGCAGCAGGCTGAAAAGCCCGAAGAATGTGCGGTTGATATAAATGAAATGTTTGGATCCACGGTTCACATTCATTTTCCGCAGCTCCTTATCATTCGCGTATTTCTCGCCCAATGCCGCCAGTTTCCCAAAAAATGCTTCATCTGAAAAATCGAATGTTTCAGACTGGAATGGCTGCGTTAGCAATCCAAGTATTTCTTTGAAAAGCTTCGAGAAATATATTGTCTCCTGTGGCGTATCCTTGCTCGAAAGAATTTCCAAAGCTTCCATTCTTGAATAGAAAATTTCAGGATCATTCAATTTCTCCGGCTCGGCCAACTCAAAATATGGTGTATAAAACGAATCCGGGATCTCTTTAATGCACCCAAAATCGATGGCGATCAAATTTCCCGCTTCATCAACAAGGAAATTGCCCGGATGCGGATCGGCGTGCACTTTTCTCAGTTGGTGAACCTGGAACATATAAAAATCCCAAAGCGCCTGCCCGATCTTGTTAGCCAAATGCTGATCTGTATTCATTTTAGTGAACTCAGACAAATGCTTGCCCGTCATCCAATCCATTGAAATCACCTTTTCGCAGGACAATTCAGGATAATATTTCGGAAAACGTAAGTTCGGGATATGTGCGCAAGCCTCGGCAATTTCCGTGCTCTGGGCTATTTCGAGAAAATAATTGGTTTCCTCGGTAAGCTTGGTTTCCACCTCTTTAAAATACTTATCCGAATCTTTCGCTTGAATGTTGAACATGCTCATGGCAATCGGTTTCACCATCGCCAGGTCAGAAGAAATGCTCTCTGCAACGCCCGGATACTGGATTTTAACGGCCAGATCTTTTCCATCTTTCGTCGCCTTATGCACTTGGCCAATGCTCGCAGCATTGATCGCATTGGCGTCGAAAGAATCGAAAAGATCCAACGGGGATTTGCCAAAATACTTTCTGAATGTCTTCACAACAAGCGGTGCAGACAGCGGAGGAACTGAAAATTGGGACAAAGAAAACTTCTCCACGTAAGCCTGCGGAAGGAAATTTTTCTCCATACTCAGCATCTGCGCCACTTTCAATGCACTGCCTTTCAGGTTTTTAAGTCCGTCGTAAATATCCTCAGCGTTGTTTGTATTCAAATTATCCCGCGCTGACTCGGGATTGGTGATCTTCTCACCGTAATATTTCAAATAGTTACCCCCGATTTTTACACCGGTCGAAATCAATCTGGTTGCACGCTGAATTTTCGAAGTAGGGATGCTGTCAATTGTTTCCATTCCTACTTCAACTTTTCTTTAATGAGAAATTTACCAAAATCAATCACACTTTCCAGGGGCGTGATATCAATGAGATCAAATGTTGCCCGGATTGATTTTTCGATGAAAAGATCTGTCTTTTCAAAGCCAATAGACTCGTCGTCAAGCCAGAATTTGAGCGTTATCATAAACTGGATCCACGCACCTTCTTCCAATGCATCCTGCTGCGCTTTGCGGACCCGCTCGCTTTTGGATTTGAGATAACCGTCGCTGATCTCGCTGATAAATGTTTTGAACTGGCTCCTGAAATCCTTCAACTTCATCAACCCGGCCAGGCGGTTTTTTTCACTTTTCAGATCAAAAACAGCATAACTCCTGTTGGCCGTAAGTATCTCAAAATAAGTGAAATAATAAGTCAGAAGCTTATCCCTGAAACCAAGCACAGCCATGTCATCGCTTTGGTTCATGAGCTCAACAGCGAGTCTGTGAAAGCTCACAAAAACGCTTTTTTCTATTGCTTCAATCGAAGAGAAATGTTTGTAAAATTCCTTTTCAACAATGCCATGACGCTTGCAGAACAAGTAAACCGATTCCGGCTTTTTGTTCTGTTCAAGGCAATCGTGCATATATAATTCTGTAATCTTATCGGATGTGATTTCCCGGGCTGCTGCAGGTTCTGCAATCGGAAGTTCCCTTAATTTTGCTGCCATTATTTTACTTGGTTTACAATGTATTAATCCACGCTTACAAAACGAATGTTGGTCAGCATAAAATATTCATAGCGGACTATTTAGCAACAAAAATAAGGGTCATAATCATTCACGAAACGGCTTATATTTTCCTCAACTTCTAGGAATATTCAGGTTAAGGAAGTCATTTCTGAATTTGCCATTCGGGTCCCATTCCTTTGCAAGCGCTTTAAATTCCTCCATTTTCACATAGCGTTTTGCAAGGAGATCGGGTGAAACGGAAAACAGTTTCCCCCAGTGCGGGCGCACATCATAAGGCGCCAATTCGCGCTCAATGATCGGCAGCAGCTTGCTAACCGCATCCCATTCCTGTTTCCAGGTAAAATGAATGGCCACAGAATCCTGCTTGTAGCAAGGGCTCAGCCAGAAATCATCCGCAGCAATAGTCCGGATTTCGGAAGTGAGCAAATGCGGGCCAACCTGACTTCCAAGTTTGGAGATAGCCATAATGGCGTCCACCGCGTTTTTTCTCGGCACAAAAAATTCCGATTGCAGCTCAACGCCGCTGCTGGGCGTAAATCCCATCTTAAAATGCGGCAAGCGTTCATACCAGGGGCCGGAAACGCCCATTTGCTCCGTGCAGTTTTCAGCAGAAAGTTCGGGAATCGGATGTAGGTTTTTGGTTGCCAGTTTAGCCCCAAAGAATTCTTTTTCAGCTTTCAGAGGCTTTCCATCCTCAATTTTTTGCTTAACCCAAACTTCCGTAATGTCCTGACTCTGCCAATTTGTAAACAAACTAACACTATATCCGCTCGATTCTATTTTTTCAAAATTATCCTTCAACTGATCCAGAGGCAGATTTTCGTAAACAAACTGTCCCATCATAAAAGTCGGCACCACATCCAGCGTCACTTTTGTAACCACACCCAAAGCGCCCAGATTCACAACGGCCGCATTAAATTTATCCCCATCATTTTTACGACTTAGTTGCATCACATCGCCAGCCGCGGTCACGATTTCCATCGCCGCAACTGCCGTAGCGAGATTTCCATTTTTATCCCCGGAGCCATGCGTAGCCGTAGCACAAGCGCCGGCAACCGAAATGTGCGGAAGCGACGCGAGATTATGCAGCGCAAAGCCTTTTTTATGCAAATACGGACTCAATTGACCGTATTTCATGCCCGAATTCACAGTCACCGTTTTATTTTTTTCATCCAAAACAATGTGTTCCTCCGCATTAACCAGCGAGATAAACTGATCCTTCGTGTCCGCAATGTTGTTGAAACAATGCCGTGTTCCGAGCACTTTCAGCTTGGGATATTTTTTGACAATTTCCTGAACCTGCCTCAAAGTCTTCGCCTGATCCAGGCGTTCGGTGCTGTATTCCAGGTTTCCGGCCCAGTTTTTCAGTTTATCGGCCTTTGCCCAGCCGGTTAATGGTGAAAATAATGGAGCTGTCATGAATGCTGTTGATAGTTTTATAAAAGTTCTCTTATTCATAAGTTTGGGAAGGAAAGCAAAGTGAAAACCGGAACGGATATGATTAAATCACAAATTAATTGAATAATTCAGGATTTCAACCGCCGTTCTGATTTCTCCGTCGTCCAGGTTCCCGAATCCGAGCCGCATCGCACTGAGCTGGCCGGTTTGGAAAAGCAATGTCTGGGGCAAATGCAGGTTTTGTTTCAAACAGGTTTTGCTAACCCGCATCAAATTAATGTCTTTTCGCCACTCCGTCCAGATTGCCAGCCCGCCGGGCGGTGTTTTAAAGTTCAAATATGCTTCAAAATGAGTGCGCAGCAATGTATCCAATAGATCGCGTCGCTGGTGATAAACCTTTTGCGCTTTCTTGATATGCCGCTGAATTTCACCTTCATCCAACAATTCCCCCAAAGCCTGCTCCATCATCAGATCGCCCTGCCGGTCGATGATCCTCCGGAATTTCCCGAGTTCGGTAATCAGATTTTGAGGCGCAACAATGTAGCCGGAACGTAATCCGGGCGCCAAAGCTTTGCAAAATGAGCCGATGTAAACCACCATTCCCGCCGGATCGGCGCTTGCCAGCGGCAAAACCGGACTGCTGTTGTAATGAAAATCATAGTCATGGTCATCCTCGAGAATGATGAAACCATATTGCACCGAAAGATTTAGCAATTCCATGCGCCGCTCCGCGCTAAGCGTCACAGTGGTTGGGTAATGATGGTGCGGCGTAATGTACAGCATTCGAATGCGCTTCGTCTCGCACAATTTTCGCACCGCCTCCACAGAAATGCCCTGCTCGTCGACCAGAACGGAAATAATGTTGGCCCCGGCCTGCTGAAAAATCATATTCGCCACATAGTAACTCAGGTTACCCACCACTACGTTATCGCCTTTTTTTAGAAGCAGCATAGATGCCAGATAAATGCCCATTTGTATTCCGCGCGTCGTGATAATATTCTCCTTTCCAATATGCAATCCCCGCGTATTGTTCAGATAATCAGCCAGTTTTGCTCTAAAAAAAGCATTGCCTTCAACGTGGGAATAGCTGAGTAATTTGCGGTTGTTATTTCTTCTTAAAACACTCGAATAGGCTTTTGCCAGCTTGTCCATTGGAGCCAGGCGCACGTCGGGAAGTCCGTCGGTGAATTCCAGCTCGGCTTTGGAAACGGACACAGGCCTGTCCAAAAGCATGCTTTCTTCAAATGCAAAACCTGCTTTTTGGGGATATTTAACCAAATAATCCGCATTGAAATGCAACGGGTTTGCGGAATGAGCCGGTGATTTTTGGGTAACAAATGTTCCTTTATTCGGCCTGAGTTCGATCCAGCCTTGTGCATCTAGCTCATTATAAGCCGCAACCACCGTTTTTCTGTGCACTTCCAGAATTCCCGCGAGCGAGCGGGTTCCCGGCAACCTTGCACCCGTATACAACACGCCGCGCTGGATCGCATTGATCATCTGACGCGAGATTTGCAGATAAACCGGCGTTATATTTTGCCGGTCAATGGTTACGATATTTTGGAATGGAATTTCAACCGGACTACTCATAAACTTAAAACCGGAGCATGTTAACAGTCCGGCAAGATAGTAAGTTTGTCCAAAATAAATTTGATTCTGATATCACAGCCATGATGACAATGCTACAATCTTCTTTTTTGATCTGGGTTTTGAAAAACCCGGCAAAGTTTGTTTTTCTGATTTTGAAAAACCCGGTGATTTGTTTTGCCTTGCTGTTGTGTACCCCGGTTTTTGCGCAGGATATTTCACTCGATCCTGTTACTGTAACCTCTTCACTTGTCGAAAAACGCGCTTCGCAAACTGGGCGGAACATTGCTGTCATTAAAGGTGAATATTTCCAAAACCTGCCCGTGCACAGTATTGATGATCTGCTTCGTTATGTGCCTGGTGTGGAAATTCAGGCGCGCGGCCCCATGGGCTCCCAAAGCGACATTGTGCTGCGCGGCGGAACATTTCAGCAAGTGCTGATCATCTTGGATGGATTAAGGCTCAATGATCCGAACACAGGCCATTTTAATGCCTATATCCCCATTTCTCCGTCCGAAATCGAGCGAATCGAAGTTTTAAAAGGTGCTTCCTCCGCGATTTATGGCTCCGATGCTGTGGGTGGTGTGATTCATGTTATTTCCAAAACATTTGCTGCGCGCTTACAGTCCGGAAATGAGGATGAAAGTACTATGGGAACGCTAAAAACGAGCATTAATGGTGCATTAACCGCCGGACAGTATGGTTTAAAAAATGCGAATGTGGGTGCATTTGTACAAAAGGACAAACTGGCGATTTCAGGCGGTTTTTTGTCAAATAATGCCTCAGGCGTTCAGCAGCGGGGAATTAAGGGATATTTTCATAACAACACGGCGTCCGTTTCTCTCAATTATGCGCTTTCTCCCAGCTTGAATGTGGCCGTACGGAGCGCCTATGATCATCGCGATTTTGCTGCGCAAAATTTTTATACAGCCCTCAAATCCGATACGGCGAGTGAGAAGGTGGAAACCTCCTGGAACCAGATTAAAATTGGTTACAAGACAGAAAAAACGGCCATTACGCTGGATGGAGGCTATAAATTTGTTCGAGACCAATATTTGTTCAATCCGCATTCTATTGCCAACAACAGCAAATCACAGTTGTGGCAAGGCTTGCTAACCTGGCAGCAAACATTCACGCAAAGCACGAACCTGATTGCGGGGCTTAACTATCAAAACCGGAACATTGCATCCAACGACCGCGGCGATCATGCCCTGAGCCAACTCGCGCCGTTTGTGTCCTTGGTTCAAAATATTGGAGCCAATTTCACCGTAACGCCTTCTGTAAGATTAGATTGGCGTGAAAGCATCGGTTCGGAAGTGGTGCCTCAGGTCAATTTATCTTACAAAAAAGACAACTGGCAATTTCGCGGCAGCGCGGGCAAAACCATCCGGGACGCAGACTTCACGGAGAGATTTAATAACTACAAAAAAGCATTGGTTACAGGCGGAAATGTAGGAAATCCTGCATTAAAGGCCGAGAAATCATTCAGTTATGAAGCCGGGGCAGACTGGTTTTTGACTAATAGCAACACAAATCAGCTCAAAATTTCAGGAACATTTTTTCAAAGACTTCAAAATGACCTGATCGATTACGTGTCAACGCCTTATGCCCAAATGCCTCGTAAGGAAAATCTAGCTCCTACGGGGACCTTTGGCTTAGCATTGAACATTGCGGAAGTGAATACAACTGGTTTCGAAATTGATTTTCAAACTGTTAACTCATTTTCAACTGATCAGAAATTGATTTTTAATGCAGGGTTAACCTGGCTGAAAAGCGAAAGCAGCAACTTAGAACCCTCCTTCTATGTGTCGTCCCACGCCAAGTTCCTGGGCAACTTTTCTGCCATTTATCAGGTTTCCGGCTTCTCGGTCAGTCTGAACGGTTTGTATAAAAACCGGGCAGAACGCGCGGCATCAGCCATCGAAGCGAACATTTCGAAAGATTATTTTTTATTAAACGCAAAGGCAGAATATGCTTTTTTAAATCGCAGCCTGGCTGTATTTGTGCAGGCCGACAATGCATTTGATGTTCAGTACAGTGATTTGCTTGGCTCCAAAATGCCGGGACGCTGGGCCATGGCCGGTTTGAGATTCAATTTTGTAAAATAGGCAATCTTTATTCTCTGCCAGCCCGTATATTCGAATAGCTTTCCGACATTATTATGCTTTCGAATATCAACATTCCCTGGATTTGCCTGACCATTTACCTAACGGTCCGCAGCGCCGAGATTTTCGGTCAGTCCACGATAAATGGTGCAAACCGACCGTTAGAAAAATCGTTTGCGGCAAATCAGGAGAATGATCATACTTTATCGGATGGAACGGCGACTACTCACGAACGATCTTCAACGCCAGACCCCGATAAAATGAATCTTTATTTTTTAAGCGGCTTGGGAGCCGACAAACGCGTTTTTAGCAAATTAGTATTGGACGAACGTTTTGCTGTTCACTATATAGATTGGATCAAGCCTGAGAAAAAAGAGACAATTGCACATTATGCAAGCAGGCTGGTAGCACAAATTGATACAACGCGGCCATTTCAGCTGGTTGGATTATCTTTTGGTGGCATCGTTGCCTCCGAACTTGCAAATATTGTGCATCCGGAGCAGATCGTAATCATTTCGAGCACGCCAACAGGCGTTCCGATCTCCAAATTTTATCAGGGATTAACCAAATTTCTGTTGCTCAGCCCATTCGCTGCCCCATTTTTGAAGTCGACAAATACATTTACTTACAAATTTTTCGGTGCAGACACGCCTGAGCTGAAAGCGCTGCTCAAATCCATTTTACATGACACCGACAGCAAATTCCTGAAATGGGCTTTGGTAAGAATGGGAACCTGGAAAAGAACGGATAACCTTGAAAATCTGTATCACATCCACGGCACAGCAGACAAGTTGATCCCGATCAAAATGGTGAAACCCGATGTCTCCATTGATGGCGCAGGACATTTGATGGTTTACGCGCAGGCCAAGCAGATTTCGGATATTTTAAACAAAAAACTGAGCGACAATTGGGTTAAGAATCCCAATCATTGATCAAAATAATCTTCCCGATATGCTCGCTCGTTTCCATCAATGCGTGTGCCTTGGATGCTTCTTGCATGGAAAATTGAGCTGCGATCACGGTTTGGAACTTTGCAGATTCGATGACCGGCCAGACATTCGTAAGGATTTCTTTTGTTAGCGCGGTTTTGAATTCGTTGCTTCTGTTGCGTAACGTGCTACCAGTGATTGTCAGCCGTTTTTTCATAATTAGTCCAAAATCCACTTCTGAGCCTTCGAGCTTGCTGCCTTTCATGGTGTTTATAAAAACCAGTCTGCCATCTTCCCGCAACAGTTTGATATTTTTTGGAATATAATCACCTCCTACCATGTCCAGAATCACGTCTACACCTTCATTTTTGAGCTTTTCTTCAAAGTCTTGGATTTTGTAATTGATACAAATATCTGCACCCAGAGCGACGCAAGCTTTACACTTTTCCTGTGAGCCAGCCGTCGCAAACACTTTTGCACCAAAAGCCTTCGCAAGCTGAATCGCCGTTATGCCTATCCCGCTCGTCCCGCCGTGGACGAGGAAATTTTCTCCGCTTTTCAAATTGCCCCGTTGAAATGCATTATGCCAAACGGTAAAAATGGTTTCAGGAAGAGACGCAGCCTGCACAAAATCGCAGCCATTGGGAACGGGCAGACAATGCCCGGCATGCGCAACGGCATATTCCGCATAACCGCCTCCCGCCAACAATGCACAAACGGCATCGCCTTTTTTCCAATCAGCAACATGATGTCCAACCTGTTCAATAATTCCGGCAACTTCCAACCCTGGAATATCCTGCGGCGCCCAAGTCGGCGGCGGATAATTTCCCTTGCGTTGGAAAACGTCGGGACGGTTGATCCCTGCGGCATAAACTTTGATCAGAACCTGGGCATCAGCCGGTTGTGGCGTTGGCCGCTCCTCCATTCGAAGCACTTCAGGGCCGCCAGGTTGCGAGATTACAATGGCTTTCATATTTTTACTGTCAGATGAGATAATGACTAGTAAATTTCTTTGCCAAACGGCGTGAAGGACAAGCTCATCAATTTAAAATGTTGCCGCGCAAAAGGGAGGCCAATGATGGTAATGGCGAGGATTACGCCAAAAACAAGGTGCGTGATAGCGATCCAGATCCCGCCCAGCACGATCCAGATAATGTTAAAAATAGTGGACAAACAGCCCGTATTCCCGGGAACATCCCGCACCTGCTGCCCGAAAGGAAACAGCGTAAGCAACCCGATTTTGAAACATTGAACGCCAAATGGAATGCCAATGATGGTCAGGCAGAGCGCAAACCCGACAATCATATATTCCAGGAAGACGATAAATCCGCCAAAAATGAGCCAGATAATGTTGCCTATTAAGTTCATGTCGGGATGATTTTAGTTATTTCCAGTTATCGATCTTCAATAACCTAAAAAATTCTTTCTCTTCAATCTCTTTTACACCACCGGCAACAAGGTCGCCCAGTTCCAGGTCCTCTATACTGGTTCTGATGAGTCGTTTGCAGCGATGACCAGCGGTCCGCACCATTTTCCGGATCTGGTGAAATTTCCCTTCTGTTAATGTGATTTCAAGCCAGGTGTTGGGCACTCCTTCCCAGCTTTCACTCGAATGCGGTGGTAATATCTCAGGCCTCGGAATAATTTCAACTTCGCAAGGAGCCGTCACATATTCAATGCCTCCTTTTATTTGTATACCAATGCCCGTTCTGAGCTTGTGCAGCGTTTTGTCACTCACATGATGCCCCACATTCACCCAATAAGTTCGCTTATGCGCAACCTCGCCCTGAAACAGCAGATTAGTAACTTTTTTATTAGTAGTAAGGATCAAAAGCCCCTCCGAATGCCCATCCAACCTGCCGATCGCATGAATACCCTCCGGAAAATCAAACGCCAAATCCCCCAGTAACCCCACATCATCAGGGCTAACGAACTGTGAAACCATGTTGGCTGGCTTGTTGATAATGAAGTAACGGTGCGTTGTTGGGGTCATCGAATGCTAAACTAATGTGGGATAAACTTATTAATTAAGTCAATCACATTTTCGATTTCATAGTATATTTCCTCATTTCGAAACCGGATTACCTTGATCTCAAACTCAGCAATCAATTCCGTACGCATTTGATCATATTCCTGATTCTCTTCCGAAAAATGAATTCCACCGTCCACTTCTATAACCAATTTCAATTCATGACAGTAGAAGTCTACTATAAAACGGTGAAGCGGATGCTGCCTTCGAAATTTGACTCCAAGTTGTTTGTTACTAAGCCTGGCCCAAAGTAGTTTTTCAGCGCGTGTTTCATTATCTCGTAATTGCCTGGCCCTTTCGAAAAGAAGCGGCGAAGCACCGTAGTGCATCATAGTGTGTATTTTTTAGTGTGTAGATATTTTAATGTGCTTGTGCCAATGCGCTATGCAAGTTTGCATGTCACTCCGGCCCCCGGCCCCTGAAGGGGAGAGCATGTTGCAAAAATAGTAATTGTTGTGTTAGCTGGTATGCGGTTTGCTGGTGCCCCCGGCCCCTAAAGGGGAGAGCTTGTTACCAACTAGCTGCGGCAAGTCCCTTTTAGGGGATTTAGGGGCAAAACTAGCTCCAATGCGCTATGCAAGTTTGCATTTCCACTCCTGCCCCCGGCCCCTAAAGGGGAAGAGCGTGTTACTAACTAGTAGTGGCAAGTCCCCTTTAGGGGATTTAGGGGTAAAACTAGCTCCAATGCGCTATGCAGGTTTGCATTTTCCACTCCTACCCCCAGCCCCTGAAGGGGAGGGCGTGTCACCAACAAGCAGCAACAAGTCCCCTTCAGGGGATTTAGGGGCAAAACCAGCTCCAATGCGCTATGCAAGTTTGCATCTCTCTCCTACCCCCGACCCCTAAAGGGGAGAGCATGTTAATAACAGGCAGCAACAAGTCCCCTTCAGGGGATTTAGGGGCAAAACTAGCTCCAATGCGCTATGCAAATTTGCATTTCTCTCCTACCCCCAGCCCCTGAAGGGGAGGGCGTGTTACCAACAAGCAGCAACAAGTCCCCTTCAGGGGATTTAGGGGCAAAACCAGCGCCAATGCGCTATGCAAGTTTACATCTCTCTCCTGCCCCCGGCCCCTAAAGGGGAGGGCATGTTACCAACAAGCAGCAACAAATCCCCTTCAGGGGATTTAGGGGCAAACAAGCACTCAATGCGCCTTCTCGTAATGCCTGCGCAACATATCCTCCCCAAAATCACTTTCCAAATCCCTGACAACCGAGTGAATATGATTTCCGCCGTTTTGGGTGTTGTCGAATTCGATGAGGAAGGTGGGGCCGTGGATGCGGTAGTAATGGCCATGGCCTGATCCGATGACGTTTTTCTGGTCTCCCATCCAGGCGAAATGTATTTTATCCAGGCCGCTTTTTTCGAGTTCAGCCCACTGCTGATTTTTTAATGTCACGTGGTAACGCTGCAAATAGGACATGATCAGCTTTTTGAAGGCTACCTTTTGCTCTGCGGTCATTTCTGCCATGGGGATGCCCTGCATTTTTTCCAAAGATGCCTTTCTGGAATTGGAAGTGAACATCTCGTTGGGTGCTGTGCTTCCTATGACGGCTTTTTCCAGCTGTTTTTCACTCAATGATTGTAATAATTCAAATGCGAAATCCTCTTCATTTTTCAAGATCCGCAAACCTTTTTGAGGCACATCCGCCTGTACATTGCCTGGATTACTGCCCATAAAACTGGGCGTGTAAGTGATTTTGCCTTTAATAGACGAAAAATGCAGCGACAAATGATGCCCTTCCATCCGCCAGCCCCAAGGATCACCGCCTGGCTCTCCAAAAACCAGAAAAGCAAAGTTTTCAGGATCGCGGTAAGTGTCGTTGGCGGGGCGTGTTTCAACAACCCTTAGCACGTTTTCCAGATCAATAATTTGCTCTGCTTTGGTATAACCTTCCTGGCTTAAAACCAGCCTGATCATATCCATAGCCACTTTTCGCTGTGCGGCGCTCATCGTTTTGAAGGTGATGCCCTTTCGTTTCCGGGGTGTGAAATTCCAATCGAAACGAGCCGGATCGTCGTAAGGCAACTTGGTTTCTGCCAATTGGTCTGGTGAAAGTGAGTTGAGGAACGTTGTGGCTGCAGCTGACATTTCTTTGGCCAGTTTTTCATCTTTTATATGCACTTTGGCAACATTGTATTCAGCAGCCAGGAAGTTATACAGGCTGCTGAATACGAGCACATTGAACACCCAAGCGATCATTATCAAGGACTTTTTCATATATATCTGATTTGAAAATTCATTGAATCCGTGTACGAATCAAAAGCGCCTTCACTAGCGAAACTACCAGTGCGTTGATTGGCCCTCGCAAAGGGAAACGCCTGTTATTCCTTAATTACGGGAAAGGGGTTAGTTTTGTCGGCAATTAAATTTTTGAATAATGAATTGGGAGAAATTACTTTCGGCAAAGCGGTGGGGCAGTGAGGACAAATACAATGCTGATCCGGCAGAGGCGCGGTCAGAATTCCAGCGTGATTACGACCGGCTGATTTTTTCCTCGCCATTCAGAAGATTGCAAAACAAAACACAGGTTTTCCCGCTTCCCGGCAGCGTTTTTGTACATAACAGGCTAACGCATAGTCTGGAAGTGGCCAGTGTGGGAAAGTCATTAGGAAGGATCTTTTATAACAAACTCAAAAAAGACGATCCCGGCGTTGACGACAAATTGCCGCTGATCAGTGAAATAGGGAACATTGTTTCGGCTGCTTGCCTGGCGCACGATCTGGGTAACCCGGCATTCGGACATTCGGGTGAGGCTGCAATCTCTCATTATTTTACCGATGATGCGGGGTTGAAATATCGCGACAAAGTCACCGAATCGCAATGGGCTGACTTGACGCATTTTGAAGGAAACGCAAATGCATTTCGCATTCTGACGCACCCTTACGCGGGCAAGGGTTACGGCAGTTTTGCGCTCACTTATTCCACGCTTGCCGCCATTGCCAAGTATCCTTGCGAATCCATTGCCGGGCATAACAAATCTAAAATTTACACCAAGAAATACGGGTTTTTCCAATCGGAGCAAGCTGGCTTTCAAAAAATTGCAGTGGACCTGGAATTGGATATGGTTTCAAATTCTCCGTTGGTTTACAAGCGGCACCCACTGGTATATCTGGTTGAGGCAGCGGATGATATTTGTTATAACATTATCGATCTGGAAGATGCACACCGGCTAAAAATATTGTCTTATGGCGAAGTTGAAAAATTACTTCTCAGGCTCTGCAATGATCCAAAAATGCCCGCCAGGCTTTCGGAGATCGATGACGAAGACGCAAAAATCAGTTTGTTAAGGGCCAAATCCATCAGCACGCTGATCTTCCAGTGCTCCGAATTATTTTACAATGAACAGGAAGCCATTCTCAGCGGCGATTTTAACTACGGTCTGGTTGACGCAATTCCTGAACCGTATCGATCTGTGATGAAGGACATCACTAAAATTTCAATCAATAAAATCTACAATTACTCGTCAGTTGTCCAGATTGAAGTGGCTGGCTATAAGGTTATGGGCGGCTTGCTTGAAGAATTTGTTCCTGCTTATCTTAACAATAATTCTCACTACTCACGGAAATTAGTGGATCTTATTCCCAAACAATTTATCACATCCCAAACAGACGATTACGCCAGAATTCAGACGGTTTTAGACTTCGTTTCCGGAATGACAGATCTATATGCGGTAGAACTTTTTAGAAAAATCAAGGGAATATCGTTCCCATCGCTGTCCTAGCGAATTTTGGCATTGTATATATGTTTGGCTGAATGTAAAATTAATTCGTCTGTCAAAAGTTTTCTGTAAATTGTTGAACAAATTCATGAGCCCGACCAATCATTTATGGAAATCAAACAATTGGTTTACACCAATGCCTCCTCTACCATTACATTTCCCTTTACACCGCAATTATTTTTCGTCTTTGGAAACCGGGAACTTCTTGAAAAAAGTGACGTAATCGCCCAACTGGCAACACTTTATCCCGACTCTCTCTTTTCCGGCTGTTCTACCGCAGGTGAAATCTCGAATGTTTCGGTGAAAGATAATACGATCATCATCACCGGGATCCGTTTTAACGATACGACTGTAAGCAGTTCAAAAGTCGCGCTGGAAGACATTCAGTTCAGCAGCATTGAAGCGGGTAAAAAACTCGTTTCCCAACTCCCGAAAGAAGGACTGAAACATGTTTTTGTGGTCTCCGATGGCCTCAAAGTAAATGGCACCGACCTTGTAAAAGGCATGGCCGAGGGACTTGGCTCGGAAGTTTCACTTACCGGCGGACTTGCCGGCGACGGATCACACTTTGCCCGAACGGTTATCATTGAACCGGATGGAAATATCGCCAGTGAAACCGTAGCAGCAATCGGATTTTACGGCGAAAATCTGGCAATCGGCTTTGGGTCACGCGGTGGCTGGGATAGCTTTGGCCTGGACAGGCGTGTGACACGATCCAGGGAAAATATTTTGTTTGAGATTGACGGCGAGCCTGCGCTCGATCTGTATAAATCATTCCTTGGCGACAAGGCCAAAGAGTTGCCTGCTTCCGGGTTACTATTTCCGCTCAGCATGCGGGATAGCGAAGATCGCGCTCCTGTTGTGCGGACCATCCTGGGCATTAATGAAGATGAAAAAAGTCTCACTTTCGCAGGCGACATTCCCGAGGGCTCATTTGTTCGCCTGATGAAGGCAAATAACGACAGGCTCATAAACGGCGCCGAAGAAGCCGCCCAAGCTGCTTCGGAAGGACTTGAAAACAGTCCCGAGTTTGCCATTCTGGTAAGTTGTGTAGGCAGGAAACTGGTGCTTAAACAAATGGTTGAAGAAGAAGTTGAATCTGTGTCCGATGTGCTCGGCAGTCCAGTTATCACCGGATTTTACTCCTATGGTGAGCTGGCGCCATTCAACCGTAACTCGCTGTGTGAGCTGCACAATCAAACAATGACTGTTACAACTTTCAGAGAATACTGACAATGAACATGCCTGAACTTACGGACGTCAATTATCACCGGTTGCTCAAACGTCAAATCCGGAAATCATTGCCGCCTGAACTTGCCGAACATCCTGATTTACAAGACTTTCTTTTATCTGTAAATCAAGCATATATTGAATATCAGGACGATCTGGGCCGCGTGGAGCTTATACTTGAACAAAGCTCCGGCGAGCTCTTCAAAGCCAACCGCGAACTAAGCCGCATTGCCGCCGAAAAAACCGAAGAAGCCGCATTAACCAATAAAAGGCTGGAAGAAGTGGTCAGCAGCATTACGGAGGTTTTGATGCAGCTGGATCAGAGTGGCAACATTATTTATATGAATAAAGCCTGGGAAACCATCACAGGCTACCCTGTAAATGAATGCATTAACCGCAATTGGAGGGATTTTTTTGCGGATTCCGAAGAGGAAATCAGTGAAATGCTGAATTCCGAACATCCCACGATTAATGCGACTATAAAGATTTTTACCTCACAAAGAAAAGAAATCTGGATAGGCGTTTCGCTTACAAGGCAATATCATGAAAACGTCCTTGCAGGCTACATTGGCACTTTTTCTGATGTTACCGAGCGTGTTTCCGCTGAAAAGAAACTAAAATCCTATATGCGCGACCTGGAACGCATTAATGCTGAACTGGACCAGTTTGCCTATGTTGTAAGCCACGATTTAAAAGCCCCTCTACGCGCGATCAACAACCTTTCTGAGTGGATTGAAGAGGATATCAGCCATTTGCTCGAAGGTGAGACGCTGGATCAGTTCAAATTGCTGCGCGGTCGCGTTCATCGCATGGAAAGCCTGATTAACGGCATTTTGTCCTATTCGAGAGCCGGGCGGATCAAGACCGTGAAGGAGTGCTTTGGGATCAATTCTCTTCTGGATGATATGCACGAAACGTTCAGCAGCAAAAAACCGGTCCGTTTTGTCTTCGACGGAAATAGGGCGATGGAGTTGGAAACGGAGAAAATTACATTGACCCAAATCCTCCAAAACCTGATTTCAAACGGCATCAAATACAATGATAAGCCTGAAATCGAAATTACGATTGGCTGGACGGAAGAAGAAAGCCAATACACGTTTTATGTCCGCGATAACGGGCCAGGCATCAGCCCCGAATTCCACGATCGCATTTTTGTTATTTTCCAAACATTGCAGGCACGTGACGAGATTGAGAGCACAGGTGTTGGACTGGCCATCGTTAAGAAAATTCTGGATGAGAAAGGCGGACTGATACGAATCGAATCCACGATGAAGGAAGGCACGAAATTCATTTTCACCTGGCCAAAAAGCGAAACCAAAGAATCAGAAATTTCCTTCTAAATAACCCTTATCCATAACTAGAATTTCACTCAAATGTCCCTCTTAAACCCAGTCCCCATGACCATATTATTGGTTGAAGACGATGAAGTAGATGTGATGAATGTAAAGCGCGCATTTAAGAAAAACAACATTTCCAACCCGCTTGTTGTTGCATCAAATGGCATTGAAGCACTAGAAGTGCTGCGTTCTGTTTCGCCTGAGAGGCCGCGACCAAGAATTGTGCTGTTGGATCTTAACATGCCCAGGATGGGTGGAATTGAGTTTCTGAAAGAGATTCGCCAGGATCCTGAATTGAGTTCATTATCGGTTTTTGTCATGACAACTTCGAATGAAGACAGCGATAAAATCGAGGCATTTAACCTGAATGTGGCTGGCTACATTCTGAAACCATTGTCAATGGACCGCTTCATTTCCGCCGTTTCCACGCTCAATAGTTACTGGACGCTCTGCGAATATCCCGGATAAAACAACAAACGCATATTCTCTCTCCTATGGCACCTTTAAGTATCCTTCTGGTTGAAGACGACGAGATTGACGCGATGAATCTTTTGCGCGCGATCAAAAAGTCTCAGGTTGAGATCGGAGAGGTCAAAATCTGCAAATATGCCGAGGACGCGCTGCTGACCCTGGATTCCTGGGTGCCTGGCTGCGTGTTCCTGGATTACCAGTTACCAAAAACGAGTGGTCTTGAATTACTGAAAAAGATCAAGGAAATGGTGCCGCAGCTGCCCGTCATCGTACTCACATCCCAAGGCGACGAGCGGATTGCCGTGGAAATGATGAAGGCGGGCGCAACCGATTATTATCCTAAATCAGAGATCAATGCAGAGAAGTTAACGAAAGCTTTTCACACCCTCGGGCAAATGCTTGAAGTGGAAAAAGGCAGGGAGGATGCGAGACAGGAATTAGCTGAAAAAGAAGAATTTATAAACAAAATCGCCCTCCTGTCACCGAACATAATCTATGTGATCGACATTGAGAAATGGACCAATATTTTTCATAACAAGCAAATCTGGAAAATACTCGGCTACTCCGAAGATGACATTGTTACCGACTCTAAAAACGAGTTGAAAAAGATCATTAACAACCAGGACCAGCTTACTTTCCGGCGACATTATCATTATATGCGGCATTATGTAAAGGACGAGGATGTGATTGAAAAGGAATTCAGGCTGAAACATAAGGACGACTCGGAAGTCTGGATCATCACGCGGGAAGTGCCGTTTAAGCGTAATGAGCAAGGAACGGTGCAAGAAGTGCTCGGCACGGCCATAGACATTACGAGCCGGAAACAAGCGGAACAGGAACTTATACAAGCCAAACGCGACGCCGAAGAAGCAACGCGTATCAAGTCGGATTTCCTTTCAACGATGAGCCACGAGATTCGCACGCCCATGAATGGAATCATTGGATTTACGGATATTTTGCTAAACAGCGATTTCAAAGGACAGGATAAGGAATATTTGAAAATGATCAAAAATTCCGCTGATAACCTGCTCGTTATTTTAAATGACATTCTTGATTTTTCTAAAATCGAAGCAGGCAAATTTGGGTTGGAAAGCTTCCAGTTTGACCTGAAAGAAAAGCTCGATGTACTGATCAGAACATTTGAAGTGAGGGCACGCGAAAAATCAATCAATCTGCTCTTTGAATGCGCAGATGACGTTCCGCAGATCTTACTGGGTGATGCATATCGTTTGAACCAGATTCTGATCAATCTGGTTGGCAATGCCATTAAGTTTACAGAGAATGGCTTTGTCAAGATCGCCGTTCAGCTCGAAAAAGATCACGGCACGAATGTAGACCTGAAAATCGATGTTTCCGACTCAGGAATAGGCATTTCCGAAGACAAACTAAACGACATTTTCGAAAGTTTTTCACAGGCACATCACAACAATGCCACAAAATATTTCGGAGGAACGGGCCTTGGCCTGAGCATTACCCGGAAAATTACCGAGTTGATGAATGGTACCATTTCCGCCAAAAGCAAACTGGGCGAAGGTGCCACTTTCAGTGTTGTGCTCAACTTTGGAA
Source organism: Dyadobacter chenwenxiniae (assembly GCF_022869785.1). Taxonomy (NCBI): domain Bacteria; kingdom Pseudomonadati; phylum Bacteroidota; class Cytophagia; order Cytophagales; family Spirosomataceae; genus Dyadobacter; species Dyadobacter chenwenxiniae. The sequence continues at coordinate 6,130,558 of NZ_CP094997.1, read as the reverse complement.
AAGGAGGAATGTCGTTAGAAGAAGAAGCGCAGGCGCCGGAGAATCTTTCGCTCAAAGGTTTCAGGATATTGGCCGCAGATGATGTCCCTGCTAACCAAATGATACTCAAACATTTATTAAATAGATGGGAAGCAGCGTTTACAATCTGTGGAAACGGGGGAGAAGTGCTGACCAGCTTGCACGAAGACGGTGATTATGACCTTATTTTGATGGACATTCAAATGCCCGTTATGGATGGCATCACGGCAATGAAGATCATCCGCAGCCAGTTTCCAAAATATGCACACATCCCTGTAATTGCCTTTACCGCCGACACTTTCGCCGAAAATGCCCCCGAACTTGAGTCATGCCATTTCAATGATTTCGTCACAAAACCATTTAAAGCAGACGAACTGATCCGCGTCATTTCGCGGCATCTCGCGCTGAATGTGACTGCCCGTCCCGTGGCGGTCAGCTGATTTTACTCCAATCGATTTTTTCAGGTGTAAGCGGAATTTCTCTTAACCTGCTTCCCGTCGCATCAAAAATAGCATTAGCAATCGCAGCTGAAACTGGCCCCTGTGCTGCTTCTCCCGCGCCGAGCGGTTCGAGTTCCAGCCTGTCTATAACAAACACTTCTGTATCAGGCACATCCTCAAAACGAAAGATCGGATATGTTTCCCAAGACTGGCTTTCCACACTATTAGCGCTGTAATTAACCTGCTCCAACATGGTCCAGCTAGCAGCCTGTATCATTCCTCCGGAAGTTTGATTGATAATGCCATCCGGATTGATCGCCTGCCCGGAATCAATCACGCCGGTTAACTTCATCAAACGGTAAGTTTTAGCAGCCCGATCCAGCTTTACTTCCGCCTTTACAGCGAAATAGGAAGCATTATTTTTATATTGAGCAAAAGCGAAACCCTTGCCTGCACCGGGTTCTTTTTTCAAATTCCAGCCTGCTTTTGTCACCAAAGTCATAATCACTTCCTTCGCACGATCGTCCTCCAAATGCTCCAACCGAAACTGAACAGGATCTTTCCCGGCTTTTACAGCCAGCTCATCCATGAAGGATTCCAGTGCGAAAATGCTCCCGTAAGCGCCAAGGCTTCGCAGTGCAGACGTCCGTAAAGGGCCTTTGTAATTGTGTAAGGCAACGTTTTTGGTTTCAAATGCATACAATGGCAGTGCATTGCGATAACTGCCTCCCGAAAATCCACCGCCTTCAAAAGCAAACGGTTTTTCAAGATGCCTTCCTGCAATCAGATGCCCTGCCTTTCCGCCCGGCCGCGAACTATGTGTATCAGACCAAATGTCTGTTTGCCAGGATATTACTTTACCCTCCGCATTCAACGACGCCTTGATTTTCAGCACCATTGCAGATCCATACGGCTCCCATTTGTGCTCATCTTCCCGCATCCATTGCACGCGAACCGGCTTTCCCGGCATTTGCAAAGCCAGTAACGCAGCGTCGCCGCCTACATCATCAGCACCATTGTGCCCATAACAACCCGCTCCCGGCATGCCGATCACCCTGATTTTTTCCAGCGGAATATTTACCAGATTGCTAACCGTACTTCGCAGCGGATAAACACCCTGCGTATGCGACCATATTGTCAACTGATCATCCTTCCAAAGCCCCACCGCGCAAGAAGGACCGATGGAGCCGTGCATTTGGTAAGGCCGTTTATATTCCGCTTCCAGCGTTATTGCGTTCTCCGAAACCGCTTTGTTTACATTTTTATCACCTTCCACTATTTCGCCATCACTGCCGTTTTTGACCATATCGGCATATAGCTGATCCTGTAATGGTGTCATGGGTTTGCTCTCCCACTTCGCCAGCTTTTTCATTTTTTCAAGTGCCTTCATACTCTCATATTCCTGGGAAGCGATCACAGCAGCGAAATTTCCATTGATCACAACCTTTAACACGCCAGGTAATTTTTGAATCAACTCCGTTTGAAGAGAAACGAGCCGGGCACTATAAACCGGCGGCCTCATCACCCGCGCATGCACCATATCCGGCAGGCGGAGATCCTGAATAAAGTGTGTCTTCGCTATCGCAATGTCATTGATATCCGATCTCTTGATTGACTTGCCAACCAGCTTATAATCAGCAGGTTTTTTTCGTTCAGATTTGCCAGAAACTTCGGTTTCCAGCCGTTTTCCCTTCACCAGATCTTTATATGCGATCGTTTTCTGGTTTTTGACTGACATTACAATTCCATTACGGACTGAAAGTTCCCCGACATTTGCACCCAATTCCTTCGCAGCCAATGCCAAAAGATACTTCCTGGCCTCAGCAGCAGCGTTTCTGATCGCGTTTCCGCTTCCTTCAATGGACCCGCTGCCGGCCGTATAGCGCTCGTCCTGCGTTTGTCCGGTGTCGGCAATGACAATCCGAACCTGCTTGATATCAATGTCCAATTCTTCGGCCGCCATTTGCATTAAGGCCGTCCGGATGCCCTGACCAAGCTCCATTTTGCCCGTTAACACAGTCAGAATTCCGTCTGCATCAAAACGAATCCACGAGTCAACCGCTTCGCGGTCAACGATTAATGTTTGCTCGGGCAAATAGCATTCATCCGGCTCAGTAGTAAATCCAAGTCCGGGAACGAGCGTAAAGCCCATTAATAAATAACCCGAACTCCGAAGAAATTCGCGCCTGCCGGATTTTATATCATCGAACTGCTTCATATCATTTATTCATTTTAGCCGCCGCTTTTTTCACCGCCTTTATTATCCGCGTATGCGTTCCGCAGCGGCACAAGTTCCGTTGCAAAGCCTGCCGAATTTCTCCGTCTGTCGGATTTTTGTTTTCTGTCAACAATGCTTTGGCCGAGATAATCATGCCATTAATGCAGTAGCCGCATTGCGCCGCCTGCTCTTCAATAAATGCCTCCTGAATGGGATCAAGCATATTGTTCCTGGCCAAACCTTCCAAAGTCGTCACCTCATAAACCGCTGCAGCAGCACCAGGAATCACACAGGAAGGCTGCGCTTTGCCATTCAGCAGCACCATGCAACTGCCGCAACGCTCAATTCCGCAGCCATATTTCGGGCCATTCAATTGGAGATTATTGCGTAAAAGATAAAGCAGCGGCATTTCCGGATCCGCCGTCACGCGGTGATTTTTGCCGTTCACTTTAATGTTAATCAGCTCAGCCATATCTCTTTCTTTATCGATCAGAATAATAAAATTAAGCGTGCACCATGATTTAACTACTTGTCTCTTAATCTTTCAACGTTCTTTCTACGTATGTGCTAGTGTATTAGAGACACCATTTATGAAAACAGAAGCCAGGATCACACTAATCGTTTTAATGATTTTATTGGGCGCATTTATGCTCACATTGTCAGGTTGTTCTTTCAAAAGAATAACGAAGTCAAAGAATATTGTTTACCAAAAAGCATATAAAACTTCCGCTGAACAGCAACTGAATGTGTTCACTCCCAAGAAACATTCCGAACCCAAGAATGTCCTGATTTTTGTTCATGGTGGCAATTGGAACTCAGGTAAAAAGTCGCAATACAGCATTATCGGAGGGCATTGGGCCAGGAAAGACGTCGTTACTGTTATCGTCGATTATCCATTGAGTCCGGCCGCTGATTATAAGGCAATGGCTATTTCCATTGCAAAATCTGTCAAATGGGTGAAAGAAAATATCAGCCAATATGGGGGCGATCCGGATAAAATTTTCCTGTCCGGCCACTCCGCAGGCGGCCACCTTGCTGCACTTGTAGCGCTTGACGACCATTATTTCAAAAACATCGGCCTGGAAAATCCACTTGCAGGCCTTATCCTCATTGATGCTGCCGGGTTGGATATGCACGGTTATTTGACCGAAGAGCAGTTTGAAAAAGGCAACACCTATCTCAGGACATTCTCGAGCGACTCCAAAACCTGGAAAGAAGCCACCCCACTCTATCATTTGCATCAAAATATGCCCCCAATGCTCATTTACCGCGGTGGAAAAACCTATCCCTCGATCCTGAAAAGCAACGAAAAATTCATCAATGCCCTGCACGCCTATGCCCCCGAAACGGATTATCGCATTCAGAAAAGCAAGAAACACGTCCCGATGATCACTCAGTTTTTCAATCCCTGGAATCGGAGATATGGTGAGATTTTGGAGTTTATGAAGGCGGCTGGGAGTAAAATGGATTTGCCGGAGGATAAACGAAATGCGGCGGTGGGTAAGTGACGGACCAAACAGTAAAATGAGACACATTTACTGTTAGGTGTCTTTTTGACTGCAAAGTTTAATTTGGTAACCTAGTTACCAGATCAATCAATGGTTTCAAATCAAAATACATCGTTCTGTAAGAGTGAATCGGTGGAATTTGCTCATCAGGGTTTACAAACATAAATCCTATCTTCTGATAAAAGCCTGAAATATCGTATCCATTGTCTTTATCGTAAAATGCATCAACTGTCATAAATCTGACGCCGACAAGTGGTGCGATTGTGAAAGCAGCATATTCCAGGGCCCATTCCACCATTCTTTTTCCCACTTTCGAAGCTCGTTCATCAGCGGCTAGTAAGCCAATTTTTATTGCTGGAAAGGTCGTGTATTTGATATCTTCCTCTTCCAGCAGCTTTTCAGTAGCTATCAGCCTGTCGGCAAGAAGCGTAATATATGCGGCAAGGCAATTTTCACAATGCACTACCCAACATCGACTAGTATGTGCATTCACTTCACGCAGAATGCGGCCTTTCTTCCAAAATGTTTGAAACTCGGGCCTTTTACAACGAAACCCCTGACCTAGCAGCGCTAAATCAGGGGTTAACTCGGAAACCATTTGTTCGGAGAAATTTACTCCATCAAATTTCTTAATCAACGGCATTACTTAGATATGTGTGTAGATCGACGGTCAACAATACGCTTAATGGTTTCCATCGCCTGCTCATTAGCAACATGCCCATCAGCTTTTATCGCCTTAAAAAGTTTTTTAGCCTCTCGACCAATAACTGGTTTAGTAACCGTGCTTGTTATGAATTTCATAGTGTTATAAATAATGACCTTAACAAATATAGGAACATACTGCGACTTTTAGTTTTCGAAAAAACAAACGGCAGGAATCAATAATTTAACGGAAAGGGGAGTTGTTGGTACGACTTAATGGAATGCATGCAAACTCTAAGCCTGGGTCCTTAATATTATGCGTTGTGGACTGTCGAAAAAGAGAACCCGGATTATTTCGAAACATCAATTTCTTAACTTTGAAAAATTCCTGCCAATGAATTTGTAGGAAACTCGAACTTTATTTATCTTCGCATGAGAAAATTCAACTCTATCCCGGAAGCTTTCGAGTGGTGGATTAAAAATATTTACCCTGCTTTACCGGCTGAGATAAAAAAGGGAAAGCCCGTCACAGCCTGGCGTGATTACACATATAACCAAGGCATTTCAGAAAAGAGAATGAGAGAGATTCTTATTGAGTTCGGTAATTTTAGGATTGAAACTGTGATCATTTATGAGCCGTGAATCGGCTTTTTATTTAAGCACCTCTGATCGGAAACTCGACAAACAACCAACGACAAAAAACCCGGAGCATTGCCACACAACAACGCCATCCGGGTTCAGTTCAATCAAGTTCACAATCAAACTTCATCAAAAATATGAACACACTAAAAAATTCAGCAAACAAAGAAATGAACGGTGGGAATGAAAAATTTATCGGTAATGAAGCTGCATTAATGCAGCAATTTGAGATTATAAAAGGGTTCTTTCAAACAGATAGCGGAAGCGAAATGATCGGCTCACTCCATGCAATGATTGAAAGCTTTTTATTTACAGAAAACCTGAGCCAGGTAACGCCTGAAATGCGGGAACATATTGTAAATCAGCTGCGCGTGGCGACATTGGTGGCGAAGCTAGAGAGTAGCTATAAGGGCTTGAAAGGAGGATGATTGCATATTATCGAATGTTTCTATGCCCGCCAAGGCGGCTCCATGCGGAGCCTGCATTTAAGAAATGTTGCATTGGCTAGAAACAGGTTGTTCCACTGGAACGCGTTTGGCTTGTGTCAACGTTATTTAAAACTAATTGAATTCAAAGCTTGACTACCGTCAGAAACCAATCCCGGAGGGATCTCCTGTTTCTAGAATGAGATTGTATCTGACAAGTAAGCTTCGGAGAAGCTGCCTGCGCCGTGGCAAATTCTCGCGAACACATATCCGAACCCTAACAAACCGAAAAAACCTTCGTCTCAGTAGTGATATAAATCTTCCGATCCTTTGCCAGATCCATTTGAAAACCGCCTGTAAAAACGCCGAAACTGGGGACGATGGCCTGGTGATTGTCGATTACAAAACATGGCAAACGTACGCTTTGGCGGCCCTTTCCATAGGTGGTAAAAACAGGGTGGACGTGACCGGCGAAGATGAATTTTTCGGAAATGGCTTCTACTTTTGGGTGGTGGGTGAAGATAAAGTCTCCTTCTTCGAAATCGTTCAAATGCACTTCCAGGTCCGCTTCCAGGAACAGACTTACTGGCAAAATATCGTGGTTACCGATCACGATCAGCATTTCGATGTAATGATGTGCCGTGCGCCAGGTTTTAAAAAGGTCCCATTCTGCATTGTATTGGGCATGAAAAAGGTCACCGAGAAAGATAATGCGGGTTGCGCCAGTGGCTTGAACAAGTTCGTTGAGTCTTTTGAAGTTGTTTTCAATGGCATTGGGCGGGACTGCAATTCCTTCTTTGCGGAAATGGGTGATCTTGCCTAAATGGAGGTCTCCGATCAATAAAGTCTGCGTTTCTTGCCAAAAAATGGCCCTTTGTGTGAGTAAAATGAAGTGGTTTTCTCTGATTTCAATCTGCATTACTATACTGTTTGAGCATTTTCTGGATCCGGTCGTCCAGCTTTTCCGACGTTAATTGCTCGCGCAACCGGTCCACCATGATAGGGAACGAAAAAGGCGTCGGCTTACGGGTTTGTTTAACAATAATTTTCTGATTTGCGATCCGGTCCAGCGCCTGACGCATCCGGACTTCCTCCAATTGATAGGTTAGAACTTCCTGATAAGACTGTTTGATGAGCAAATTATTGTCTTCATACTTGCTCATAACCGTAAACAGCAGTGAACTTGAAGCCTGTAACTGTCGCGTTTTCATATTTTTTCCGGGATACCCCTGAAACATTAAGCCCGAAATGGCGGCAACTTCCCTGAACTTCCGCTTTGCCATTTCCGTCGCATTCACGCTTTGATAAATGTCATCGACCAAATGTTTGGTTGAGAAAAGATCCGCTTCCGTCATCATTTTTTCGAAATCAACATATTGATCGCTTAACAATTCAAAACCGTAATCGTTCATAGCAACGGAAAACGTGATCGGCGTCAACTTGCTGATCCGGTAAGCGAGGATGATCGACATGCCTTCATGCACCAGGCGGCCTTCGAAAGGGAAAATGAATGTGTGATAACCTTCACGCGTTTCGCATTGCTCAATGAGGAGTTCGTCAATTTTGGGAATCATCGAACGGCTTGCCTGTAATTCGAGCAAAGGCTTCATTTTGGCCAATTCCAGCTCCTTATGCGGGTTTTCGATGGCGTCGGCCAGCCGTTCGCGAATGAATGTAGACAATTGTGAGGAAAGTGGCATTCTTCCACCAGCCCACCGGACCAGAAAGCCTTTCTTGCCCTCGGCCTTTTTAACGCTGACCGTCATTTCGTGGATTCTGACGAATTCAACTGTCATTCCGGCAAATGTGAAAACGTCGCCAGGCTTCATCCAGGTTACGAATGATTCTTCAACGGTTCCCAAATATTTCCCAGATTGCAATTTGACCTTAATGCCTGTTTCTGAAACGATTGTGCCCATACTCAATCGATGGCGCAATGCAACGCGACGGCTTGTGACTTTATAAATTCCATCAACGCGCTCCACTTTTTTATACTCATCATAAACCTGCAAAGACGAACTTCCGGTGGTAATGTATCCCAAAAGCCACTCCCACTCCTGCCTGTTCAGATATTGATAACCGTATGCATCACAAACTTCCTCAAACAATTGGGCTTCATCAAACCCCTCACCCACTGCCAAAGTCATCATCCATTGCGCCAGCACATCAAATGCATGTGCAACAGGCGGGCGATCTTCCAGCATGTTCTTTGCAACGCCTTCCCGCAACGAAACGGCCTCGATGAGTTCCAGCGCATTGGTAGGACAGAAAAAAATCTTGCTATCCACACCCGGCCTATGCCCGCTCCTGCCCGCGCGCTGAATAAACCGGGCGATGCTTTTTGGGCTGCCAACTTGTATAACTGTATCAACCGGCCTGAAATCAACACCCAAATCGAGGCTTGCCGTGCAGATAACCAGCTTTAATCGTTCATCATGCAGAGCCTCCTCCACCCAATCGCGAATTTCCCGGTCGAGCGACGCGTGGTGTAGAGCCATAATGCCTGCAAATTCAGGGTATTTTTCAATGATCGTTCTATACCAAATCTCCGTTCCCGAGCGTGTATTTGTGAAAAGCAATGTTGTTTTGCTCTGATTAACGATTTCAACTACCTGATCCACCAGCCGTGTTCCCATATAACCCGACCATGGCAATGTCTCCACTCTAGGTGGGATAATGCTTTCAACCAGGATTTTTTTATCAGTATTAGCCTTAATAACAGCGGATTTACCAACCGGAAACTTCATTCCCAGCAGCACATGTTTCGCCTCTTCCAGGTTTCCAATGGTCGCCGAAATCCCCCAGGTTTGCAGATCCGGTTTCAGGTTTCTTAACCTTGCCAGCGCAAGCTCAGTTTGTGTTCCGCGTTTGCTTCCCATGAGCTCATGCCATTCATCGACAACGACCGTATGGAGGTTTTTGAATGTTTCAGAACTGTTTTTTTGGGCAAATAAAATGTGCAGACTTTCGGGCGTAATGATCAGCGCATCAGGCATCTGTTTCTTCTGATCAATTCTATCCTTTGTATTGGTGTCGCCTGTGCGAATGCCCACCCGCCAAGTAAGGTTCATTTCCAGGGCAGCCGTTTCCATATTCCGGAACAAGTCTTTGGAAAGTGCGCGCAAGGGTGTGATCCAAAGGACTTGCAGGCCACGTTTCGGTTTAATCTCCTTGTTACTACGCTCATTGATATGCCGTATCAGGATCGGAACCCAAAGCGAATAAGTCTTTCCACTTCCTGTCGGGGCATTTACCAATCCACTTTTCCCCTCCATATAAGCCTCCGCAGCCTCCTTCTGAAAAGCCGCCCATTTCCATTTTTTGGATTTAAACCAATTTTCAGCGATGGTATGTCCGGGGGATTTAGTCAAGTTGGTTCTATAGATAAATGTTATGTCAATACTTAAAAACCCATTCCATGCTGATCCATTTTAAGGGTAAAAGCTAAATTATATTTAAATCTTATATTCTTGGTATATTTGTTATAACTCATACTATATCGATATGCTTAGGACAATCGAAGGAATATACGAAAACGGGAAAGTCATTTTCAAAGAAACTCCTCCCTTACAGAAGCGTGCAAAAGTGTTGATCACTTTTATAGATGAATCTGAACGCCCTATTTTGGAGAAGAAGCGCCCGCTCGGAACAATGAAGGGGACGATCAAAATGTCCGATGACTTCAACGACCCCATCGACGATTTGAAGGACTATATGTAATGGCATATTTACTGGATACCCACGTAGTGCTCTGGGCATTAGATGAGCAAAATCGCCTTTCAAATAAGTCAAAAGCAATCATTTCCGACCCGAATTCTTCATGCTTCGTAAGTGTAATTTCATTTTTTGAAATAGCTATTAAGAAGAAGATTGGAAAGTTGGAGCTGTCAAATTCTGTATCGGAATACATCCTGGAATTGGAACGAATTGGAATAATAATCTTACCAATTTCAAACGCCGCACTCGACAACTATGAAACAATCCCCTTAATGGTGGGCCACGGTGACCCTTTTGACCGTTTCATTCTTGCCACCGCATTGTCTGAAAACCTGACGGTCATATCCGCAGATGAAAAGTTTCAAGGTTATAAAAAAATTGTAGAAGTGCTTTGGTGAGCTCACTTATACATCTCCAAAATCCCCTTCAAAGCCTCCAAAGTATCCGCTTCCTCCGCCTTCTTATCCTTTCGCCAACGCAAAATTCTTGGAAACCTTACTGCAATGCCGGATTTGTGTCTCGATGACTCGTTGATGCCTTCAAAGCCTATTTCAAATACCAATTCAGGCTTTACAGTTCTCACGGGGCCAAATTTTTCAAGGACATTTCTTTTGATGAAGTAATCGACCTGGCCGATTTCAACGTCTGTCAAGCCGGAGTAGGCCTTTGCGAAAGGGACGAGTTTCCCATCTTCGCCCCAGACGGCGAATGTGTAGTCGGTAAAAAGCTCGGCGCGTCTTCCTGAGCCTTTTTGGGCATAAATTAAAACTGCGTCAACGCTTAACGGATCAATTTTCCATTTCCACCAATCGCCCTTTTTACGGCCTACTTGATAAGTGCTTTCTTTCCTTTTGATCATGAAACCTTCCGCGATATTTTGTCGGGATAATGTGTGTAACTCCCGCAAAACCGCCCATTCCTTGAAATCAATGAGCGGAGAAAGATTGAAGACGAATTGACCAGGCGCTTTTTGATGAATCAATTCCAACTCGGTCCGGCGCTGCTGCTGGGTTAAGCCTCTTATATCAATACCATCTACTTCCAAAATATCATAAGCAAGAAATGCAACCGGCGCTTCTTCGAGCACTTTTTTGGAAAGATTTTTTCGTCCAATGCGGGTTTGCAACACATTAAAAGGCATGGGCCTATCATCCATATAGCTCACAATTTCGCCGTCGAGAACCGTGCCGTTGGGCAAAACTTCACTTAGAAAATGCAACTCGGGGAATTTTTCCGTCGATAATTCTTCGCCACGCGTCCAGATAAAAAGCTCGTTATTCCGATAAATGATCTGTGATCTTATACCATCCCATTTCCATTCTGCAAACCAGTCTTCCGGATTTCCCAAACCGGAAACATCGCCCTCGATCGGATATGCCAGAAAAAACGGATATGGCCTCGAAGCATTGTCATTCTCGCCCTTATCCAGAATCAGCTGTTCAAAAGTCGTCCCGGCAGGCTCCCATTGGCCCATTACGCGGTGTGCTATTACATTTGAATCGGTTTCGGTCGCTTCGGCTAATGCACGCACGACCAATGTTTGCGAGACACCGATCCTGAAACTGCCCATCAATAACTTATTGAAAACAAATGTCTCGTGCTGAGATAACTGCATCCACGCTTGCAAAATATGATCGTGCTTTTCCTGGTCCGTCATGCCCGGAAGCAGCCCCAGATAGTAAAACCATTCAGTAAGCGACTTATCAGATCCTTCTATTTTGTTTCTTGGCAAAAGCAGCGAAATGGTTTCCCCCAAATCGCCCACACTATGATAACTTTCCTGAAAAAGCCACATAGGAATGCCCGCTTCCTCTGCTGCCCACTCCTTCACCATGGTTCGGTTCACCTTAAAAGAAGGTCTCCGGCCCGTGAAAAGCGTGAGTGCCCAAAGTTTGTCCTCATCGGATGCGGTCAGGAAATATTGTTTCATCAACTCCACCTTCGCATTCGTTTTGTTGGTGCGGTCGAGGTTCATGAAGAGTTCTGCAAATTGTTTCATACCCCTAAATCCCCTGAAGGGGACTTTTTTGTTGATGTCTTTGTATCTGCGATGACTTCGTCATCTAGTAATTCTTTGTGATTTTCATACGCCTTGGTTCCGGCGCTGATGTCTTGGACTACTTCCTCGTTTTCGTCTTCGTTGCCGTACATGGTGTGGACTTCGCCTGCTTCGATGCCGTTTTCGTTGAGATATCTTGCGTAAATGCTTGTGTATCCGTGGGTAACGTATACTTTTTCGGCGCCTGATTCTTTTACAGCAGTGTTCAGATCGGGCCAGTCGACGTGATCGCTTAACACAAAGCCCTGATCTACTGCGCGGCGGTTTTTGGCGCCGCGTAAGGCCATCCATCCTGAGCAATAACCCAAAGAGTAAGGCGCAAATTTCTTGATCCAGGTGCTGCTATCAACAGACGGCGGCGCGAGCACCAATGAGCCACGGAATAACTTGCGGTCGGTTTCCTTGGTTACCAATGTCAGTTCCGGCAAATCGAAACCTGCTTGTCTTAACCTCTCATTCAATGTATAAATAGCGCCGTGGGCATAAATAACTTTATCTTGCAACTCAATGTTTTTCAAAATCCGCTGCATTTTCCCCAGCGAATAACCCATGAGCACGCTTGCTTTGTCTTCGCTTTTATTCTGCCGCCACCAATTGTCGATTTCGCTCATTACCTCATGCTGCGGCTGCCACTTGTAAATGGGTAATCCAAATGTTGATTCCGTAATAAACACATTGCATTTAACTGGCTCAAAGGGCTTGGCGAAGTTGTCATTTTCCAGTTTATAGTCGCCGCTCGCCACCCAAACCTCTCCTTTATACTCAACCCGAACCTGCGCCGAACCGATGATATGCCCGGCAGGATGCAGTGAAAATGTGACACCATTGATCACAAATTTTTCGTAGTAATCAACCGTTTGCAACGAAATATCCTGCCCCAACCTCAGGCGTAAAATGGGCTCACTGTCTTTATGCGCCAGATAATGCTTGCTTCCCCACCGCGCATGATCGCTATGTGCGTGCGTGATGATCGCCCGGTCAACGGGAATCCACGGATCAATGTGCGCATCCGCAACGGCGCAGTATATACTTTTCCCTGTAAATTGTAAAAGAGATTGTGCTGGCATGGGTTGAAAAATATTAAAAGTGTGCCAATTGACATATCAGCTCACTTCACCACTCCCGGAAAATTAATGCTATTTTTGAGTGACTTTTTTTGGAAGCTGCGTCTAACAAAAAAACATAACACTATAATTACTTATGACAAGAAAAAATCAAGGCCCATCCCTCGCTCCTGCCGAAGAAGCTGCACGCTATTTAGAAAACGCCAGGACGATTCTGAGTGAAAAAGCCGGTAAAAAGGACGGCTTACACGCAGATGTAAAGTATGTAAAAATGGCCTCCGGAACTGCATATTCTGCCGCATTATTGATCCTGGATGAATTCTTAAAACAAAAAGAAGGGCTTAAATTTATCAAGCCTACAAGTATTGAAGATTACACTAGCCGGGTAAGGAAGTACGATAAAAAGTTAATGAGACTGTTGGTTGAAGTTTATGACGAGCTACATATTAATGGCTATTATCATGGCACTAAGTCTGTTACTACAGTTCAGCTAGGCCTTGATAACGTCAAGCAAATGCTTACCTACATTTAAACACATCGCCGCAAATTTTCATTGAATGAATCGCCAACGTTCCTCTCCAAATTCTACATTCCTTTTTTTATTCCTCTTCTCTCTTTTCCTTTTTTCAGGCTGTAATTCCGAAAAAAAGCAATCTCAAAAAGAAGCTTATGAAGTAGGGCAAAGTTCCTACACTGAACAAACCAAGATCGACCACGCGAAGGGCTTCACCATTACATATCACGACAACTACAAGATCGTAAGCATACTAAGCCCGTTTGAAAACATAACTGACACTGCAAAATACATTTTACTCGACAGAGGAACTGCGCGACCGAATGGTTTTGAAGACGCGCAGGTGATTGAAATTCCGTTAAGAAGCATCGTGGCGACCTCTTCCATGCACGTTGCACTGCTGGAATTTCTGAATTCAGAAAGCATTATTACCGGGCTAAGCAATCCTCAATATATTTATTCCGCAAAAGTTCAGGCGTCGATTACAGCTGGCAGAGTGGGGAACATTGGCAGAGATCAGGGCTTGAATGAGGAAAAGCTTGTGGAAATGCATCCGGATGTGGTAATGGCGATGGGCGGCCCAGGTGCCAAAGCGGATCAGTATCGCATTTTGGCACAAGCCGGAATCCCAGTTTTGATCAACTCAGAATGGGTTGAAAAGACGCCGTTGGCGCGTGCTGAGTGGGTTAAGCTCGTTGCGGCATTGGTTAACAAGGAAAAAGAGGTGAATGAAAAGTTTGCAAAAATAGAATCGGAATATGCGCGGTTAGTGAAGCTTGCAAGCAATGTTAAAGACAAACCTTCCATCATTTCCGGCCTCAACACGAAAGACGCCTGGTTTTTGCCGAATGGCGACAGCTATATGTCACAGTTTTTCAGGGATGCAGGTGGCGATTATCACTGGAATAAAATCAAGGCGACGGGCAGTTTGCCCCTAAATTTCGAATCGGTGTATCCCATTGCACTGCAAGCTGATGCCTGGCTGAATGTTGGGTTTGATAAAAACGATACGAAGGCAAATATTTTGGCGCAAGATCCGCGTTACAGCGATTTTAAAGCTTATAAATCGGGGCGAATGTTCAGCTACAATGGCCGCGTCAATGACCAGGGTGCCAATGATTTCTTTGAATCAGGAACCGTAAATCCGCATATTGTACTTTCTGATCTTATTAAAATATTACATCCGGAATTGTTGCCAGATCATCATTTGGTCTATTACAAACAGCTCAAATAATGGCAGAAACCTTCCCGAAAGAACCATCGCATAAATCACCCGCAGCCACGCACCGGCTGATCTTCGCTTGCCTGGTCGTGCTGGCGATCGTGTTTTTTATTTTGGATGTAATGCTTGGTTCGGTTCAGATTCCGTTTAAAGAAGTTTTCAAAATCATTTCTTTACACGAATCCGAGAACACAGCCTGGTTATTTATCATTGAAAAAATACGCATCCCAAAAGCCATAACCGCCATTCTGGTGGGCTGCGGGCTTTCTGTGAGCGGGTTACAAATGCAAACACTCTTTCGAAACCCGCTGGCAGGACCGTCTGAACTGGGCATTACTGCGGGAGCTGGATTGGGCGTGGCGGCCGTTATGCTTGCCGGAGGAAGCAGCGCGAGCATGTATGCGATCAGCAAGCTGGGTGTTTCGGGAAGCTGGCTGATCATCGCCATGGCTTCGCTAGGCTCTGCGCTCGTTTTATCACTCATCTTAGTAATTGCGGGAAGGATCCGGGACAATGTGATTTTGCTGATTGTCGGGGTGATGATCGGCACCATCACCTTATCCATTGTCAGCATCTGGCAATATTTCAGTCAGCCCGAACAGTTGCAGGAATACATCATGTGGACTTTCGGCTCGCTGGGCGGCGTTACGCAATATCATCTTTACGCACTTTCAGGCGTTGTCGCATTCGGCCTCTTACTGGCCTTTGTTTCCTCCAAAGCGCTGAATGCGCTTTTATTGGGAGAAAATTATGCAAGAAGCATGGGGCTGACCATTGCCAAAACTAGGTTAATAATCATGCTGAGCACAAGCCTGCTAACCGGGAGCATTACGGCATTTTGCGGTCCTATCGGGTTTGTGGGAATCGCCATTCCACATATCACCCGCTCATTGTTCGGCACTTCCGATCACAGAGTTTTGATTCCGGGATGCTGCTTAACCGGCATGGTGTTGCTGCTTTTATGTGATATCATTGCCCAGATGCCTGGCATGCAGACGGTCATTCCGATAAACGTGGTCACCTCTTTACTCGGCGCGCCGATCGTTATCTGGATCATTATCAGCCGTAATAACCTCCGTTCTTCATTCTCATGAGTGACGTAAAACCATTTCTGGAAACAAAGGATCTTTCAATTGGATATAAAACCAAGAGAACAGAGCGGGTCATTTCAACAAACCTGAACCTGACACTGGAGCCGGGGCAGCTTGTGTGCTTGCTGGGTTCCAATGGCTCAGGAAAATCAACATTAATGCGCACAATTGCTGGTTTGCAACCTGCTTTGGAAGGCGTTGTTTACATAGGTCAACAACCGCTGGCTAACCTGAAATCCGCTGACCTGGCTCAAAAACTCAGTCTGGTTTTGACGGAACGTATTGAAGCTGGAAACCTTACGGCGCTGGAAGTCATCACATTAGGACGTACACCTTACACCGGTTGGCTGGGTGCGTTAGGTGATGCTGATCATAAAAAGATTGATGAAGCTATTTCACTTACCAACGTTGAGAATTTAATTAACAGGAAAATCCACCAGCTCAGCGACGGTGAGAGACAAAAAGTAATGCTGGCCCGCGCCCTCGCACAAGATACGGAGCTAATCCTGCTCGATGAGCCGACAGCACATCTCGACTTGCCCAATCGCGTGGAAATGATGCGGTTGCTGCACGCACTGGCGCGACAAACTGGCAAAGCAATTTTACTAAGCACCCACGAACTAGACCTCGCATTGCAGGCAGCTGATATGCTGTGGCTTATGCAGCAGAATGGAGCACTTGTCACAGGAGTTCCGGAAGATCTCGTCCTGAACGGCGCCTTCGAATCGGCATTTGCAAAAAGTGGTTTTTTCTTTGATAAAAGCAGCGGCACATTTAATATTTATCAGGATGTACGCACGCATTCCATCAGCATTTTCGGCGATCCTATGTTAATTTTCTGGACAAAAAGAGCTTTACAGCGCGAAGGTTTTGGTATCACTGACGAAATCAACGCATTACTCAAAGTTCAGTGCGGTCAGCTCGAAGGAGCCGCGGTTTGGGAATTTATATCAAAGGAAAAAACGCTCAAATACTTCAACATTGCTGATTTGGTCTCGGGAGTAAAATCAGCCGCCAAATAATCAATGTGCCCGCCGGTGTCAAAACCTGTGTTATTCTGATCGAATTAGTTAGTTTTGAGCCGATAAATAAGCCAAAGCAGTTTACCCCCTTCACATGATCTTTCTAATTCCGCTGGCAATCTGGTTAGGCACGGCCGTTTGCTTCCTGGCATTTTATAACGGAAACCCGCAAGCATTTCGACGGTCCTTACTAACGGCCGCAATCGGGATATTTTTCTTTATAGCAACATCAACCGAGTTGCTTAGTCCTGCAAATCTGGTCAATACAATAGCTATAAAAGCTGCATGGACGATCCTAAACATTGCCCTAATGCTGCTTTTCAGGCTGCTGAGTAAGCGAGAAGATGTTTCAATGGTTCATATTTTAAAAGCCTGGCGTTCTTCCGGAAAGGCGTTTTTTAGAGAAACGGGCGGCCTTACCAATGCCGTTATGCTTTCCATTTTAGGACTTACATGCATCGTCGCGGTGGTTGCCACGCCTAATAATATGGATTCCATGGCCTATCATTTGAGCAGGCTCGGTTACTGGATCCAGAATGAAAACGTCGATCATTATGCGTCACACATCGAACGGTCGATTTCTTTCAGCCCATTTTCGGAGTATGTTCATTTACATTCATTTTTGTTATCGGGCAGCGAACGTGCGTTTCAATTGTTACAATGGAGCTGTCTGGTGGGCATATTGATGTACATTTCGTTACTGGTTGAAATGCTGTCCGGAAGCCGCGCCGCTATGCGGATGGCGCTGTGCTTTGGCGTCACATTGCCGATCGTCGTGCTCGAATCCATGACCACGCAAAATGACATTGTGGTCGCATTTTTCATTGTTGCCTGTGCATTTTATGCATTCGATTACGTGCGTCAAACGAAAAAGCTCTCCCTCATTTTGATCGCCGCTGCGGCCGCGCTGGGCATGATGACGAAAGGCACGTTTGCGTTTTTCGTCCTGCCGTTTGCAGCCTATATTTTCTTTTTCATGATCGCAAAACCATCTCAGTGGAAGCCCTTGGCCTTCCTGATAGGCGGTTCGGTCATTGTCATGCTGCTGCTCAATGGTCCGTTTTGGTACAGAACTTACCAGATCTACGAATCTCCGATCGGGACAGCGAACAAAGGGAACAAGAATGACATCTCCAATCCGGCCAATTTGCTTTCCTCCACAGCCAAGCATGTTTTCCTTCACCTGGGTTTCGTTTCGCCCGGGGATAGATATAACCGGTTCATGGCGAGCTCGCTGGAACGTTTTCACCAGGTTATTGGCATTCCCCTGAACTCACCTGGAACGGGTATGCCTTTTAAGATGAACAAGCTGAATTTTAACGAAGATTTCGCGCACAATTTCTTTGCAATGTGGCTGATTATCTTTTCGTTACCCATATTATTTTTTATAAAATTATCCAAAACTGCCCGCTGGTATACAGCGCTGGCTTTTCTGAGCTTTCTGCTTTTTTGTTTCTTCATCGGCTACCAGATTTATGGTTCAAGGCTCCATATTTCGTTCTTTTTACTGATTGCCCCCGCGATCGGAATCGTTTATGGCTCGCTAAAAGTCCGTGCTGTCCCTGTAATTTTGAGCCTGCTGTTGTGGTTTTTCGCATTGCCGTTTGCGGTGTTGAGCACAAGCCATCCATTACTGTCCACGAACTGGTTTTTTGAAGAGGTTTTTCCAAAAATCAACACTGCATTCAACCTGAACATTCACGTCGGCAAAGGAAATCTGAACCTGAAACAGCCGAGTATTTTATTCGCCGAACCTGAAAAAATTGTTTGGGGGGATTACACAGACCAGGCTTTGCGAATGCGCGCTTATGTGGACTCGATAGGGGCCAAAAATATTGGATTTAATTTCTTGGAATCCAGCCTGGATTATGCCTACCAATATGTTCTGAGAGCGCCGGACAGGCATTTCGAGCATGTCCTGGTGCGCAATCCCTCGCGGTCTTTGGAAAATAAAACCTTCATTCCCGACTGCATTATCGCCGAGCATTTCGCGGGTAACCAGATCAGCTATCACGGCCGCAGATATGAAAAAAAATGGAGTACTACCGGCACTTTTATCTATGTTCCGGTGAACTAGTTCTTCCTTCATTTTATTATCATTAAAAACATTAACATACTGACATGGCTTCTCTGGACATTGTACAAGCATATTATGCATGCTTTAATCATAAAAATTGGGACGGAATGCTTGCATTGCTGCACCCCGAAGTAAGGCACGAACCTAACCAGGGCGATGTGCGTGTGGGCATTGAAAAATTCACAGAATTTCTCGGCAATATGGACGAGTCTTATGAAGAAACGCTGACGGATATGGTGTTTTTTACGACGCCGGACGACTCCCGGGTTGCCGTTGAGTTCACAGTAAGGGGAATTTACAAAAAAGCGGAAGAAGGCATGCCTGAGGCGTATGGACAATCTTACAAACTTCCCGCGGCAGCATTTTTGGAATTAAAGAACGAAAAGATCTGCCGGGTTACCACTTATTACAATCTGCCGCTGTGGCTAGAACTGGTTTCCAAGTCCAGAAATGACTGATCAACTTACATTTGCCGCTTATCGGGGCGTTGAGATTGCTGCTGTAATAGAGGCATTAGGCGCACTGCGGATTACAGTTTTTCATGATTATCCTTATTTATATGAAGGTTCGCTGGATTATGAAAAGGATTATCTGCAAATCTACGTCCAGTCAGAGCGCGCCTTTCTATTCTCCGTTTTTGATGATGGCAAAATGGTGGGGGCAACAACCTGCATTCCTTTAACGGATGAAGCTGCGGAGGTTCGTAAACCGTTTGAAGACGCAGGCTTTGATATCAGCGCCATTTTTTATTTTGGCGAAAGCATTTTATTAACCAAATATCGCGGACTTGGCCTCGGCCACCGCTTTTTCGATGAGCGCGAAGCACATGCCAGGAGCTTTGGAAGCTTCGGGCTGAGCTGTTTTTGTTCAGTGGAAAGAGGCGACCATCATCCCGCAAAACCAGCAGATTACCGTCCCAATGATGCATTCTGGCTCAAACGTGGTTATGTGAAAGAACCGTCATTGCAAAGCATTATGGAATGGCCCGATATCGGTGAAATGTCTCCCTCGGCCAAACCAATGATTTTCTGGATCAAAACACTCGAAAACTAAATGCCTAAATCCGTTACCGTTGCCTCTGCTCAATACCCGATTACCCATCACGCAGATTTTGCGGCGTGGCACGAACACATGGAAAACTGGGTGAGCGATGCGGCGAACAAAGGTGCTGAACTTTTGCTTTTCCCTGAATACGGGGCAATGGAGCTGGTCAGCATTTTATCCCCTGAAATCCAGTGCGATATCCTGTTGCAAGTGGCAGCAATGGACTCTTTTAAAGAGTCGTTTTGTGACGTTTTTGTGAAGCTTGCAAGCAAATATAATGTTATCATCGTCGCTCCGAGCCTGCCTGTTGTTGCAGATGGAAAGCATTTAAACCGCGTCTTTGTTTTTTCACCCAAAGGCCTTGCGGGTTATCAGGACAAATTTTTCATGACCCGTTTTGAAAATGAAGATTGGGGCATCAAAAGTGCGCCTAAGGTCCTGACAATTTTTGAAGCGAGCTGGGGTAAATTTGGCATTCAGATCTGCTATGATGTCGAATTTGGAATAGGGTCTCAACTGCTTTGCCATGCAGGAGCGTCGCTGATCCTGGCACCAAGCTGCACAGAAACCATTCGCGGCGCTACACGCGTTCATGTAGGTGCGAGAGCGCGTGCATTGGAAAACCAGGCTTATGTAACTGTTTCTCAAACCGTTGGAAATGCTGAATGGTCTCCTGCCGTTGACATTAATTACGGATATGCGGCTTTTTATTCAACCCCGGACAGGGATTTACCGGAAGAGGGCATCATCGCATTCAAACCTCCTCAACAGGAAGGCTGGCTGGTTCAGGAGCTGGATTTCTCGCATATCGAAGAAGTAAGGCGCGATGGCCACGTTTTTAACTTCAACGATCAGCGAAGGATCATAACGGAGCTGTTTGGTGAAGCGGTAAACATTCAATATGCTCCGATCTAGGACTATTTCGATACATTATTCGCCATATAAGTAAGGAATAACACGGATTATTCCGGCGTAAAGTGATCAATAAGGATATCGGTGCCGAATTATTTTTTTAAAACCCTGTTCACTTCATCGACGGAAACGCGATCGGGCATGTTGCCGAACTGCTGCCTTACATAGGTCAGCAATTGCGCCATTTCTTCGGGTGACATAAAATCGTGCTTGGGCATAAGATCATTGTATGGCTTTCCGAGCACTTCTATGGGGCCTTCCAGCCCGTTTGCTACGGCGCGAATGAGCTTTCTTTTGTCCTCCGTAACCCATTCGGAATTGACTAATGGAGGAAAACGGCTGCCGTCTCCGAGTCCATTGGATTGGTGACAGGGAGTGCAGTATGTCCTGTAAATTTTCTCACCGGCTAGTTTTGTTTCCTTATCCAAATTGTCCTTCACCACATCCGGCGTCCTGATATTTCCCAGCAGCTTATGTTTCTCCATAGCAGCGAGTTGCGGTGTTCCGAATGATGGCTTATTACCCTTGAACATGACCCTCCAGATTTTCCCTTTCTTCGAATCTGTGATGTAAAGGGACCCGTCTGGGCCTTGTGCCAGCCCCATTGGCCGCGCTTTGGCGTCGCTCACATTAATGATGGGGTCCATGCCAGCGAAACCATCGGCAAAAACCTCCCATTTTTCTGAAAATTTACCATTGACCCAAGGCACAAAGCATACGAAAAAGCCCGCTTGCGGATATGGTGCACGATTTGTGGAGCCATGGAATGCGATAAATGCACCGTTTTTGTAACGCTCGGGAAACTGATTTCCAGTGTAAAACAAAATGTCGTTAGGCGCCCAATGCCCCGGAAACCCAATAATTGGATTTTGGTATTTGGCTCCTTCCCCCTCTTTTTTACTATCCCCTCCATATTCCGGGTTCAAAATTCTCTTGCCCTTCATCTGGTCGAAATAATAGTAAGGCCACCCCAGGTTTGTTCCTTGTGTCACTTTTACAAATTCGTCGGCCGGCAACACCGCACTTTGCCAGGACGAATAAATATCAGGAAAAAGCCGACGTAAGTTATCCCGCCCGTGCACCACTGCATACAGGTTTTGATCTGCATTGTTCCAGCGCATGCCTACAATACTTCGCAAACCAGTCGCAAAAAGGCTTCCGTCCGCCTGTGTCTGATTGAGCTTATCTGCACTGAATTTCCATATACCTCCATGTTTTTCAAGATCCGGGCAGGGAGTTAAACCTGTGGTGCCCGGCTTGCCGCCCGGCGAGTTGGCCACATCCTGGCAAGCATCCGAAGGCGCTCCGAATGGCACATACATGTTGCCCTTGTCATCGAAAGCCATGGGTTTGGTGATGTGCCAATGCGTGCCGTGCTCGTGATCGTCCTTTAAAATAACCTCTACGGTGCTGTCTGGCAGCAACTGGCCGGGAACCAGTTTGCTTCGGTAAACAAACAGTGAAGAGCTGAAATATAAATATCCCTTGCGGATCGTGATGCCGTTTGCAAGGCTGCTTTGATCCGGGTAATTGCCAAAATTTTTGATAATGTCGGCTCTCCCGTCTCGGTTTGTATCCCGCAGGGCTACGGTCCCGCCATGCTGGCCTTTTCCATAATAACGCAGCTTTACATAAATGTCGCCGTTTTCATTCACCACGATGTGTCGCGCCAGGCCGGTGCTGTCCGCCACGACAAGGGCTTCGAAACCTTCCGGCGTCGCCAGTCCGCCGTTATCCGGGTCGCCTTTTGGAAGCGGTTCTTGCTTTTGGGCGCCGGAGAAAAGCATTACAATAAGGCCGAAGCAAAAATAGCGTTGCGCAAGCGTCCGCTTTTGTTTATAAAAAAAGGATCTCATCATAGTCAAAAATCTGTTTTTCTAGCGCCCAGGCCATTTAAATCCCACACAATTTTCCCTTCCCTTACTGTCATTTCCACTTCCAGCTTTCGGGAACCGGATATTGTTTTTCCACCCGAATCCGTAAAGCCAAATGTGCCGTCCCTGATTTTGAAAATCGCCAGATCGGCTACATTACCCGCTTTTATGTTTCCTAATGACTCGTGGTTAATGGCCTTGGCAGCATTCCAGGTGGCGATTTGTACCACATCATGCAGCGACAAGCCCAGTGCCATGAATTTTGACATTACATTCGTCATATCTTTCATGGCCGAGTTCATGCTGAAACGGTGCAAATCGGTACCGAACGAATTGGGAGCAAATCCCTGCTTTACCGCAGGAGCTGCCTGATCAAACCAGAAGCCTGCCCCGCCGTGCCCTAAATCAAACAAAACACCTCGTTTTTTCGCTTCCAAAACAAATGGGCGGACTTTTCCATCATCGCCAATAATGGGCATCCGCTCTTTTATGTTTTCAAATGTATGCGTGATCATGTCACCCGGACTGAGCTTCTCCAACTGATCCTGAAAGGAATATTGAGGCAAATGACATTCTACAAAAAGTGGCTTTTCAACCTGCCTTGCGAGTTTTATTGCATTGTCAAAAGGTGTCCAGTCCGTTCCGTTATAATGTCCGATTTTAACGCCGACAATTGTTTCAGAGTATCTATTAATGATTCTCAAAGCGGAATCCGGGACCATATCCTCTATATTTTGCTCGTGTCCGTCACCCGTCATGCCGTCTCCCGCAATGTTGACAAAAGCCAGAATTCTTGTTTTAGACTGATCTATGACCTGCTTTTTAAACAAGGGAAAGCTTCGCCAGCCCGACGTCCCCGCATCCACAACGGTGGTAACCCCGGAACGAAACGTAAAATCATCAGGAGAGACGCTGTTAACGCCATTGGCAAAAGTTCCTGCATTAGGCCCCACAAAAACGTGGGTGTGCATATCAATGAAACCAGGTGTCACATACAAGCCTTTTGCCTGGATAATTTTCTCCGCAGCTTCATCGATTTTGACTGCTACTTTTGCGATAATGCCTTTACTGACAGCAACATCCATAACTTTATCAATGCCATTGGCCGGATCAATA
The DNA here is from genome assembly GCF_022869785.1 of Dyadobacter chenwenxiniae. NCBI lineage: Bacteria > Pseudomonadati > Bacteroidota > Cytophagia > Cytophagales > Spirosomataceae > Dyadobacter > Dyadobacter chenwenxiniae. The sequence continues at coordinate 6,106,956 of NZ_CP094997.1, read as the reverse complement.
ACATGACCGCCTTTAATGAGCAGGTCGTATTTTTGACTGAAAACGCTACTGCTTAAAATCAGCAGAGCTGACAGGCAAAAATGAATTTTGCACGCATTAACCAGAGTGTATATATTCTTTAAAAACATCACCGTTCGCTATTTAGCCATCATTTCCGATTCCCAACCGGCAGCACTGATCCCATTGAGGTCCCACACAATCTTCCCGGCGCGAATGGTTAGTTCGGCTTCCAGTTTTCTATCGCCTTTTATTTTCAATTTGCGGGCGTCCAGAAATCCGAAATCACCTTTTCTTAAATTAAAAACTGCGACATCTGCTTCCGAACCCACCGATAATGTGCCAAGATCCGGACGCTTAATCACTTGTGCGGGGTTCCATGTTACGCGCAGAATGGCGTCGGGGAGCGTCATGCCCATGTTAAGAAATTTCGAAATCACATTATCCAGTCCCTTCATACCGCCGTTCATGCTGTCCGTATGCAAGTCTGTGCTGATCACATTGGGTTTAAATCCTTGCTGCATAGCCGGAATCGCCTGCCGCCAAGCAAATGCGCCGCCACCGTGCCCGACATCGAAAATCAGCCCGTTCTTCTGCGCTTCGAAAACAAATGGCTTGACTTTTCCATTTTCATCCACAACCGTTTCCCGGTTCGCAGGCCCGTGTGAGTACGTGTGTGTAAAAATGTCGCCCGGGCGAAGATATTCTTTGAACAATTTTTCAATGGACAATGGCGGCTGGTGTTCGCCGAAATCAACCATAACAGGCACATTGGCCAATTTCCCTGCCTCAACAGCGGCTTTTACCTGCGCATAGTCCCCCCAGTAATGCGCGGCTTTTACGCCTACGATTATTTTTGGAAAAAGCCTTTGGATCATATTGGCCGTCATGACCGGGTTCATATCCGAAAGGTCCTGTTCTTCGTAGCGGCTCGCCATACCCGTGCCCACAATGTTAAGCAATGCTAAAACACGCGTTTGCGCCTTGTCGATCGTTTGTGCTTTGAAAGTCCGGAAGTTGCGCCAGCCCGATGATCCGGCATCTACGACCGTGGTAATTCCGGCGCGAAAAGTGAAGCCGTCCGGTGGTAGGCTCGTGGATGCATTGGCAATATAGGCGTCGGGCGCAGTGCCTGCAAAAACGTGCACGTGCATATCAATAAGCCCCGGCGTGACGTAATAACCTTTCACATCAACCGTCTTTCTGGCTTCGGAAGCAGCAATGTTACTGGCTACCCGGACGATCTTTCCGCCGTCGATTGCGACGTCCATTATGGCGTCAATGTTGTTTTTGGGATCAATGACGTGCCCGCCTTTCAGCAGGATCTCAATCTCCTGGGCACTGGCAAAATAGGGGAAGAATAAAAACAGCAGGGAACACAGAAACCCGGCAACGCGTCCTGCGTTCTTTGCATGTGTGTAAGCCAGCATTTGTTAAGAGTTTAGATCTGAATCGTATTCATATACAAGTCAGTAAGGGTAAAATATTACTTCAAAAGATTTGAAACTTTGCACATATTTTACAAAAGAAAAGGCGCATTGCTGCGCCTTATGTGTATAGTCCCGTCCTTTGCCGGATTTGAAATAATGTTCAAAAATTCAACGCTTCATAAGTGGATGGCTCACAGTCGGTAAGGCGGTCACCGCGCCAGTAAACATGGTTCTGGTCGAGGCTGTAATATTGGTTGATCACCTGAAAGCTTCCCGGATCGGCCCCTTCCACTATTTTGAACGAAGCAGGCCCTAATAAGTAGACATGCGCCGCATCTCTGGAGTAACCATGCCGCAATGGCTCGAAAGATAGGACGTCCGGCTGATCAAACCGGACGCCGTTGACAAAAATGCTGTGCCCGTCTTTGAAATAAGTAAAGCCATCGACTTTGGCAAGCAATTGAAAATGAGGAGCATCATAAGAAATAACCCGATCAGCATAGTAGATACATTTGCTGTCTTTTGACAAATGCCTATCTATTTTAACAAAGTGATCGGGATCGTCTGAGACGATTTTATAAGCTGTGTAAATGTGATTGCAATCTTTGCCGCACGCATATCCGAGCACAACGAATGAGGATGGATCTGCGCCCGGAATGGCTTTCCCTTTATAATAAACAAACTTTTCGTCGATCGCATATTGCCTGATCGTCGGCAGTTTGGAAAATTTGTTATCCAATGTTTGAAATGATTTGACGTCAGCACCTGCAACCAGATCAAATGTGGGGCTTGCCAGACTTCCGCAATAATACACGTTGTTCTTTCTGACATGGTATCCCGGTTCACTGCAAAGTACATTTTTGAAGTTGGCATTCCTGGTAATGCGGGAGGCCAGGGCACTGATATTGATCATGACGAACGTTGGTTAGGATAGTTCCATTATTTTTCACGGCTAATTGCCTTTCTTGCAGTATTAAAGTTGGCTTTCCCGTTTTGAAATGTCAAAATCAAAGAGGGAACGGTAGGTATGGTCTATTTAACGGCAAACGGTAAGTATACCAGCCATCGTTAATCAACCACCTCACTTCATTTCGATCTTGTTTTAAAGAAATAATCCATTTCCAGCATGCGTCAACGATTCGCATTTTTACTTGCTTTCTGGTTAATCCCCGCCATGCTTTTTGGGCAAACAATCTTTCAAAATATCAAGTGGCAGGATGGCCTGAGCGCCAAACAAGTGCGATGTCTGTATAAAGACGATACGGGGTTTTTGTGGATCGGGACAAATAATGGTCTCAATCGCTACGACGGGGCCGTTGTCAAGCAATATAAGAATGGTACAAAACAGAAAAACCTGCTGATTAATGCAATTCACCCACTGGGCAAAGGTGACACATTGATTTTGGGATTATTGGATGGCATTATGCTGTTTAATGCCAGCTCAGGTTCTTTTTCAAAAGACAGCCGGTTTTCTGCTTTGGACAAAGAGACAGTTGTTACCATTAAACCGGACAATGCAGGGCGGCTTTGGATTGGCACTTCAAACCGGATCTATATTTACGAAAAGGGAAAGTTGAATCCGCTTTCTGTACTTGTCCCGACGGTGGCGAACATTTTCAGCCAGCCCGAATATTTCCTTTCGGGCATGGTTTGGGACACGACGCGAAACGGCTTCTGGATCTTAGGAAGCAAGCCCTGTTTTATCGACACCAAAAAAAGAACGATTTACCATAAGGACAACAATGTGCTCCATTCGCCCATTCTTGACCAGACTTACGTAAATGCGCTGGCCGTTGACAGCAAAGGTGATGTCTGGTATGGCTGCGACGATAACCTGACACTTAATTACTGGAATTTCAAAACGGGTTCGGTGCAGAGCTTTTATGAGCTCGATGGCAATAAGATCAGCGACGGGATCAATTTGTTGTTCATTGATCACAAAGACAGGCTGTGGATCTCGACATGGCTGTTTGCGGCTTATTTTAAGGAACGCGGGCAGAAGATCAAGAAGATTGAATATGACCAAAATCTTTCCTATTGCATTGGATATGGGCACTTTCGGGATGCCATTACGGATAAGGAAGGAAATGTTTGGCTGGGGACGATCAACGGCGTTAGCAAAAGTCAGTCGCAATATCCACTGCAGGCAATATATCAGCTGCCTAATTTTAAATTTTTCCTGGAGACTGGCTTTGCCCACGCGAATTCTATCACGGTGGATAAAAATCTCGTAATGGCCTGTAAAGAAGATGGAATCGTGGCGTATCATACGGATAACCGCACTTACCGGCGCTACGTTGTTACGGACGAAAATTTGCGCAGAAACCGCTTCGTCATGTGCACAAAGGCCAAAGATGCATGGTGGTTTGTGGGAGATGATGGCGTTCACATGCTGCCGAACGGAACGGATAAGCTGGTGCGATTTGAAGACATTAAGAAAGACACACCCAACCGTTACGCGAATTTCGTCTTTACCGACCATAAAGGAAATATATGGTTCCAGATCCTGGAAGATGCGATTTACAGACACGATCCGGTAACTAAGAAAACGACCCGTTATGACGGCACTGACAGCCGTTTTGGATTATTTTCGTTTAAGAGTTGCCCGAGTTCCGTACAATTGAGTAATAAGGATATCCTATTCTCATTACCCGGAAGTGGCTTGTTGCGCTTTGACTATCAGAAAGAACATTTCTCCATTTTGCCAGATAAAGGGCTGGCTAATGTACAGGTTTTGAAGATGGCAGAGGATAAAAAAGGCGATATATGGGCTGCCGTAAGTGGCAAAGGCTTGATCAAAATAGATCGCAACGGCACTCCGCTGGATAGCATTGACAGCAGAACGGGATTGTTTTACGACTATTTATCGAGCATTGCCATTGATTCGCGGGGAGCAGTTTGGGGATCGAGCAGAGAGGGGCTTATGTTTTTTAATCCGGATACACGCGCAGTGACAAAAGTGGAAATTGATCTTGGCAAAACATTACAGGATTATTACAACAACCTGACGTTCGCGAATGGTAAAATTTATGCTGTTATGCTGGACCATATATTGTTGATCGATCCGTTTAGCTTTGCCGGCATGCCGGTTAAAAAACCTCCGTTTATAACCTCTATTAAAGTTTTTGGACAGGAAAAGCTCGGTTTTGAGAAGGAAGGCATTTTGGAACTCGCGCCTAATGAAGATTTTATCACCTTTCAATACGCATCCCTAAGTCATCGCGATATTCCTGCATTGCAATATAGCTATCAACTGGAAAATGTTGATGAGAACTGGGTAAATGCAGGCAGGGCGATCACTGCCACTTACACGAATCTTTTACCCGGAAAATATCTTTTCAAAGTCCGGAGTACGGATGAATTTGGTAGATGGATGACCAACATTCAAAAGCTGCAAGTGATAGTAAAGCCAAACTGGTGGCAAACCTGGTGGTTCAGGTTGCTATGCCTGATCCTCGCGGGCAGCATCCTGTATTTTGCTTTCCAAGCGTACAGACAACGTAAGCAGCAGAAAGCGCAGAGTGAGCAAAAAGAGCTGATGTTGCTGAAAATCAGCAAGATGCTTGCTGAGAGCCAGCTCATGGCGTTAAGGGCGCAAATGAATCCGCACTTTATCTTCAATTGCCTCAATAGCATTCAGGAGTGCATCGTTTCCGGAAAATATTCGCAGGCGAGCGTGTATCTGAACAAATTTTCCAAGCTTTTCAGGATGGTGCTGCAGAACTCCGGGAAGGAAATGATTTCGATCTCTCAGGAGCGCCAGGTCCTGGAACTTTACCTGGAACTGGAAATGATGCGTTTTGAGGAAAGTTTTACGTACGAAATCCTCATGGATCCTGCTCTGGAAGATGAGGATATTGCGTTGCCTTCGATGCTTCTGCAACCATATGTGGAGAATGCGCTATGGCATGGATTACTTCATAAGGATGGCGAGCGCAAGCTGCTTATCGAGTTCAGACTGGTCAATGAGGACATTTTCCTTTGCCGGATCCAGGACAATGGCATTGGAAGGAAAAAATCTTTTGAATTAAAGGCCGAAAGTGTCAAATACAAACACCACGAATCACAAGGTTTAAGAATAACAAAAGACCGTATCGACCTGCTTAACAAACAAGGAAACCATGCATTGCTCACGATAAGTGACCTTTACGACGACCATGGTGCGGCCAGCGGAACCCTGATTGAAATTGAATTATCAACGTACCTCAACAATGTATAAGCAAGACAATGATAAAAGCGCTGATTATTGACGACGAGCCCAAAGCACGCACCGTGCTGAAATATTACATCGAAAGTTTTGTTGAGGAAATTACAGAAATCCGACAGGCTGAATCAGTAGAGCAGGCACTTGAAATTTTGCGTAATTACAACCCGGGGATCGTTTTTCTGGATGTGGAAATGCCCAAGCGAAACGGTTTTGACTTTTTGCGAGCACTGGTAAATCCCGCGTTTGAAGTGATTTTTACAACTGCCTATAATCAATATGCCGTTCAGGCGATCCGTTTCAGCGCGCTGGACTATCTGCTGAAACCAGTGGATCCTGATGAGCTGAGATTTGCCATGGACCGATATCTGAAAATTCAGAAGGTGGATGCTAAAAGCAATCTGATCCTGTATGATAATCTGGTCCACAACATTGGAAAAAGCGAAATCAAGGATTTCCGGCTTGCAGTCCCTTCAAAAGATGGCGTGCTGTTTCTTACATTGGAACAGATCATACGTATGCAGGGAGACGGTAACTACACATTTATCCACACCACGCACAAAAAACCGATCGTTACCAGCAAGACATTGAAGTATTTTGATGAAATGCTGGAAGAATTTGGTTTTATCCGAACGCACAAATCGCATTTGGTGAATCCCAAACACATTTCGCAGATGAGCCATGACCATGGATACATTGTGGTAAGCGATGGCACAGAGGTGGAAATATCGCGCAGGAAGAAGCTCGAAGTGATAAAACTCCTGAATGTCAGGTAAGTAGTATCCTGGTTTCCTAACGCAACATGCTTGATCACAAATTGTTAACAGTAATTTTTCTTGAAACACCCTTTTATTCGAGTTATTAGACTGATTTATTTCAACGGTAATTCGAAATTAGATGGATTCAAGAAGGGAATTTCTGAAAAAAGCGGCAATGCTATCAGGGGGTGCTGGTATGGCAGGACTTTTTCCTGAGTCGGTATTGAAGGCAATGGCCATCAACCCGGAACCGAATTCCACTTATCTGGATGCGGAACATGTTGTGATTTTAATGCAGGAAAACCGCTCTTTCGACCATTGTTACGGAAAATTGCAAGGCGTAAGAGGTTTCAACGATCCGCGTGCCATTGATTTACCCAATAAAAACAAAGTCTGGCTGCAAACAGATTCCAAAGGAGAAACCTACGCTCCATTCCGGCTGGACATGAAGGGCACCAAAGCGACCTGGATGCACGACCTGCCGCATTCGCGCGAGTCGCAAGTGGATGCCTACAATGGCGGAAAATATGATAAATGGCTGACTTCCAAGCGATCCACACGCAAAGAATATTCCGAAATGCCTCTGACTTTGGGGCATTATGACCGTGAAGACATTCCGTTTTATTATGCATTAGCTGATGCTTTTACGGTTTGTGATCAGAATTTCTGCTCGTCCATGACACCCACGCACCCGAACCGATATTATTTGTGGTCGGGCACGATCAGAGAAAAACCGAGCATGGACTCTCTGGCCGTAGTTCGGAACAGTTATTTTTCTTATAACAAGCCTGTCAAATGGAAAACGTTTCCTGAAAGGCTGGAAGAAGCTGGCGTTTCCTGGGCTTTTTACCAAAATGAGATTAGTGCTGTCATGCAATTTAATCCCAAGCAAGGTTCCTGGCTGGGCAACTTTGGCTGTAACCCGCTGGAACGTCACGCGCAGTATAATGTGAAATTTTCGAAAGAATATGTCCGGTTCATCCAACTCGAAAGTGAGAAAATCAGAAAGCAGCTGGCCGGACCAGATCCGACATTAACTGCTTCCACAGCGGAGGAAAAGGATAAGCTTGCCAAATCCAATGAGGGAAAGCGGGCGATGCTGGAAAAATACGAGACAGAAATTGCCTATTACACAGAAGAGAATTTCAAAAAACTATCCGTAATCGAGCAGGGAATTCATAAGCGTGCATTTGTGACAAATCAGAATGATCCTGATTACATGAGGCTTAGCTCGATCACTTATAATGATGGCGCAGAGAAAAGAACCGTTGACGTCCCTAAAAGCGATATATTTTACCAGTTCAGGAAAGATGTAAATGAAGGCAAGCTTCCTGCGGTTTCCTATTTGACGGCTCCGCAAAACTTCTCCGACCACCCATCGGCGCCCTGGTATGGGGCGTGGTTTGTGTCGGAAGCATTGGATATCCTTACCAAAAACCCGGAAGTCTGGAAGAAAACAATTTTCATACTTTGCTATGACGAAAATGACGGCTATTACGACCACATCCCGCCATTCTCAATCCCTAACCCGCTTAAAACCGACACCGGAAAAGTTTCGAAGGGCATTGACCTGGAAGCCGAATATGTAACGTTGGAACAGGATATGACGCAGGTGCCGAAGGCGAATGCACGTGAGGGAGCCATTGGACTGGGCTTTCGCGTTCCGCTGGTGATCGCTTCACCTTGGTCGAGAGGCGGAAAAGTGAATTCGCAGGTTTTTGATCACACTTCTATTTTGCAATTTTTGGAGGAATTTGCGAGTCATAAAGCAAAAAAAGAGGTGAAGGAAACCAACATTTCTGAATGGAGGAGAACGATTTGCGGCAACATCAGCACGGTCTTCCAGCCATATGACCCTTCCACTTATAAGAAACCGACGCCGGTTGATCGTGATGAAATCGTCACAACGATTCATAAGGCGCAATTCAAAGCGGCGCCGACCAATTTCAAAGCGCTTAATGATGCTGAAATTAGTGCAGTCAATAAAAATCCTCACACCTCCGCGAGCTTGCCCAAACAGGAGCCTGGCACACGAAAATCATGCGCAATTCCTTACGAGTTGCATGTTGCCGGGAAACTGGGCCCGGATAAGCAAACATTTGAAATCACATTTGAGGCAGGTAATAAGGTGTTTGGCGACAAATCAGCAGGGTCACCATTTATTGTTTATGCCATGAATGCTTATCAGAATGAGCCTATGAAAGTCTGGAACTATGCGGTTCGGGCGGGTGACAAACTCATGGATAGCTGGAAATTGCAGGAATTTGAGGGAGGCCGTTATCATTTGCGTGTTTACGGCCCGAATGGGTTTTTCAGGGAATTTGCGGGCAACGCGCAGGAACCTAATGTTCAGGTTGGCTGCAATTATGTTTTAGACAAAAAAGGAAAACCAACCGGTGATGTGCTGGTTGAAGTTGAAAACCACGAAAAATCGGTGCTGACCGTGAAAGTTGTTGATATGAGCTATGGCCAGGGACCAGTTGAAATAAAGGTGCCTTCTTCGGGAGCGCAGCGGACAACCATTGCGCTTGGCAAGAGCAACGGTTGGTATGATTTCAATGTAGAAATTGGGTCCGGTAACACGTTGAAAAGGTTTGCCGGCCATGTTGAAACCGGAAAAGAAAGCACAACCGACCCGCTTATGGCAAAAGCCTGACCGCTAAGCTTCTGTCTCGGAGTTTACTATGACGCTGCTGGGGAGCAGGATGTAGAATGTAGTAGTTACCCCGGCCTCGCTTTCGAACCAGATGCGTCCATGATGCGCTTCAATGATTTGCTTGCTAATGTACAAGCCGAGGCCGAATGGTTGTTCACCAGCCGTTCCGGCGCGTTTTGACGACGTAAACGGATCAAAAATTTTGTTCTCAAATTCTTTCGGAATGCCAAGACCATTATCCTTAACGGCAATCAAAATTCCGCCTGCCGTTTCCGAGGTGCTGACTTCTATCAAACCGCCTTTCGGACTAAATTTTACGGCATTGATCACCAGATTGCTAAGCACGCGGGAAAGCTTGTCGCTATCCGCCAGAATAGTCGCATGAACAGGGTTAAATAAAACCAGCTCCTGATTTTTTTCTTTTGCCCTAAAAATCAGAAGCTTAATCACTTGTTGCAGAAAAACAGGAAGGTCAATTTCCTCTTTGTTCAACTCCGATTCTTTCAGATCAAAATCCGTTACCAGCAGATCACCGATCATGGTCATGCAATTTTTACTTGACTCATTGATCAATTGAATCAATTCCTTCGTTTCCTGCGGATCTGTCTCGTAATCAATCATCATCGTACTCATTGCATTGATCGCGCCGATTGGATTTCTCAGATCGTGGGCAACGATTTTTATCACGCGCGCATAATTTTCATTCGTTGTTTCCAGCGCTTCCATCGTCGTTTCGAGCTGCCGGAACTGGATGCGCAACACTTCATTTGTGCGCTTTGTCATTAACCAGGTCCGCAGCAAAAACGCAATGCTCAGGATTGTAAGTGCGCATATGGCGACTGCCAGCCATAAAAACCGCTTGTTATAGGCCACCTTAACCTGCTCCGACCTCAATTCCTGGTCCTTCACCGCATACTCAATGTAATCGATGCCCGAAACTTTATCTATTTCAATCTGCTCTTCAACAAGCCGGATCAGTTTCTGCGCGTATTTGTAGGCTTGCGGTTTGTCATTCCGTTCTGTGTAAAAGTCATACATTTTCCTTGCTAAATCCCTGGAATATAAGCGGTAACCCTTCTGTTCAGCGAGCTGTAATGCCTGCTCGTAATAAGCAATTGCAGTATCCGGGAGAATGGGAAGATGCTGGTCGCCGAGGTTAATCAGTAAGTCCATACTGAAAAAATACAGCTCCATATCCAGACTTTTATTCAATGTCTGCTTTAACAATTGGATACCCTTTTCTCTCTTGTTGTCAGCCAGATAATCCGCAGCCTGCAACTGTTCGATCGCAAGTTGCATGCGCCTGTCCTTGTATTTCCTGGCAATGTCGCTCGCCCGTTGAATGTTTTTATCTCTTACAGCACCCTTAAATTCAGCGGGATAAGTCAACATGTAATTGTATATCGCAAGCGCCGTGATAGAGTCATGAGCAATGCGGTTCCCAATTTCCAGAGCCTGTTTGTAGTTGGCGATAGACTTCTGGTTTTTGCCTGTAACGGTGTAAACCATGGCAATGTTCATGAGGGTTTGAACAATGTTGGACGAATCACCGATTGCGACATATCTGTTGTAAGCATCATTATAATAGCGAAGCGCGAGCTGCACATTGCCTTTTATATCGAACACAATCCCCAGATTATTGGTCGCATCGGCAATCCCTTTCGCATAATCCAACCGCGTTGCAACCTCGCGCGCGCGAAGTGCATAGTAGAAAGTGCTGTCGGCATTTTGTTCGTAGAAGAGCAATGACATTTTATTAACAGCATCCACATAGCGAACGCTGTCCGTGATCTGCGGAAGTGATTGTTGCAACTTTCGGATCATCCCCACCTGGCCGGAGGCAGGCTTTATAACAAACATCGTGAACAGCGCGCAAACGATTATGAATCTCATTTCAGGGAATTTTTTGGCAAGCACGCATCCTATCAAATAAATATTACAAGATATACGCTTAAATGCAAACGAAAGAACGTTCACGAATATTAAAATCAGCTAAATTTGCTGGATTACGTGATTTCTTTGGCTCTAATTAATACGACGCGCGTTGTTCAAATTGCCCCGGCAAAGCGACTATTTTATGCTGATTCACAGCACATTCCGAACCGTTTCCATCCCTTCCAACTCAAATGTCAGATTTACGGATCTTCCGCCTTTCGGACTTGTTTTGTGCAGTACATTCCTGGGAATTGTGAAAAGCTGGCCGGGATGGAGTTCAATGGATTCACCTTCAAGATCTATCACTAGCACGCCTTCTAAGCACAGGAAGCTTTCGTCTGAATTGGGGTGATAATGCCAATAAAATGGCTCAGTCATTATGCTGATCCTGATAATGTGGTCATTGACCAGATTGAGCGGCACATTTGCATAGCTTCCTGCTACGGCCTTGCTAGTCTCATGTAAATCAATGCGCTGAAGTGATTCCATGCGTAATTAGTTTTTGAAATATTGATTAGCTGGTTGAAAGCAAAATTTGTAGCCGTATCAGCATATGCGCAAGCTTAACATTATTTTTTTGCATGTGTGCACACCTATGGCTGTATTAATTTATTTGTGGTGACAACGGTGAGGTTTGGTACGATTTTAATCCACAATGCTGTTATTGAAGGACTATTATATCAAATTTCGATTATGAACTATGGAGTTATATATCGTTGATGACAACTCGGATCATCAATTTCTGCTCTATAAATTGATTAAAGACCTGGATAAGCCTTATCTGGTAAAGTTTTTTGAAAGTGGCCGCTCACTTCATAAACATATGCAGCAATTAAGCCGGTCCGGACAAAGAGAAGGATTTCCCGACTTGCTCGTTTTGGATTACAATATGCCCGAAATGAATGGCATCGAATTGCTCAGATTATTACGGCAACCACCTCTGGCAAACTGCTCCCAGATCAATGACATTCCTATCATAATCATGACAAGTGATATTTCACCGCTTCAGATTCGGCAGTGCTATCAGGCTGGGGCAAATGCGGTTGTCTTTAAACCTCTGAATTTTTCTGTTCTTCGGAACACCTTTCAGTCAATCTGCAATTTCTGGATTGGGCAGCCGGAATAATTGTATGATACCTGAGCACGTGCATGTCCATTTTATAGAAAAGCCGTTGGCTCCACTTCCACAGTCCAAACAGCGTCAGCGCAGCGTTTCAAAATACTTTTTGAGTTCCTTTAAAAAGGGCAAATAAATCTTTTTGCTGTTCGCTAACTTGCCGAAGTTGCGAATTCCCCAGTAGCCCGACATCACAAACATTGTGACCTGCATCGAATTCACATCTGCACGTATAAAACCATTCTTCTTTCCTCTTTCAACCGATTCGGCCATTGTCTTTATCCATTGCTGGGTCAGCTCATCCAATGCATTGTTAAAATCGGTATTCCAGGGAGTCATCTCATGAGTCAGATTAGAAACCGGGCACCCGTATTCAACTTTAAGGAAGTCATTCTTCATGAGCAGATTATACACCAGTTTGTAAATGCCCTCTACGGGATCATTTTCGTTTAGCAAGGGATCTATAAATCCTTTTGTTAAAGAAGGCTTCATAAGCTCATTGATGATCGATATTCCCATTTCGTCTTTATTTTTGAAATGATAATAAAAAGCACCTTTGGTCACTTCGGTGGTGGCGATGATATCGTCTACACTCGTTGTCTGATAACCTTTGGCATAAATCAGATCAAACGCCTTTTCCAGAATCTTTAATCTCGTTGCCTCAGCCTTTTTCATGATATTTAAAAATCACCTACAGGTTTTTGATCTATTTATCGGAGAATTTCTCAATGCCATACCCGACAGCTCTCTAACGTTGATTTCCATCATTGATTTAGATGGCTGTCAAGACCTTTTATATACGTTTTCACCAGTTGGACTCCTTCGTCATCAAGGACCGTAGTGCCTATTTTGGGCATGTGGTACGCTCCCATTGTACTCATCCTGATCAGAATGTTCTGCTTGTTAAAATCTATTCCGGTCTCTTCGAATGAGGTGGAATAACCCAGGTTCAATGAGGTCTGTGAGGCCGCGCCCGCTGGCTGGTGACAATGGGCGCAATTTATATCAAAATAAGCCCTGGCACGCATGGCCACGTCCAGAGTGGTGTCCTTATAGCTGGGCAATGCGCCAATCGCTATGAGATCCGCAGGATTAAATATCCCTTTTTTTATAAAATAATCCAATTGGTTCTGACGCTTTCCTTCAGCGGTTACCGTCATATTCAGATTTCGGGCTTTTGGGCCGATAGGGCTCAACTGGTCACCGGATCGGTGACAGGAACTGCAATCATTTTGCGATGGAATCTTGTATGCTAACTTTCGCTGTATTCCGGAATGGTACTCGAAAGCAATGGGAACAACAGCTCCACTGGTGAGCAAATTTGCATTTGTTTGCATTACATTCCACTGATACGTCGCCGCATTCCATTTTCCGTGTTTAAGAATGAGCAAACGGGTTTCCAAAATGCGCCTCTTTTTGTTCCCGGATTTGGAATAATAAAACGTCTTTGCAATGATCGTCCCATCCGGAAATAGGGGCAATCCATTACCGTCAATGGTCGCTTTTTGTCCATCTGGTATCTTGATCAGCCTCTGTTTTTCAGCATAATCCGTGAACAGCGGTGAAGCAATATCAAACATTTCTACCCCTTTTTCAGGGTTTAGTTCTGACATGCCGGATTTAAACAGCCCGTATTCTGAGAGTTTATCATGAAAAGAAATATTGTTAGCAATAGTCTCCGTGTCAGAATTACAGCTGGCTGCATAAAGCACAGCCGCGATCAGTGATACGTAAACAGAGAGAACCGATCTTATCTGCCCAGTTACGCTCCATCTTAATTTTTCAGCCATCCTGACTTTCGCTAACAGTTTCCTGCGGTTTTAGAATATGCTTATCGATGTAAAAAGTCCCGAAAGGAATGATGCAGGCGAGCAAAACTTTCCATGATGTTTCGGAAAACTTCCAGCGGTAGGTTACTCCTACACTTAGCGTCATAAATACAAACAGTGTAAAGAGTAAGCCATGAATGGGTCCTATCAGCTTTACTAATGCAGGCTGATCCGCCCAATATTTCAATGGTACGGCTATAAATACCAAAAGGATCAGAGAGATTCCCTCTAAGAACCCGATGATTCGTAAACGGCCTATAGGAGTTTTGAACAGATGTAACATAAAAGATTTTAATTTAAAACGTTCTGAAATAGGGCCTGCCGACCAATGGCGAGAAAGGCCATGGGATGGCGATAAGTATGATCAGCAGTGCAATGGAGAACCATATCAGTACTGTCTTAAATTTCAAATGGTCATTCGCTGCCCGCTTCGCTTTGGCGGATCCTATTGTGATGATCAGGACAGAGACAACCATCAGGGAAATGTGGATAAGACGAAAAAACAGGTGCTCGCTGACAAGTCCCGCGTCCTCTCCTTCTGCAACATTGAACTTGACTATAGGGCTTATCATATACAGATAAAGGCCGAGCAGTAATTGTACATGAGATATCGTTGCTGTAACGTGCCTGACAGTATTGTCGAAGCCGGAAAATTTTTTCCTTGACCGGTAGCCATTCCAGCAGATGGCAATTGTGAACAGGAGGCTAAGTAAAACGAGCCATCTGTTAACGGAATGTAATGTCAGAAGCGTTTGATGCATTGTCATTTTTGTTGAAATGCAAAGATATCCAAAAACATACTAGTTAGTATGTTTTTGGATAAAAATATCAGCATTCCCGGATGGCAATGCTGTTTTGGTTGGAGCTATTATCGAAGAAAATCTGGTATGAACCCGAGGACTTTACCAGGCAAAAATCGTCCCCTGGCGATTAAAGAGTTTACCGGCACACCAGTGCAGTAAGTCAGACTGGTGCAGCCGGTAATCTCTACGCTGGACTTATTTTGGAAAGTTTTTGTCCGCTTTAACTTTTCGTATCTGCCTTAAATGCCTGTCGACATGCCCCCATTGATAGATGTAAACCTGGTGCATATTTCTTGGGTTCGGCGTAGCAGTGAGCTCAAAGTGTGCTCTCATATCTGCATCAGTCTTTTTTAGAAAGGCAAGGTTCTGCTCACGGCGACTCAGAAAGAATGTAAGATTGTCCTTTCCTTTAATAAAACCTGTCGGAATGGCGATATCTGCTGCTGCGTGAGGATTAGTTTCCATAATAAAATCCGAGTAGTAGCTGTCGGGCCTGGTTGATTCGTTTAATTCCGGTTGCGGCTTGCTACGCGAGCCCATACTGATTTCCCGCGCCCAAATGATCTCCCACAACGCAAGATGCTCCACAATTTCTCCGATGGACCAACGATCAGCCGATTCACGAAATGCCCATTGATCGGGTGTCAGATTTTCCGTCTCTTTGACCAATTCATCACGGGTCCGATTGAATTGGTCGATGGTAAACTGACGGTCCTTCTCTGTCCAGCGCTTTTCCTGAGCCAGGCACGGACAAGCAAGCCATATCAATAATAGTAAGCTAAAATAGTTTAACGGTTTCATTTCTATTAGTTTATATGTTTACCCGAAACTAATGCAAAGCGACAACCGTGGAGAATTAATTTGTGCTAACGGCGGTTTTATTTAGCAAGCGTAGATTGTTGGATATGCTTGATCAGTAAATGGTTGGCTTTGAAAAGGAATTCAAAGCAATAGTAGATGGGCTCCGATGCAATGCGGAACTAATCAAGGCAATATATCGAAGGGGACACGGTTGTTATCGTCGGAGCGCCCATTCTCATTTTGGCAGATGTGCAGTTAACTCAACTTCCAATTTCGCTTCACTCATGTAAAGTCTTGATACTTGAACCCAAGTTGCCGCTGGAAAATCTCCGTTATAAAATGCTTTCCTTATAGAGTTGTGTTTCTTCATTGCTTCAATGTCAGTAGTATATAAGTTTTCTTTTACTACGTTTTGAAAAGTTGCGCCAAAGCTTTTTAACGACTTTTCCAAAGCATTATAAACTTGTCGTATCCCTTCTGGTGTAACTTCTTTTGTCACGGCGCCAGAGATGTACAGCATGTTGTCTACTTTTAGAACTTGCACATATCCAGCGCTTGTATCCTGTCTGGAAGGGTTATCCCAATGCCATTTTTCTTTTTTAATGCTATTATTCTGCGCATGGCATAGGAAAGTTGTACAAGCAAAAAACAGAGATAGTATGATTTTCATGGTGTTACAGGGCTAGAACTCATTACTTGTTCCGCTCGGATGGGCAATGAATAGAAATTTAAAAGTAAAAGTTAATAAACAAAAGATCAATAGCGCTGGAACCGGTTGTGTTTGAGAAGGTGGGATGCAACCCCGAACTCTTAAATTATTGAAGCAATAAGTTGTTAACCGGCGTCATATTTTCCATATACGCAGAGGGTGTCTGGCCGGTGAATGATTTGAAATCACGGATGAAATGCGACTGGTCAAAATAGCCGCAATCGTAAGCAATGGAAGTAAGGGGTTGTGCTTTGGCCGACAGCATTTTAAGGCTCAGCTGAAACCTGCTGATCTTGTTGAACGACTTGGGGGACAGCCCTGTACACTGCTGGATGAGCTTATGCATATAGCGAGGCGTAACATTGTATTTGGAGGCAACCAGGCTCAAATTCGTGTCTGAATAATTATTTTTTATTGTCCGTAAAATGCTCCCAACCTTTTCTATTTTATCTGTTTTCCGTTCGTTGCTAATAAGCTTCCGGATAAGAAAATCTTCTATAAGACCGATTTTGCTTTTGATATCTGCGGTTTCCAACATCTGTGCATGCAATATTTTGACCGGATCACCGATGATATAGGCCAGATCCAAAACCTGATCATTGAAAACACCCATTTCTTCATTCAAAAAATAAGCGGCTGAATGCGTGAAAAACCTGATTCCCAGCATCGAATGCTTTCCTTTCGAACGGATTTGTAACGGTTTTGTAACTTGGCCCCACAATTCAATCTTAGGATTAATGCGAAATTCATCATCCACGGAAGTTTCCCAAACGCCGCCGCCCAGATTAAAAATCATCTCCATATCCCCGCTTGGAAATACTGTATCCACAAACTCAGCATCCGAATCCGACTCAAAAAGATAGTAATGCCCTACATAAGGCTTTAAAATATCCGACGGAAAAAACTGCTTGAATTCCATACTTCAAAATAAAAAACCTTTCGGCGTTGATCACTAGGTAACATAATATCAGCAAAAATAGTACGGCCCGCCGGACAAATCATACATAATCAGCACGTTATCAAGATCTTTGTTGTTGGCCGCTGCAAGTGCTGCGTGGCATCTTCTGCTCTTTTAGGTAAGATCATTTATAGAAAATTTTAAGTGGTTGAAATAAATAGTGGAAATCAAGAAAATATGGGGCTGAAACTTTGCTCGCTGCGGATGGCATCGGCCACCTTTTCAGCGTCGCTGTAAATCCTGTTGAAAAGGAATGGCCCAATGCTGATTCTCTTTACGCCCAATTGTCCTAATGTTCGGAAATCGGGCAGGTTTGGCATGCACATGACATTAAGGGGGAGTTTCGTTTCATTAACGATTGCCTTGATATCCTCTTTGGCCGTAATACATGGTACAAAAATACCTGACGCGCTTGCCTCTTCGTAAATCCTGATCCGCTTCAATGTCTCTTCAAGCGCATTCGGTAAACCTAACAGGAACCCGTCAGTACGCACATTGACAAATATTTTCAAATTGTTTTGAGCAATAAAATTCGTCACTTCCGAAAGCAATGCTCCAAATTCCTCAGCCGGCAATAGATCACGGCTCTTCCCAGAAACCGTGTCTTCTAAGTTTATACCCACTACGCCTATGTCGTGGAGTCTGTCAATATTTTGGGTTATTCCTTTCACTTTGCGGTCGTAACCGCCTTCCATGTCAACGGTTAGAGGGATTTTCACAACCTCAACAACTCTTTTCGCCAATGCCAGAAGTGTCTCGAAAGGCAATTTTTCTCCATCTTCATAACCATTTGCAACCGCAACTGCCTGGCTCGAGGTTCCAATGGCAGCATAACCAGCCGCTTCGAAAACCTTCGCGCTCTGGACGTCCCAAATGTTGCCTATTAACAATGGCGACTGCTGGTAGTGGAGCTGGTTAAATTTTTCAAAAGCATTCATATATCTGAGGTTTCGTATTTGTTTATTTTAATTTTAAACAAAACTAGACCTTACGGAAACCCCGAAATTGTATAAACCGGAACAACGAATTGTGCAAGACAGTCCTGGCGGGTTACATGGAACGGAGAACCTGAATGCTGTTGTTCAACGGCTATCTTTGAAATTCCTTATGAAGGCAATGAAGCGTCCTGACTAAATCCCTTTCGATTCTTAATTCATGTCAACACAACCCAAATCTCAGCACAAAACGCCGATCATTGCGGATTCCAGCACCGTTGTTGTACAGACTTCCAGCGGCAAGATCCGTGGTTATATTCACCGTGACATTCATACATTCAAAGGAATTCCATATGGCGAGGCAAGAAGGTTTATGCCGGCTGAAAAACCGGTGGCCTGGGAAGGAATCCGAAGCTGCCTGTGTTACGGCCCAACCTGCCCGACGACTCAAGCTCCCGAATTCTCGGACGAACTAGAATTCGCCTTCCAGCCCAATAGGGGCTATCGTGTTGATGAACAATGCCTTACATTGAATTTATGGAGCACAAACACGGCTGTTCATGCGAAAATGCCGGTGATGGTCTGGCTGCATGGCGGTGGTTTTGCAAATGGCTCAGCTATTGAATTTCCGTCACAGGATGGTGAGAATCTCGCGCAAAATGGGGAGGTTGTGCTTGTAAGTCTCAATCACCGGCTTAATGTGCTGGGGTTTCTTGATCTGTCTGCCTATGGCACAAAATACAAGCATTCGGCCAACGTCGGGGCTGTTGATATGGTCATGGCATTGGAATGGCTTCATGAAAACATTGCCAATTTTGGCGGAGATCCTGGTAATGTAACAATTTTCGGACAGTCAGGGGGTGGTTCCAAGGTTATGTGTTTGATGAATGCGCCTTCGGCGAAGGGATTATTTCATAAAGCCATTGTCCAGAGCGGGACTTATCCGAATCATTTTACTGATAAGCATATTTCTCAAAAAGTCTCCACCGCCTTGCTGGAAGAACTAAAACTTGGCCCCGGACAAGTCCAAGCGTTAGAAACTATGCCTTATGAACAACTTGCGAACGCCGGAACAAAGGCGTTGGAAAAAGTGCAAGCAAGTATGCAACCGGATGAGGTTCCGGCGCTTGGTTTGGAATGGAATCCGGTTATGGATGATTTTCTGCCTTATCAAATAGGCAGTCCGGCAGCAAATGCGTTTTCTGCTGTCATTCCGTTATTGGTTGGGTCTGTAAAAAACGAGTTTGTGCCCTTTGAAATGGATCTCAGAAAAGTCACTGAAGAGGATGCGCAATTCATGTTGCAGGAAAAATATGGTGATCAAAAGGCCGCCTACAAAAACGCTTTGCAGAAAGCTTATCCAGAGGCAAAAAAGGCTTCCGAGTTGATCGACGTGGATCTGCTTTACCGACCTTTGGTGATTCATTTCGCGAACCAGAAGTATACGGCTGGCGATGCGCCGGTTTATACTTACCTTTTCACCTGGCAGTCGCCGGTTATGGATAACTCGCTCGGGGCGGTTCACTGCATGGATCTACCCTTTGTTTTTGACAACATTGCCCTGTGCGAACAAATGACCGGTGGAGGAAAAGAGGCTTACATCCTCGCCGAAAGAATAAGCCAGGCCTGGGTGCATTTCGCCAGAACCGGCAATCCCAACCACAATCTATTGCCAAACTGGCCTGCCTATACGCCAGAAAACGGAGCCGTAATGATCTTCGATAATGTATGCATTTTAAAAAACCATCACGACAAAGCATTAATGCAAATAGCCATCAGGGCAAAGTCTAGAAAATGACTTGCGGGACATTTCGGTGGCATTTGAAACTGCCCAGATTTTTCCACTTCATTCAAGAAAGAATTTGGCGTAAATGCGTCGGCTTTATCGTATGAATAAATGCTTATTGCCGTTGATAGTCATTACATTGAAGGCAGGACTGTTATTTGGGGGCCATACGCTTGTTTTCCAGCTTTATGATACCTACTTCTTATACGTCAACAACTTATAACGGCACAATGCATGCAGAACGACCTTTTTAATCCCCGAGATCTAATTGCCTACTTTATTGTCGCCGGCATTGGATTTCTCATTCAGCTTTTAGCGGGAAGTATACTGCAAGATTGGTTTGCCTTATCATATCAGCAAGCGCTTTTTATAGGATACGGAGTAGCCTTTGTGTCTGGTTTCTTTCTAACAAAGTTGTTTGCATTCAATACAAAAAACGCTACTCAGTCAAGACGGCAAGTCGTAAAATTCTCCCTAGTAGCGATTATTTCCTGCCTGATTACTGTTTACGGAGCTTCAACCCTCTTTCAACTCTCAGTTGATATACTTGGCGACCTTAAAAGAAAAATACCGTATTCACATAAGTTGATAGATATAAATAAACTGGGTTCGCAGAACGTTGCAATGGGAGCAAGTTTCATTAGTAACTACATTTTGCATAAAAGATTCACTTTTGCCGATACTGGATTTTATGACCGCTTAAAGCAATTATTACGGTTATGAGAGCCAATGCCGCACAAAAGTGACTGTAATGCTTATTTAGTATGTTCATATGTGGGTGGGCATTCCCGTCTAACTTTTAACATTCGTTTTAGATTATTTTGACATGATCGCATTTCAACCAGGCAAATACAGACGCACAATCATAGGGATCTGGAAAATTACCGGCATATCCATCGGCCTTCTCGTCTTCCTGATCATCGCAGTTAGGGTTAATCTTCTTTGGCTGTTTGGCGGCATGCCCGATTTGGCCATGCTCGAAAATCCGCAAAGTGAATTGGCGTCAGAACTAATTTCGGAAGACGGCAAGTCACTCGGAAAGTATTATTCCGAGAACCGGATACGGATTGATTTTGACCAGCTCTCCCCCAATCTAATTCATGCACTGGTAGCCACCGAAGATGCGCGATTTACAAATCACTCCGGAATTGATGGACGTAGCATGTTGCGCGTAGCCAAAGGCGTTTTTACAGGCAATTCAAGTTCAGGTGGGGGCAGTACAATTACGCAACAGGTTGCCAAAAATCTCTTTGAAACCCGGTCTAAGAAATACCGTGGCGTCCTTGGTAAAGTTCCTTTGGTTAGCACTGTGATAATGAAGGCCAAAGAATGGATGTTAGCAGTGATTTTGGAGCGGAAGTACACCAAAAATGAAATCATGATGATGTACCTGAACACGGTTTCGTTCGGGAATAATACGTACGGAATTAAAGTCGCATCGAAAAGTTACTTCGGCAAAGAACCATTCGATTTGACAGTTCCCGAGGCGGCCCTTCTGGTTGGAATGCTGCAAAATCCATCTTTACACAACCCTCGGAGGCGACCGGCAAATGCAACCAGACGCAGGAATGTAGTGATGTCACAAATGGTGAAATATAATTATTTGACAAACAAAGAATACACTGCATTCCAGAAGAGACCCTTAGATCTCAAATTCCAATTAGATGGGCCCAATACAGGGTCAGCTCCCTATTTTCAGGAATCCATGCGCGGTTATCTGCAAGCCTGGCTTACAAAGTACAATGAGGAAAACGATACGGATCTGGATTTGAAGACCAGTGGCCTTCACATTTATACGACCATTGATTCCCGTTTGCAAAAATACATGGAGGCTGCAATGCGAGAGCACATGCGCGAGCAGCAACGACTGTTCGATGCCCATTGGAAAGGTCGCAATCCATGGGCTTATCCCACTGGACGTGAAGTACCTGGATTTATAGAAAAGGCAGTCGAGTCGCTCCCTCAGTTCATCGCCTTGAAAAATGAATTGGGGAAAGCGGAAGCCTGGAAGGTAATGCGTAAACCATATAAAATGAAAGTCTTTTCGTACGATGGAGAAAAGGAAATGCTCATGAGCCCAATCGATTCAATTCGATATTACAAGCGTTTTCTGCACGCCGGAATGATGTCCATGGACCCGCGTAACGGACACATAAAAGCATGGGTTGGCGGGGTTGATTTTAAATACTTTAAA
Source organism: Dyadobacter chenwenxiniae (assembly GCF_022869785.1). Classification (NCBI taxonomy): domain Bacteria; kingdom Pseudomonadati; phylum Bacteroidota; class Cytophagia; order Cytophagales; family Spirosomataceae; genus Dyadobacter; species Dyadobacter chenwenxiniae. The sequence continues at coordinate 6,084,844 of NZ_CP094997.1, read as the reverse complement.
TATGATCACGTCAAACAAGGCCGCAGGCAACCAGGCTCGACTTTCAAGCCGTTCGTATACGTTTCGGCATTGCAAAAAAACTACCTGACACCTTGCGATCGTATTACGGATCAGCCCGTCGAAGGAAACTGGAACCCACCTTCAAGCCAATATACATATCGATCACTTACACTTCGGCAGGCGCTTGGGCAATCTGTAAATTCGATCAGTGCCAATATTATTCAAATGGTGAAGCCGAATACTGTCGCCGATTACGCGCACAAATTAGGTATTACCAGCCAGCTGGATGAAGTGCCTTCACTTTGCCTCGGTATCAGTTCCGTGTCGGTATATGAAATGGTCAATGCCTACTGCTCTTTTGCCAATGGAGGTTACCGCACCGAGCCGCTCGCCATTTTACGGATCGAAGACAGGAACGGAAATGTTTTGCAAGAATTCCATCCGAAGCAAAACCAGGAGTTGAGTGACGTGATGGCCTATAACATGCTTTATTTAATGCGCGGTGCTGTTGAAGACCCTGGTGGGACTGCTGGTCGCCTGCGGTCTTATGGTGTTACACAAGGAAACGAAATTGCAGCAAAAACCGGGACTACACAAAACCATTCGGATGCATGGTTCATGGGTATGACGCAAAACCTGGTTTCAGGGATTTGGGTTGGTGGTGAAGATATGCAAATTCATTTTAGAACGATGGATCTTGGTCAAGGGGGGCACGCAGCATTACCGGCTTGGGGGCTTTATATGAGAAATGTATATAACGACGGCACGCTGGAACAGTATCGAAAGGCGGCCTTTACTAAACCCACCAATTTCACGATTGCATGTGAGGAAGTTTCAAATGATTCCACGGATACCTACAGCCCGCCTTCCATTTCCAGTGATGAAGGTGCTCTGTTTTGATTTCCCGTCGCAGAATTGGCATTTTTACGTAAACCCTCGCGGCTGTTGCATAAACCATAATTAGCGTACCTCAGCCTTGACATATTTGCCATAATGACACATATTGAAAGCTGAATCAAAAGTCAGAACAGGCATAGCTCGGAGTAACCCCCTGCAAAACCAGGACTCCTAGAATATCGTATGACCGATTATTCGGATATTATTTGGTATATACGATTCTCCGGCCACCGCATTTGCCTACAAAGTAGAACGGGCAAAATAGGATGATCAAGGTCCAACGGATCAGCTTTTTCATACTAACAAGTTAATTTTTAGCAAGATAATAAAATGCTGGAAAAACAATGCCCCCTCAGGATCCATAGCAACTCCACTGCAATTCTGAGTTAGGCTTTCCACCAGCCAGGAAGCGTCTTACGACCCTTTTTAATGCTACCTACTAAGATATTTCTCATAAACCGAGTTTTGAGAACCTAAATACTGTTTTGCTCCTTCGGGATCCCCGTATCCGTTGAGCAAGCCCTGATAGATATTATCATATTCCGTATAAGGATATTCCCTGTATTGCACCTTTTCTGAGTTTGTCCACATCGCAATTTTGTTTTCCCTTAAAAGATTCGATTTGACGTATACAAGGCTTATCGTTAAAAACAACAGTAAGCAAGCAGCCATATAAAAAAGCTTCTGAGTTGGCCATTCCTTGGTTCTAATCGCAGCTTCGGCTCCCTTCAAAACCCCGATGTACAAAATGATGCATAGAGGAATAGACCCCCTGAAGAACAGGTCATTGTATATACCCATTCGGTAGAGGGACAATGCGAACAGTAACCCAAAAATTGTGTTGACAAACCATGTGGGAAAAATATTGAATATCCTATTGAAGGATATAATGACAATATAAAATATAACAAAGTCTAATAGCAATCCTGTTGCATAACTTAATATAATATGTCCCGCAGGTTTGAATTGCCAAAGAAGACCCTGTATAGCCAGAGTTTGAGAGGAAAGAAAATACGTTAATGTAGGCAGAAAAACCAATCCAGGTAAAAGATATGAAGCTATGATCATCCGTTTGTCAATCGCTCTCCATCCGTCATTCAGTATATATTTATGGATAAAAATTGCCCCAAAGACCGCAAGCAATGAAAGTGCAGGAAAAACACCCCATACAAAGACCAGTATCACTACGAAAAAGGTCTCATCGATTTTTCTTCGGTGCATAAAATCGTATACCAATATACCTGAACCGATCAAGGAAGGAATAACCTGATGAGGAGCAAAAGCGCTCTGTTCGAAAATAGATCTGATAGATGGATTAAATATTGGTGCTTCGATCTGTGATATTTTCAGGATCTTAAAGGCGGAGAATACCAGTTGGCCCATCCCGCGCATGAGCAGAAATAGTACCAGCATCAATCGGCTTTGACCAAGAAGCAAAAGCATCCACGCGAAACCCAGAAAAAAGCCTAGAAATGTCCATAAAATAAACACGGAGGGCAGCAACTGCCCATAAATTTTGGAAACCAGCGCAGGAACGAGATAATATCCATAGTAATAACATGCATATCTGCCCACCTCAGGAAAGTAAATTGGCCAGTCATTCTTGAATAGGTCGTAGAATTTTATATTATGAGCAAGCCAGTCAAACGATGGTTTACTAAACGCGTCAATTCCACAAAAAAATACGCATATCAGGGAAAACAAAAAAAGGAATCCCAGGCTTTTAGCGGTCAGTTTATTCGTTGAATCCTCCTTCTTGAACTCTAAAAAAAGTAAGTAAGATAGCCCGATCGCAAGCAAGGCAGAATATGGCTGCCTAAACCAGCCCAGCCCAAATAATAAATTGGGCAACAATAAGTAAAAAACAGAACATTTACGTAATACGCCTGCATTCATATAACCGTATTTGGGCCCGCTTGTTCAATTGGCTATCAAGCGGGAATTTAAGCATATAGTTGATACTGCCTAAAAGTTTAGTCCAGCAGCCTCCGCTGCGAAAAAGTCAACATGGTTAAAGTAGCAATGTTACGGGTATATCGTCACATATTCGATATCCATCATAGCCATCTTTAAGATACGTTAAGGTTGAGGAACTGACAATCTACCTTTGCAGAAGTTACGTTCGCAAATACATTGATATGTTCCAGGCAAATGTATAATTCCGATGTTATGTGCATTACTATCCCTAGCCAACATTATTCTTGGTAAAAGCTTAGTTAACAAACCAGTCAAATACCGGTATTGCGTATGACTGCATCTTTGTACGAGTCGCCAATGGGGATCACGGCGTTTTCGATAAAGATCCGCTGGCGCTCAATGAAATGGATTTTGTTAACAGCCACCAAAAAGGATTTGTGCACACGCAGGAATAAAGGCGCGGGCAGTGCTTCTTCAAACTTTGTCAGCGAAGTAAGGCTCAGAAGCTTGTCTGTGCGTGTAAAAATCGTTGTGTAATCCTTCCCACCCTGTAAATAGAATACATCGTCATGGTTCACCCTGACGAGTTTGTGTTCTGTTTTTATAAAAATAACCCCGTGCGTGGAAGCCGGACCTAATCCTTCCTGGCCATTCGAAACTGGTGCTTTTAACTGAAACAGACGTTGCACTTTTTGAAATGACTGGAAGAAGCGGTCAAATGATATGGGTTTGAGCAGATAATCGATCACGTCGTGTTCGTAACCTTGCAAAGCATATTGCGGGTAAGCCGTGGTAAGGACTATTTTCGATTTATCACTTAGCTGTTTAAGCAATTGAAATCCGGTCAGATCGGGCATCTGGATGTCCAGGAAGATAATGTCCACCTCGTGCTGCAAAGCAAATTGCAAGCCTTGGACTGCATTGGTAGTCGTCTGTACCAAATCAAGCTGACTGATCTTTTGAGCATGTGTTTCGATCACGCGCAACGCGATCGGTTCATCGTCGATGGCCATGGCTTTAAAATTTCTGGAACGGTTCATCGGCGCGTTAATTGGATTGGTTTATATTGATTTCCAGCCTCACACGAAATGTATCCTGTTCTTGCCATACGCGTAATAAGTGTTTGTCGGGATAAAGCAGGGACAAACGTCTTCGGACATTTCTTAGACCGATCCTGCCGGAACTATCATGTTGCTGAGTGACTAACCGGTTTTGTGTTTCAAAATGCAATATTTCCTTCGAAACGGAAAGTTCAATCCTTACTGGAAATTGTGCTTCATGCAGCTGCCCATGTTTGAAGGCATTTTCGACGAATGAGATCAGCAGGAGAGGCGCTATCAAAACACCGTTTACATTTCCCCCAACTATAAAATCGACATTCGTTTGCTGGGCATAACGCAGCTTTTCGAGCTCGATAAATCCGATAACATACTCAATTTCCCTGGTCAGCGGCACATATGTTTCATTGGACTCGTAGAGCATGTAACGCATCATTTCTCCTAACCTGAGGACCACATCGGGCGTCCGGGCCGGCTCAGTCAGCGACAAACCGTACAGGTTATTCATGGTATTGAATAAAAAATGTGGATTGAGCTGGGCCCTCAGATAGGCAAGCTCCATCGTTACCTTTTCATGCCGTAGGGTCTCCTGATGGAAAAAATCGTTGATCGTTTTTAATAGAAAACATAAAAAAATACCGAGGGCACTAAAAAAGACTGTTTCTCCAAAATAAGCCCAGATCCTGATCCCGGCAGGATATTGCCATATGCCAAATACCGGTCCAAGGAAAAGCTGTTCAATACAATATCGTAAAAGAACATCCAACGCAATTAGACCCAATAACACGATCACGGCCAGTCCATGAAAATGCTGCCGCAGCAGGCGGTCAAATATCCAAAGGCTCAGGTAGCACATCAGTATCGTCCGTGCATACCCGATTGGTGTTAGCGGGTCAACAAGGTCGGACCAGAACAAAGGGAAGGTAACACGCATCTGGTTATGCAGTGCCACATTGAAAACAACCCCAAAGAAAATGAACATCGTCCAGAAAAGGACATGTATCCGCAAAACCGGGCTGCTTTTAAGACGCGACAACATACTACAAAATAACACTTATTTCAAGTTTGGTAACAATGAAAATCCGCCAACAAGCAAAAACGAGCTGCACGATCCTAAAAACATCCGCCAAGGCCGTATTTACATGCAACCGCAAAAATGACCTTGCGGATAAAAATCCGGCATTCGCAGATTTCTTTATTCTGACAGTTAAATGCCGCTGGATATTTGATCAAAAAAATTGACCGATATGTTTGCTCGCAAGTTTACTTTGCTTTTGATGGCCTGCTGTCTTTTCTACCAGGCTACGTACGCTTGTACCATCTTTACTGCTTCGGACGGTAAAACGGTTCTAGTGGGAAATAATGAAGACGCATCGCCCTCCCTGAAAAGCAATTTATGGTTCTACCCCGCCCGCCAGCATCAACACGGCTTTGTGACCTGGGGTGCAGAACGAAAGTTGCCGGAAGGCGGAATGAATGAAAAAGGGTTGTTCTGGGATGCTGCTGCACTTCCGACGGAAATCCCGATCAAGCGGGACGCCTCGAAGCCGGATTTCAAAGGATATTTCGTAGATAAAGCATTGTCCGAATGCACTACTGTCGAAGAAGTTGTGCAATTGTTGGGAAGATATAACCTCGTCTGGCAGCAGCGCGCGCAGATACTGGTAGCCGATGCAATCGGCGATTATGCAATCATCCACGCCAACTACATTATCCGCAAATCCGACAAAATGAAGCCCTACCAGGCTGTCGCCAATTTTAGTTTACTCAATAACAAGCCTGAACAAAACCAATGTCATCGGTACCGCACCGCGGAAGCAATGCTGGACGGGCAGGCTGTGACGGAAGCGTTGTTTAAGACAATCCTTGCCAAAACCGCGCAGCACTCCGTCGATAATGCTACGATCTATTCTCAGATAGCCAATTTGACACAATGTAAATTCACCCTTTTCCAGCGCCATCGTTTCGAGCAGCCGGTTACGATTGTTTTAACCGATGAATTAAAGAAAGGTGCGCACCAAGTTGAGATGAAGAGTCTGTTTCCGCTCAGTATCAGAGAAAAACTGGAACCCATTGCGGCAAAACAAGGCGCTAAAAAAGCCGTTGCAACATACCACCGCCTGAAGAACGCGGAACCAGGCGGCTACGATTTCGGTGAAAACGAATTGGATGAACTTGGATTTGCTTTATTGGACTCGGGTAAACTGGATCAGGCAGTGGAGATATTTGCTTTAAATCAATCCACTTATCCTGAATCTGACCGCGCGCTGAGCAGTCTCGCCCAAGCCTACCTTGTGCTAGGAAACCGGGAAATGGCCGGACAACTATTTAAGCGGGCCTTGTCGATCAATCCAAGTAACCTGGTTGCCGGGCTTTTCACCAGTCAGCCCGATGGCAAGGTAACTTTCCGTATTAGTTCTCTCGAATACGCGCAGAAAATCAGCCTGGTTGGTTCATTCAATAATTGGGACACCCATGCAAATCCATTTACAAAAACCGCCGACGGGCAATGGGAATGTAAGCTTAGCCTAAAACCAGGCACTTACGAATATGTTTTTTTGGTAGGAGACAATAATTGGATGACCGACCCTGGCAATAGGTTAGCAAGCAAGCCAGGACAATATTGGCGATCCATACTTATTGTTCACTAATACTGCTAGTCTATTGTTTAAAAATCTTCACCGTCTGCATTTGCGTATGTGTGCTCACGCGCAGCAAATACATACCTGTTTGCTTTTGGACCATTGTGATCGATTCCTGAAATTTTGCTGAACCTGCATGCATTGTTTTGTCTGAAATCGTGCGACCGGATAAATCCATGAGTGTTAATCTGACTTCTTCACCCGCTGCACCTTGAATAACGACGGCGAAATGGTCCACCACCGGATTTGGAAAAGTGGTAACATTAAAATCAACTTCATTTTCCGAAACCTTCTCCACCTCTTCGTCAGAATTAAGACACCCCGAACATCTCATGGCCTTTGGCGGATCAGAAAGTACGGGTGCTTCTGCGAAAGGGGATGTCATCAAAAGTCCTGAAATGCCCACAGCAAAGAATTGGCCATTACCAAACGTAATTGAATTCAGGACTTTATTTGTCTTATAGTTTGTAACGTTATCCCAAAAGTTGGGACTGATGGAGGTATAAACGTTGCCGGACATGGTCACCGCTACAAACTGTCCGTTTGCATAACAGATGTCATCGAAATGATCATTTGAAGGCGAAAATTGCTGTGATTTCCAGGTGCTGCCATTGAGCGACGTTACTACAGTATTGTAAGTCCCGACTGCTATCCATCTGCCGTTTCCATAGGCTACGCTCCGGAGTTCGTTTTTGGTCCCGGTTGGTCTGAAATTCCAATTTATACCGGTTACGGATGATGCGAGTACGCCTTCACGGCCAACCAGTGTAAATTGTCCGTTGGTGAAACCGACGGCATTGTACGAAATTGTTCCTGCCGAATTCGCTTTTTGCCACGTTTTGCCGTCCACAGACCAAAGTATCAGTCCATCATAACCCACGGCCACGAACCGCCCGTTTCCGTAAGCCACTCCTGTAAGCTTTTTTCCAAAGATTACGTGGCTGTAATTCCATTTAATGCCGTCGGTGGATGTTTGGATGATCGCATCGTCACCCACAGCTACAAACATTGAGTTTCCAAATGTGACGTCATTGAACGTTTTGGCACCACCCACAAGATGACTGGTTTCGGACGGACTGAAATGAATGCCGTCTGTTGAATTGATGATCAGGTTGCTGTAGCCGGCACTGCCAGCCCCGGTTATTAAAGGCTCATTTCCCACCGCTACAAACCGGCCATTGCCAAATGCGGCCCCTTTCATATTCATTCTTGCATAATTGGGAACGGGTGAGCTCCATGTTTTACCATTGTCATAGGAAGCTCGCATTCTTCCATTCACCCCGGTTGCAAGGAAATGATTCTGAAGATAACGTAACCGCAATGTCACGCCGTCACTTCCTGAATGAATCAGTGCATTGCCCCAATAACTTCCATCAGCAGATGTGGCGACCATATATCCGTCGTTGATCGCTACAAATGCCCCTGTAACAGGATTAGCGGCAACCCCCATCCAGTAGAATTTTGCGGAATTGGCTGGTCCCGCCTTAACCTGCCAATTATAGGCATTACTGGTGAAAACAATGGTTCCCTTAGCACCTACTGCGACAAAAGTTGCACCTAAACCGTCTGCGACAGCTACCAACGTATTGGTTGTTCCGGAAGCTCTTTGTGTCCAGATGTCTAGGTTTTCAAACTTGGAAGTTCTGATCTCACCACCATTCCCTACGGCAACAAAGGAAATTGCGCTAAAAGCCACATCGTTGAGATCCGTCGTGGTCCCAGACGGGCGTCCTGTCCAGTTGTTACCATCCGGGGATGAAACGATGGTGCCGTTTATGCCCACGGCAACAAAAACACCATTTCCAAAAGCGATGCCATTTAATGATTGATCCGTTCCCGAATTCTGCTTGTTCCAGACAGAGCCATCCGAGGATGTCAGGATAGTGCCATCTTGTCCAACGATCACAAATTTGCCGTTGGCGAAAACGATCGAGTTTAGGGAGTAATTGTCTATGCCCGATTGCAGCGTTTCCCAAACGACCCGGTTGGTAGAAGTACGGATGAGTCCGTTGGATCCGATCTGGACATACTTTCCATTTCCATAAGCTACGTCGGCAAGTTGCTCAAACGTCTCGGCACTCGGGAAATTCCAGTTATTTTGTGCCGTTGCGGCAAATGTTGAAAATAGTAATGCGATGGCGAGCAAAGCATTGCCGAAAATTGATGAATGTTTTTTTGCAATCGTTTTTTCCATGACTAATAAATGAATATTGATAGATAAAAATGGCTCATTTCCAGGTTGATTAATCGTTTTCCGGAAGACAATGCAAACTTAGGTGGAAGAATAAGCGACGGCAATAAAAAGGAGGGTACAAAACGTAAACGGCGCGTACTACAAGGTTTACAATTGGTATACAGTTGGCAGAAAGTGCAATTGTTCCCCAGCTAAATGCAGATGTGTTCGGCGAAATGATTCTCTTTTTGCGACTTTGGGATGGGAAGAAGCCGTGACGACTGCGGCCTATTTAAGAACGCTGTCGGCACACATCCGTTTGGACTTCCAGTTAAATGCTAAACCACTTTCGGTGCTCCTGGTGCATGACAGCCCGCCGGATCAACGAATATCCGTTTGAAGACCGCGACGAAAAAAGTATGCTTCGGATCATGGAGCAGGCCAGTGCAGATATAATCGCGGCTGAATTCCTTTTTATCTTTCCAGACCATATACTTACAACTTTTCCGGATCTGCGGGGCCGCCCGGCGGTGGACGACACAAATCTGGGTTGCCTATTTAGAAAAAACAGACCGGATTGTTTGGGTGAAGCCGTTGAGATTGTCGGTGGCTGTGATCTGAATATTTTGTAACCCTTGGGCTTTCATATCTGTCAAAACACTCATTCAATAGGCAGCAGACTCATTTTGCCAAGCCACATGCCTAAGATTTCCTTATAACCATCGCGTTTAAGAACGTGAAGCATTAATTCTCCAAAAAACCGGAAATTCTTGTAGCAATATTAACGATTGCAACTTTTATTGCAACAAACAAAAAAAGCACCTAGCAAATTAATGCTAAGTGCTTCCGCAGCGGCGGACCGCATTTTCAGGCTCCCGAAGTTGGGCTCGAACCAACGACCCTCTGATTAACAGTCAGATGCTCTAACCGGCTGAGCTATTCAGGAATTTCAAATCCGATTAACTATCTGAATTCTGGTGCAAATCTAAGAATTTGAATTATACAGCGCAAGGATAACTTAAAAAAAATGTCAGCCCTGCACGTGTTGAAGGATTAACTCCTTGACTCTCTTAGCATCTCCTTTTGTAAAATTATTGATAATAATTTCCGGACGCATTCTGGGAATGACCCTTATCGTGGAAAAGAACATCCCACTTTCAATCTCAACGCCGGAAATATCAGCGTAAAAGACAAAATTGTCGTTGCTTTTAAAAAGCTTTCTTACCTTAAACGTCACGCCCTTTTCGCCGAATGTTACTTCGTCCGGGAAAAATGGATTCATCAGGCCGCTGGCGCTATATCGTTCGTTCATATTATTAGGTTATTAGATTAAGTTATAATGGTACGTAAACGACTTTTTTAGTTTGGAAAAATTCTTCTTCAAAAAAGCCGGAAAGCTCATAAACCCGCGACTTTTGATTCAATTCAGAAAGCTCTTCGGCCAGGTCTCCGCCTTTTAAGTATAAAATTCCGTTCCTGAGCGAGTGAAAAGAGTTTTTACTGATGTTATTTTTAACCCAACCTACAAATGGGGTGATTCTCGTCACCGCCCTGCTGACCACAAACTCATAAGTATCGTCTAGTTTTTCTGCCCTGATTTGCTCAGCTTTAACATTGTTCAACTTCAATGCGTCTGCGATCTCCTGCACCACCCGGATCTTCTTGCCAATGCTATCAACCAGGTGAAACTGAGCTTTTGGAAAAAGAATTGCCAGCGGAATTCCAGGAAACCCCCCTCCCGTGCCTACATCCAGAATGCTGGTTCCCGACTTAAATTCGAGCACTTTGGCGATGCCTAATGAATGCAAAATATGCCTTTCATACAATGTATCAATGTCTTGCCGGGAAATTACATTGACCCTGGCATTCCAAAACTGATACAATTCCTCCATCTGGCCGAACTTATCACGCTGATCGGCAGTCAGATCCGGAAAATATTTATTAATTAATTCCACGACTTACGAGGTTTTCTTTTTGTAAAGGTCAGAAATCCAAAGACGACATAATAGATAAAAAGCGCAAAGTCCATAAACAAAAAGCTGAACCACTCTACTGTTTTGTCTAGCTTCACATTAATGACAGTAAGCAAAAACCACTGGATAAGCCATCTTGCAACGAATACAACACCCAGGCCTTGCAACAGGAAAATGTTCCTTGTTATCAGTCCAACCAACAAAATGGCTATTCCCGAAACCCACACGGCAATGTGCGCACCTGAAAGCAAACCCAGTAATACCTTATTTCGCTTCCTGTAAAATCTGCTGACCGACATGTGCCGTTGTTTTTGCCTGTACCAGGTCTTCCAGGTTGTTTTAGGCAAAGAATATATAAAAGAATCCTCCTCTATAGATATGGCTGTATTGGAACCCGTTGAAACCTCATTGAGGAAAATATCATCGTCCCCGCCAAATATATGCTTATGCTTGTAAAATCCTTTGTTGGCAAAAAAAACAGATCGTTTATATAAGATGTTACGCCCTACACCCATATAGGTAAGGCCTGCGAGCGCGAAAGAAAGATACTGGACAGCTGTATAAAATGTTTCGCAGCGGATAAACCAGTTCAGTAGCCCCGGCTGCTTTATATAAGGCGAAAAACCGAGCACAATGTCTTTTTCTTCGCTTACCCGGGAGGTCATGGCGGTAATCCAGTGATTGGAGGTGGGGCGGCAGTCGGCGTCGGTCATCAGCGCAATGGGAAATCTTGCCTGCTTCATTCCAACGGTTAATGCATATTTCTTGGGGGTTACGTGATCAAACTGGTCATTGATCCGGATGTATCTGATGTGCTTCCACCTGGATATATTTTCTCTTATAAATTCTTCACTTCCATCGTCGGAGCGGTCATCGAGCAGGATCACTTCGAAGTCCGGATATTCCTGGGAATCGAGTAGCGGGAGCAGCTGAGTAAGGTTGTCGTGCTCGTTCCATGCGCACACCAGCACTGTTACGCCAGGCAATTCGTTATCATAGTTGGCACCTTTACCGTAAAATGCGAGTCTTGTGAAGAAGTAGAAATAATAGCATAATTGAACGAACACAAACGCGCCGAGCGCAAAAAGTAAAGAATCGGCCACAATGGAAGGGAGTTGTAATATTTTTTCATATTCATGCAAATATAAGGTCATTGTCAGCAATGTTCGAGACCTTAACCCTATTTTTGCACACCACAATTTAAAACCTTTTAATGAAGTTTACATTACAAGTTGAAGATCCCGCATCGAAAGCCAGGGCGGGATTTATTGAGACAAGTCACGGAACAATTCAGACACCGATATTTATGCCTGTGGGCACTGCCGGTACGGTGAAAGCCGTGCATCAGCGCGAGTTGAAGGAGGATATCAAGGCACAAATCATATTAGGTAATACATATCATTTATATCTGCGTCCGGGACTGGACATTCTGCAGAAAGCGGGCGGACTTCATGGCTTTAATGGTTGGGACAAACCGATACTTACAGATAGCGGCGGTTACCAGGTTTACTCCCTTGCAGGCACCGGCAGAAAGATCACTGAAGAGGGTGTGGTATTTAAGTCACACATTGACGGTGGCGTACACACATTTACCCCAGAATATGTGATGGACATCCAGCGCATCATTGGAGCTGACATTATCATGGCCTTCGACGAGTGCACACCCTACCCTTGTGATTTTACCTATGCCAGAAAATCCATGGAAATGACGCATCGCTGGCTGGGGCGCTGCTGCGCGAGATTCGACAGCACCAGCGACCTCTACGGCCACAGCCAAACTCTTTTCCCAATTGTGCAAGGAAGTGTTTACAAAGATCTTAGGGTGCAATCTGCGGAAACAATCGCTTCATATGGACGCGAGGGAAATGCAATCGGCGGACTATCAGTAGGCGAGCCGGCCGAAATGATGTATGAGCTAACCGAGGTGGTCTGTGATATTCTTCCGAAGGACAAACCAAGATATCTCATGGGTGTGGGGACACCCGCAAATATTCTGGAATGCATTGCTCTGGGTGTGGATATGTTCGATTGTGTGATGCCGACAAGAAACGCGCGCAATGGCATGATTTTTACGACAGAGGGTGTAATCAATATTCGTAATGAGAAGTGGAAGGACGACTTGTCACCGATTGACGTTGGGCTTGGAGGTTATGTGAGTACATTCTATAGTAAGGCTTACCTCCGGCATCTTGTAAAATCGGATGAAATGCTGGGCGCACAGATTGCAAGTGTACATAATCTTACATTTTATCTGTGGTTGGTTAACAGTGCACGGGAGAAGATCATTGCCGGAGAATTTGTTCCATGGAAAAAAGAAATGGAAAAAAAATTAAATCAACGGCTTTGAAAGTTCAAAAAAGGACGTTTCTTTCGGGTAAAATTTGACTGAAAAAGCAGGAAAGTTTTTCAATTGTGTCAACTTCGGTTGATTAAATGATATTGTTAACCTATTTTTGTGCGCACTAGGCATTTGGTTAAAGTACGTTTGGCCATGAATAAATTCATAATTTTTTACTCATAATTGACTATAGATCAATCCTAGTTAATCTTAATAACGCTAACTTGAATAGTATGAAAAAAGTATCCCAGTTGATTTGTTCGTTTGCCCTGGCGGCAATGATGGCGCTGCCTTCATTGGCACAACCACTAGAGCAGCCGAATTCTCCGGATTACAATCCTAAAGCAACTTATGACGGCCCCTACAAATTGAACACATGGTCAATTTCCGCACACATTGGACCGTCTATGTTCTTTGGTGATTTGAGAGAATATGATTTCTGGCCTGTGACGAAAACAACTTCTGACAGCCACAAAGAATCCGGTACTTTTCAAGGAGGCTTGACTTTAAATAAACAACTTTCGTATTTATTCGGTGCAAGACTTGATGCTTCTATCGGTAATTTGAGAGGTATGAAGCGCCGGAATTATAACCGCTATTTTGAAGGCAACTATTTCGACGTCTCTGTTGCAGGAACCGTGAATCTTAAAGGTCTTTTAATGGGACCAAACAAGATGAAGAGATGGAAAGTTGATGCGTATGTTGGTGTTGGTCAGGTATTTTATGATGCAACTGCATATGACCTGACAGGCGGGGTTAAACTTCGTGAAACGGGTAACATGAACGATTGGATCATCCCGACAGGTCTTAATGTGAATTACGAGCTTACAAAACGCTTTGACATTGGTCTTGACTTCCGTTTGAACCACACAAACTCTGACTATATGGATGCAACCTATGGTGGTGATTATGACAGAACCCCAGGCAGCTTCGATATCGCGGAACAAAAAACATCCCGCAAAGGAAATTCTGAGCTTGACAGCTACGGCTACGGATCGGTTCAGGTAACTTACAAATTAGGTAAAAACCCATTGAAAGTTGCGAAAGTGGACGGCAAATGGGATTACAAGCCTGACGAAGGCGGATATTACCACTTGCGTTACACAGATCCTAAAGTGTTGATCAAGCCACCAAAGATTCTTACGCTTGAAGAAATGGACTCAGTTGCTAAGGCAAACCGTCCTAAGGATATCGATCCAAGATTGTTACTTGATACAGATGGTGACGGTGTTTCTGACTTCTTCGATAAAGAGCCAAACTCACCAGCAGGAAGCATTGTTGACGGTGGTGGTCGCGTTCTTGACTTTGACGCTTACGTTAAAAATGCACTTAAAAATGGTGCGGCTTGTGCAGAGATCTTCGCTAACGTAATGTTTGACACAGACAAAAACGTAATTAAGCCCGAGGCGCAGGAAATGCTTAAAAATGTGGCTCGTTTAATGAATTTGAACGGATGCCGTTTGCAACTTGCAGGTCACACAGACCGTCGTGCCACAGATCGTTACAACATTGCTCTTTCACGTCGCCGTGTGGATGCAGTTAAAAACTATCTGATTAACGAAGCGGGTTTAACTGATCCTAGCAAAGTGATTGTTGACTACTTTGGTTCATTCAAGCCAATAGCTGACAGCTCGAAACGTGAAGGTTTGTTGAAAAACCGTCGTGTAGAATTGAAACTTCTTCCATAGAAGATTTGAAATATATTGAAAAGAGAAAGGCTCCCGATGGGAGCCTTTCTCTTTTCACAAAACCATAAAAAGTCAATCTCAACTGTAACAGGGTATAATTCAAAATGAAACAATACGATTATTTGATAGTTGGTGCAGGATTATGGGGTTCGGTTTTTGCACATGAGGCAACAAAAAGAGGAAAGAAATGCTTAGTCATTGATCGCAGGGATCACACGGGGGGAAATATTTTTTGTGAGAATGTCGAAGGAATTAATGTTCATAAGTACGGCGCACACATTTTTCATACGAATGATAAAGACATTTGGGATTATGTGAATTCATTTGTTGAGTTCAACAGATATACCAATTCTCCGGTTGCCAATTTCAATGGCGAATTGTACAATCTTCCGTTCAATATGAACACCTTTTACCAGCTTTGGAAAGTAAAAACGCCAGAAGAAGCGAAGGAAAAGATCAGGCAACAAGTGGAGGAAGCTGGGATCAAAGACCCTCAAAACCTGGAAGAACAGGCCATCTCATTAGTAGGGACAGACATTTATTACAAGCTCATAAAGGCATACACTGAGAAGCAATGGGGCCGGAAAGCAACCGAACTGCCGGCATTCATTATCAAACGACTGCCGGTAAGGTTTACCTTCGACAACAATTATTTCAACGACCGTTACCAGGGAATTCCAATCGGCGGTTATAATAAATTGACAGAAGGACTTCTGAAGGACATTGAAGTGAGGACCGGCGTTGATTTTTTCAAAGATCGTGAGGAGCTGAGTGCGCTTGCCGAAACAGTGGTGTATACGGGTCCTATTGACGAATATTTCGGTTTTCAGTTTGGACAGCTCGAATACAGAAGCTTGCGTTTCGAAAATCAGTTGCTGGATCAGGAAAACTATCAGGGCAATGCAGTTGTAAATTATACCGACGGCGAAACCCCTTTTACCAGGATCATTGAGCACAAGCATTTTGAATTTGGAACACAGCCTAAAACGGTAATCACCCACGAATATCCCCAGGAATGGGAAAAAGGCTCAGAGCCATACTATCCTGTAAATGACGATAAGAACTCTGCCATTTTTAACCAGTACAAAGATTTGGCAGCGCAGGAAGCCAATGTTATATTCGGAGGTCGCCTGGCTGAATATCGTTATTATGACATGCACCAGGTTGTAGGATCTGCACTGAAAAAAGTAAAAGTGCATTTCAATTAACAAAATAATTTTTATTACTAAATCCCTGATTTGCTTACACATAGCAAGTCAGGGATTTTTTATTTCATTTTTTTTCAAAAATTTTTGAGATTTCCTGTGACCTGTTTGAAAGGTCTGCGTCTAAACTAAAAATCACCAGACGCATGCAGGTAAATAGGTTGGATATTGATACAAATAGCAATTCTGATAACCTCAGGAATGCCATGCTTCTGCTGCACAGCGCGCGGAACCACTGGCGATGGATTGCATTTTCTTTGGTGCTTAGCCTTGCAATCGCCTTCATTTATCTCCGCTATATCACTCCGCAGTATTTGATAACCGCGTCCATTCTTGTACGTGATGATGCAAAAGGCTCCGAATTTGGCGACACCGCTTTTCTGGAAAGTATGGGACTGTCGTCAGTGAAAAGTAGCGTTGACAATGAAGTCGAAATTTTGAAAAGCCGCACGCTGATGGAAAGTGTAGTGGAAGATCTGCAATTGAATGTCCGCTATTTCTCAACCGGCCGCTTGAAGACGACCGAATTGTATGACAAATCTCCGTTCAAACTAACATTAATACATCCGACAAATTCCAGAAATGCTAAATCAGCAACCTATTTTCTGACCATTGGAAAGAAGAATCACTTCGAGCTTCATTACACTGCTCAAACTTATAAAGGGACTTTTGGAACCGCAATAACAATTCCGGATGGCCAAGTCACGCTTGAACGGACATCGAACATATTCAATCCTGACGATCAATATGCTATTGAGATTCAGGATCAGGAGCAGCTTGTAGACCAATATAGAAAAGCGCTAACCGTCTCTCCGACCAATAAGCTGGTCAGCACTGTGAATCTTTCCCTTAATGAGATGCTTCCTAAAAAAGGAGAAGCAATTTTGGAAAGGCTTTTGATTAATTATTTCAAAACGAGTATTGAGGAGAAAAATAGGATTGCAGACAGCACGCTGGCTTTTATTAATAAAAATTTACACGAGGTTTCCATTGAACTCGCTGACAGCGAGCGGGCCATCGAAATATTTCAAACCTCACACCACATTACTGATTTTAGCGAAGACATCCGCCAGTTACTGACTCAATCCGGTGACTATCAAAGGGAGGAAAATAAGTACAATGTTCAATCGCAAATTGTAAATGCATTACTTCACTTCCTGCGCACAAACCCAAAACACATTGTCCCAGCGCAACTTTTTGTACAGGACCCCGGCTTTCTTCCCCTTATTGAAAAGTATAACGAGTTGCAGTTGGCAGTAACAAAAGGTCTGATAACGATCAATAAATCCCACCCAGACATCAGATCCCAGCACGCTCAGCTAGACCATCTCCGCAAAGATCTGATTGCAAACATTATCTCTCAACACAATGACTTACAGGTCGGCTTGACGTCCATCGCTAATTATAAAGCTAAAGTCAGTCGGAAGCTGGATCAAATTCCCGCCACTGAACGGAAGCTTCTCGAGGTGAAACGGCAGCAGCAAATCAAACAGGAATTATATATTTTACTCTTAAAAAAGCGCGTTGAGACCTCCATTTCTAAATCCTCCACGCTCGCCAACGCGCGAATTATCGACAAACCCAAATCAGGTGCAAATCCGGTCAAACCGAACAGGCAACTGGTCATTCTAATGTCAGGGTTTATAGGTATAGCTTTTCCGCTAGCCGTTGTCCATTTAAAAAACATTCTCAATACCAGAATTACGGATATATCCGACATTACCACACAGCTTAATCTCAATGTTCTGGCAGAAATAAGTCATGAACATGGTCCGGAGAAAAGCATCCTTTTTAATGCTCAAAGTCAGGTTGCCGAGCAATTCCGTGTTTTGAGAACCAACATTCAGTTTTTAGGCATAGCAAAGCAAAACCAGGTTATCCTCTTGACTTCCAGTATGAGCGGTGAAGGGAAATCATTTATAGCGGTTAACCTGTGCGGTTCATTGGCACTTACCGGCAAAAGCGTGCTGCTACTGGAATTGGATCTCAGGAGGCCCCGAATGGCAAAAGAGCTCGCCTTACAAGAAGAGGGCTTTACAAATTGGCTTTCATCCGACCGGGATTTGCAAGCTTTCACGCAGAAAGCTCTTTCAAATAACACCTTTGACGTGATTACCGCAGGTCACATCCCACCCAATCCATCGGAATTGCTCGCGTTGCCTAAGGTGAACGAAGTAATCCAGACATTAAAAGTAAAATATGACTTCATCATTCTGGACACCCCTCCCATTGGGCTGGTTACAGATGCCCGCTTACTAAGCCACATTGCAAATTTGTCATTATACATTGTCCGCCAAGGGCTTACGTATAAAAATCAGCTGGGTATTATCAGGGAAATCCAGAACCAGAATCAGTTGCGAGGTTTGCACCTGATCCTGAACGACATTCGGGAAACTCCCGGATATAACTATGGCTACGGTTACTACGCATCTAAAAAGCCCTATTTTTTTACTGATTTGAAACGAAACCTTTTTAAATCTTAACACAAATATGACCACACTATGAATGGAGAAATTTACATGATCGCGGAAATTGGACAGGCGCATGAAGGCAGCCTGGGGCTGGCGCACTCCTATATTGATGCGCTCGCCTCGAGTGGCGTGAATGCTATCAAATTCCAGGTCCACATCGCAGAGGCGGAGAGCAGCATTTACGAACCATTTCGAACAACATTCTCCTATGAAGATTCTTCCAGAATGGATTATTGGAAAAGAATGGAATTTTCCAACGAAGAATGGATTGGCTTGAAAGCAAATTGCGAAATGAAAAAGCTTGACTTTATAGCCAGTCCATTCTCGATCAGCGCTGTCGGATTAATCGAGAGAATTGGTGTTAGCACAATTAAAATCGGGTCAGGGGAAATGAACAATCTTCTACTCCTGTCTGCTGCCGCAAAAGTTGCTGACAGGATCATTCTGTCTTCGGGTATGAGCTCGCTTTGTGAACTCGACGACGCAATGGCTGTGCTAAAAAACAAATGCAAAACTTCCCTCCTGCAATGCACTTCGTCGTATCCCACAGGTCCGCATCAATGGGGATTGAATGTGATTTCTGTATTAAAAAACCGTTACTCAATCCCGATAGGCTTCTCGGATCATTCGGGAGACATTTTTGCCAGCCTCGCGGCCGCAGCCAGCGGCGCTCAAATTCTTGAATTTCATGTGACATTTGATCAGAGAATGTTTGGGCCGGATTCAACTTCATCGATCAACATTGATCAGGTAAAACAGTTGGTTAAGGGAGTAAGGCAAATAGAAACTGCTTTGAAATTTCCTGTCGATAAGTCCAATTGTTCTGAATATGGAACATTGAAAACGCTTTTCGGCAAATCTCTGGCAGTTAATAACAATCTGGAAAAAGGGCACATTTTAGCGCTGCCCGACCTGGAAGCGAAGAAGCCTGCGGGATATGGCATCCCTCCCACACATTTTGAAACGATTGTAGGCAGGCAATTGAAGCACGATCTTACAAAATGGTCATTCCTCAATTTCAGTGATCTGCTATGAAAAGGAAAATTTGTGTAGTCATCACTGCCAGAGCCAGTTACAGTAGAATTAAAACGTTGCTTGTCGCTATCAAAGCGCACCCCACTCTGCACTTACAACTTGTGGTTACGGGAAGCAGCCTGCTGGAAAAGTTTGGCTGATTGCCTAAGTTAATCCGCCAGGACGGTTTTCGTCAGATCATTAAGGTTTCGAACCTGCTGGAAAATGAAAATCCGACGACGGCTGCGAAAACGACTGGCCTCGGCATCATTGAACTGGCTTCGGTTTTTGAAAATATCCGTCCTGACATTGTGGTAACCATTGCCGACCGATATGAAACCATGTCGGCCGCTATTGCAGCTTCTTTCATGAACATTCCGCTGGCCCATGTGCAAGGCGGCGAAGTGACTGGAAATATCGACGAGAAAGTACGACACGCTGTTTCAAAGTTGGCAGACGTTCATTTCGTTGCCACCGCGGCTGCCCGTAACCGATTGATTTCCATGGGAGAAACACCTGAAACGATATGGCATACAGGATGTCCGTCCATTGACTTGGCGATTCAGGTTAAAAACAATACATCCATGCATTTCGATTATGAAAGTTGCCGATCTATCTTGCCTGCAAGCCAATATCTGGTGGTCATGCAACATCCTGTCACCACAGAAAATGGTTTTACAAAAAATCAATTTTGCAGCCTGCTGAGCGCAATTGAAGCTTTAAATGTTCCCACCTTTTGGTTTACGCCCAACGCGGATTACGGAGCCGCACAGATATTTAAAGAGATTCAGCGATATAGTGAAAAAAGCAAAAATCCGAAAATCCATTTTCTGCGAAACCTCTACCCGGAGGCATTCCTAAGGCTCATTAAACATTGTGCATGTCTGGTAGGCAATTCAAGCACGGGCATCAGAGAAGCGTCTTTGCTCGGCATACCGGTTGTGAACATCGGCAGCCGGCAAGATGGCCGTGAAAGGTCCTATAATGTATTGGATATAGATTTTGACCCAGATGCAATTATAGATGCCGTCGAAAGCCAGCTTAATCATGGACCCTATGAAAGTTCGTTTTTATATGGAGACGGCAATGCTGGTATTCAAATCGCTGATTTGCTGGCGAGAATGAAGTTAAGTGTCAATAAACAAATCACTTACTAATGGAAACAAACAAGACAATCCTGGCGGTCATTCCGGCGCGAAAAGGTTCGAAGGAAGTTCCGGGGAAAAATATGAAATTACTTGGAGGCAAGCCGCTCATCCAATATACAATCGAATCTGCCTTGCAATCAGAACTTCTGACAACGATTGTGGTGTCGAGCGACTGCGAAGAAACTGTTGCTTTTGCAAAGACTTGGGAACGGATTGAAGCTCCGTTTATAAGGCCAGCTGCGATTTCCTGCGATGACACGCCGTCCATTGAAGTAATGAAGCACGTCATGAAGTTTTATAAGGAGCGCCAAATAGAGTTCGAATATGTATGTCTTTTGCAGCCCACTTCACCTTTCCGAAGTCCCAATCTGATTGACGATGCCATTAGGCACATGCTGAAAATGGATGCTGACAGTTTAACCACAATTCAGAAGACGCCGGACAAATACAATCCGCTCTGGGCTTTTCACTTGTCGAATGGTCAACTTGCGCGGTTCATATCCGACGTTGCTATGCCCTCGCGCAGGCAGGATTTGCCCGATTCGCATTACCGCGACGGTAATATTTATCTGCTCAAAACCGCATTGCTCAGTCGGAACCGTTTACTGGGCGGAAGGTGTATCGGATACCAGGCTAAAAATGAGATAGATCTTAACATTAACACACTACAAGAATGGAAGCTGGCCGAATTGCATATCGAAATGCACAACAGGGAACAAAAAAGCACATCCTGATCCTAATCACAAACAGCTTTGCCTGTATCAACATCATTCACAGTGGTTTAGCAAAAAAGTTGGCATCAGAATACGATGTGCATTTATTATCAACAATGATCCGGTCAGAACAACTCTTGCAAGTCAACAGTCATTTTGATCTCGATTTGAAGCTTATAGATTTGGATCTTCCACGTGAACCCACCTGGATTACTTATTTGCGCAGATTTGAAAAGATACTTTTTGCAGAGCACTTTGACATTGTTACGCAGCAAATTAAATATCAGCGTAAAGGAAAATGGACACAGTTCTGGGTGAAGAACTTGCTTTGGCTCATCAGTCATAAGAACGCTGCCAAAATAATGTTAAAGGCTATAAGACGCCTCATTATCTTCCTCACTTCTTTTTCCATCAAACTCAAAACCCTCCTTCCCTACCATTTCGAAGGTGTCATTTCCTCTTCACCGCTGGATCCGCGGGAGAATCGGATTGTCAATTTTTGCAGGAAGAACCGTATGAAAAGCCTGGCTATAATTATCAGCTGGGACAATATGACCTCCAAAGGGGTCATTAACGCGGATCATGACTATACATTGGTTTGGAATAATTTCATGAAAAATGAGTTTCTGCAATTTTATTCCATTTTCAACATTGCAGGGCCCAAGGTCATCGCTACCGGAATCCCGCGGTTTGACTGCTATTTTCAAGACCGTGCTGAATATCAAAATGCCGAAACCAGGAAAGGTTTGGATATTTTACCAGGCAATCGCGTGATTTTGATTGCTACGAGCGCACTTCGTCACTTTCCCAATCAGCTTGAAATCATTTTGGACGTATTGCACTTCGCAGAAGTTGAAGGCAATGTACACGTGGTTGTAAGATGCCACCCGGCCGACCCTTTCAATGCTTACAATCAATTAACCGATAAGAAATCGGTTACAATTTGGCACCCGAAAAATTTACCAAAAGCTGGTAAAGACCGATTTTACACGTGGTTTCCGGAGCTGAATTTTCTCGATTCACTTGCCGAAACGCTTCGGATTTGCGACGTCTGTATTCAGTTTGCTTCAACTATGAAGCTGGATGCGGCTGCTTGTGGCAAGCGTGTTATCAGCATTGCTTATGACGGAAATATGCCGCTTCCTCATCACAAATCCGTTGCGAGGCTATATGACTACAATCACCAGATTCCTTTGAATGCGTTGCAACTGGATGAACTGGTCAGGAGTAAGGAGCAATTGTTCATAGCATTGAAAAACAATTTAGACCACCGGGGCGCAAACAGCGAGTTATCGTCTATCAAACCATTCATTCATTTTACAGAAGCTAAATCGGTGGATTACACCGCAAATGTTATCGCAGAATGGTTGGATTAGTCTTTGAGATCTTCAAAAAGGCATTGGCAGCACTAGTAGTCGTTTCCGTTCTCGGAAAATTATTCGACCAACTGCTGACCTTTGGCGAGGACGAATTACAGACTGCCGTGGTCCTTGCTTGTTATGTATACTTCGTGATAAGCCTGTTTGCTGCTTCCCGACACAAACTTTTCCACGTCCTGGCAGTTCCTTTTTTGACACAATTTCTGCACTTGTTTCAAAAATATTCTTTTCCGGCAGGCGCTAATTCACTCTGGCGATTGGCCCCCTTTCTAATTTTGGATTCCTACTTTCTTTATGTTTTTATCCAAAAACCTGTATGCCTAAGCAAAGGAGAAAAGCTGTTTCTGACGTTCTGGATAATCACTCAGTTATTCTTTTTACTCATCTCACCTAATTTAGAGAACATTGTTTTCGGTGGTCTTCTCTTTTTTTCGTTGACCCTGCCCTGCTACTTCATTTACCTGAACTTGGTGAACACAGCGAAACACTTCCGGGAAAATCTGGAAATGTATTTATGCACATTATATATCATTCTCGGACTCGGCACATTTGGGTTAGTAATAGTTGGGGCCGGTTATAAGGGATCCGATAACTTGCTGGCTACGAGGAACATTACGGACACAAATGTAACAATGGCCTATTTTATTCTTCTCTGGCCATTCGTCTTGCTTTTCGCCGAACGACACGCATTAAACAGTTTGATCAGACTTGTTCTCTACAGCATTTTATCCGGCGTCGTCATCTTCTCATTTTCTCGCGGCGCTGTGCTGCTGGTTATGCCCTATATGCTTATAACAACGTTTCTCATAGGAAATGTAATGCGATTTTGGTGGGTGGTAGCGCTTTTGACATTAGTCATAAACGTTTTCCCAGACCTGATTTTCGACTACAAAGATTGGGATATGGCGTATTTCTGGACACTGCGCTTCGGTGGTGTCATGGCGACCGATTCGGTATTGGATAAATTACAACAGGCCAGCGGCCGAGCAGAAATCCATGAAATCGCCTACAATTTGTTTTTATCCAAACCCTTGGTAGGCCACGGAACGGGAAGTTTTGAAATGCTTGGTCCCGGTTACCGTGAAGCACATTCGCTTTTTTATACATTACTCGCTGAAAACGGGCTTCTCGGCTTGATCTGCATGTATAGTTTACTCTTTTTCCTGCTGATTTCGACTTTGTCAGTTTGCCGCAGTAACCAAAAATATGCGCTATTGCCGCTTAGCCTCATCTTTTATCTCGCATTTAACCATACTGTAGGCAGTGTTTTCGTGATCCTGCCGGCCAGAAGTGTGACCATTAATTGCTTGGCTCCCATGTTGCTGCTATGCCTCTTTTTTTATGCTAAGAGCATCCAAACTCATGCTGCTGCCCCTAAATATGAGTAAGATTCTTATCATAGGAAGGATTCCGCCACCAATCGGCGGTGTCACAATGCATGTAAGCCGCTTACTTGAAAGTCTGACAGCAAATGGTTTCCAACATTTTTCTTTCTGTGATCTCGCAAACGAAAGTCCATACCGGATAATAAAGAAGATTGTCAAGCACAGGAGTATACATTTGCATATTTCCAATCCA
Organism: Dyadobacter chenwenxiniae; assembly: GCF_022869785.1. Taxonomy (NCBI): domain Bacteria; kingdom Pseudomonadati; phylum Bacteroidota; class Cytophagia; order Cytophagales; family Spirosomataceae; genus Dyadobacter; species Dyadobacter chenwenxiniae. The sequence continues at coordinate 6,060,650 of NZ_CP094997.1, read as the reverse complement.
TTCTTCCAGTTTTTACTGGCAACATTTTGCCTCCTTACACGGAAAAAACTGCTTTTAACCTATCATGGAAATTGGGGCCGCTATGGAATGTTAGGAAACGGAGCTGTAAAGTTGTCTGCCTGGCTATGCTCGATTCCGATTGTGCAGAATAAGGAAAGTCTGGTGATGGCTAAGCATTTTAACAGGAATGCACTGCTTATCTCGACATTTATTCCACCTACGCACACAATTCCAGTGGATCCGCAGCTGGCTCAACAGTTAAATAATTTCAGGAAGCGTTTCAAATTTGTGTTTTGTACGAATGCTTGGAATCTGGTCTTCGATAAAAATGGCCGTGAGACTTACGGCATTTCGCATATCATAAGCAGTATGCGTAATGTAAATTTCGGCGGTTTAATCATTTCAGATCCGTCCGGAAATTATCAACCGTTCATTAACAGGACGCTCGGCCTGGTCCCAGACAATGTCATTTTCATTGAAGGACCGCACGACTTCGGCAATGTGCTGCACATGTCGGATGCATTTATCAGGAACACAACCACAGATGGTGTTTCCTTATCTATATACGAGGCCCACGAACGGAATGTAGTGGTGCTTGCTTCTGCCAACGCTTCGCGCGCAGACTTCTGTAATGTTTATAGAGACATTTCAACAATTGACCTTGTTAAAGCACTGGAAAAAGGGCGAAGTCGTTTGCAGAATGGGGAAAAAACAGCGGGACCTAATGTAACAAATCAGTTAATCAGGCTGTACAAGCATTGCATCGAACTGAATTTTAGGCTCTTATAAAAAAAAACAAAGGCATAGAAAAATTTCCATGCCCTGTTTCACACTATACACACACTATATTTTAAATATCTATATATCGATTGATAATTTCCCGGATAACTTTCAACACCGCAAAATAACAAATTAAAGTAATTAGAAAAAAGCTTTCTAATATGATTTTCTTGGCTAAAATTAGAAAATGCTGGACAATTCTTTAAAATTATTTTACTTGTTAGCGTTGGCTGCATCAAATTTACGGAATTATTGTTTAAAAATTGTTCAAGGTGTCACACCTAGTTAAATTCGTAAAGCGAAACATCCTGTAACATTGCACAACTATGTGCTGAATTTAAATAACAAGAAATGCGTATAAATCCCGAAACCGTTGAACGGATCAAACAAGCCACCGACATTGTCGAAGTGGTAGGGGATTTTGTGTCTTTGAAAAAGAAAGGGGCTAATTATTCGGCGTGCTGCCCGTTTCACAATGAAAAAACTCCTTCGTTTAATGTCAATCCAGTCAGGCAGATCTATAAATGCTTCGGATGTGGCGCTGCAGGGGATTCGATCAAGTTTGTCATGGACATTGATGGCATCGGTTATGGAGAGGCATTGCGTTATTTGGCCGATAAATACAATATTGAGATTGAGCAAGAGGAAGTTACGGATGAAGAAGCCCTTCGCCAGAATGAGCGCGAAAGCCTTTACATTATTCTGAATTTTGCAAAAAACTTTTACGTGCAACAATTGCACGAAAGTGATGAAGGCCAGGCTGTGGGCCTCAGTTATTTTAAAGAAAGAGGTTTTACCGGAGAAATTCGGAAGAAATTCGAGCTGGGTTATAGCTTAGATACATGGGATGCCTTCTCAAAAGTTGCCTTGGAGAAGGGCTATTCTTCCCAATTACTTGAAAAAGCCGGCTTATTAATCCATAAAGAAGGTTCTCAAACCGCTGGATATGACCGTTTCCGGGGAAGGGTTATTTTTCCAATTCACAATGTCGCCGGAAAAGTCATTGCGTTTGGTGCCCGAATTCTCAAAACCGACAAAAGTAAAGCTGCCAATCAGCCTAAATACCTCAATTCACCGGAAACTGATGTTTATCATAAAAGTGACGTCCTATACGGTATTTTCCAGGCGAAAAATGCGATCAGGCAGCTGGATCACTGTTATCTGGTGGAGGGTTATACGGATGTCATTTCGCTGAATCAAGGCGGAATTGAGAATGTTGTTGCCTCGTCCGGAACTTCATTAACATTTGAGCAAATCAGGCTTATCGGACGGTTCACGCCGAATGTTACCATTCTTTATGACGGCGACATTGCAGGGATAAAAGCTGCATTGCGCGGGCTTGACCTTGTTTTGGAAGAAGGCCTTAATGTCAGCATCGTCCTTTTCCCCGACGGCGACGATCCCGATAGTTACGTTCGGAAGGTTGGGGCGGAAGCATTTAAAATCTATTTGAAACAAAATTCAAAGGATTTTATCACCTTCAAAACCGAAATGTTGCTGCAAGACGCTGGGAATGATCCTTTCCGGCTGGCTGCTGTGATTGGGGATGTCGTTAACAGCATTGTTAAGATTCCCGATGCCATCAAGCGGCAGGTGTTTTTCCACCGGACGTCAGAAATGCTGAAAGTGGATGAGCAAATGCTTATCACAGAAGGTAATAAACTTTTGCGTAAGCTGCACACGCAGAAACCACAGGAACGTCCGCCCCGCCAAAATCAAGCGTTGGAAAGTCCGGCAGATCTGGATGCATTGTTTTCAGGTGATTCCTTTTCCGGTAGTAATGAACCGCCTTCCGATTTTTTCGCCCCGAATGTTGGTCACACAGAGGTTCCGCAGCGTAGTAAACTGTATTATCAGGAAGAAGCGTTTATAAGATTACTGGTCGTACACGGAACGCGCGAACTTGAACCTACTATTACAGTTTGTCAATATGTGTTGAGCGAGATTGAAGGCATAGATTTTAAAGACTCCGTTTTTCATCATCTGCTGGTGCTGTTCCGCGAAAATTTCAACCGGAACCATGTTCTGCCAACGGATTATTTTCTGCATCACCACGAGCCGGAGATCAGAAACCTGACCATTGACTGGCTTGCCACCAAATATGAATTGAGCGAATTATGGTCTGAGAAGTATGAGATCTTTGTTCCTTTTGAAACTGATGTTTTAGATAAAACAGCCTTTATCAACATTCTGAGGCTCAAAAAAGCTTTTATTGAAGAAAAAATGAAGGTGTGTCTGCAACAAGCTGTTCACGCCAGAACAGAGGAAGAGCAGACTGCCATTATGAGTGAATTTATGTACTACAAAGGCATTAGTATGGCTGCTGCTAAGGAATTGGGCAGCGTAATTGGATAATTATCACTTTACATTTCTAATGTTATGGAAATCTTTCGGTTATCTTCTGTTGTACTGCTCTTTCTAAGTGTTTTCACAAGTTGCAGCTCATCTTATAAAATTCTAAAATCTCAACAGGAGGATAACTTCAAATTGTCGGATTATGCCACTTTCGGGTTTTACGACATTGAAGCAAAAGGAGATACTATTTCACAGAATTTTGAAAAGAATATTGGCATCATCAAAACGGCAATTGCACAAAATTTGCAGTCGAAAGGTCTTGACGAGGCCCGAGACGCGAGTTTGATAGTGAACATTGCTTTGAATGTGCAAGAAAAAGCACAAACCCGCCAGACTGACTTTCGCACAGACGGACTTCCTCGCTACATGGGCCAACGGCGTTATTCGTGGAAAAGCGAAGAGGTTGTAGTAGGGAAATATCGCGAGGGGACCATTATGATCGATTTGGTGGATGCCGCTACTAATAAGATGGTTTGGCAGGGAGGAGCGGAAGGGATTATTCCGGAGAAAAGCCAAAACTTTGAAAATGACGTTAATCAGGCTGTTAAGGAGATTATTGAAAACATTCCAAAATAAAAAAAGGGCTGCTTCGGTAAAGAAACAACCCTTTCAATATTGTTGATATCGGAGCTTAACCATTATTATTTACTACCCCACGTACTCTTTCATTCACATTATCAGCAACAGAACCTGCTTTGTCCTTCACAGAACCAACATTTTTCAAAAACCCGTCCTTCAATTTGTCGGCTAGCACGGACAACTCTTCCAGGCTTTTTTCGTATTTGTCTTTTGCATTTCCGCTAAGATCATTTGCTTTGTTCTTAATCAGTTTGCGTGTGTCTTTTCCATCATTAGGAGCAACTAAAAGACCGATTGCAATACCTGTCAGAAGTGCCCCGAGTGAGCCTATCAGAAATTTTTGATTCTTGTTCATATGAATTTCTTATTTTGTGAGAATAATACGTTTGAACTCAAAACTAGTACAAAAACTGTGCCATCAAACATTAGCATTTACAAACAGCTTATATTCATTGTAATACTCCTTGCGCCGCAATTGACTTCCGCACAGTGGAAGGTGATTGACATAAAAACGACCATTCATATGCGGGCAGTCCATGCAGTTTCGCCAACTGCCTGCTGGATTGGGGGTTCCAGGGGAACTGTTCTGAAAACTGTCAATGGTGGCAAGAAGTGGCTGACATCCAAGGTCCCCGGTGCAGATTCGCTGGATTTCCGGGATATTCATGCGTTTAACAAGGATGTCGCCATTGCTATGAGTGCCGGTGAGGCGCAGAAGGATAAGGCTAAAATTTACCGCACAGACGACGGCGGATTAAGCTGGTCGCTTGTGTACCAAACTACACAAAATGGGGTTTTTCTGGATGGAATCGACTTTTGGGATAAAAATAAAGGCATTTGCTTAGGTGACCCAATCGATGGAAGACTCTTCATTTTAACTACGGAAGACGGCGGGAAAAGTTGGCAGGAGCTGCCCTTTGACAAAAGGCCTGTTGCAGAACCGGGTGAAGCTTGTTTCGCTGCAAGCGGAACCTCTATTCTCGTTGCGGGAAAAGATAAGGTTTATATTGGAACGGGCGGAAGCAAAATGGCGCGCGTTTTCCGCTCCGAAGATTACGGACGTTCCTGGCAAGTTTCCTCCACTACCCTGCCAGCCGGCCCTACTAGCGGGATTTTCGGATTGAGGTTTTGGTCAAAGAAAAGCGGGATTGCCGTAGGTGGCGATTATAAAAAGACGACAGATTCAACGCAAAATGTGCTCGTAACGCGTGATGGCGGCATAACCTGGGAATTAGCAGGCATGACCAAACCCACCGGATTGAAAGAAAGTGTTGTTTTATACCATAAAACAGATGCAGTCTGGAACGGCGAATCAGAGATTCGTTCCGATGACTACGCGCTGATTGCCAGCGGACCGTCGGGAAACAGTTATTCGCCTGATTGGGGGAAAACATGGCGAGAGCTTGGAAAAGAAGGATTTCACGCCATGAGCTTTGCAGGCAATGTTGGGTATGGCGTTGGAGCCAATGGTTTAATCGGAAAAATTGAAAAATTTTCTACTAAGAAAAAGAAACGCAAACTTGTGCTGGTCGAGCAATAGGGTCAAATGCGGTCTATCAGCTCCCTGACCTTTCTGACTTCCCGGCCCGACAAATGATCCGCTATTGCGGCAGCATGATCGCGGCCGTTTTCTATAAATACTTTTTCCGTAAAAACGCCCGCCATAACGGTTCCGCAGAGATAAAGCCCCGGCACATTAGTTTCAAATGTTTCTTTGTCGAATGTTGGAACCTTGGTTACCTCGTCCAAAGCAACCCCGCAGCGGGAAAGTAAATGTTCATCCGGCAAGTAACCCACAAGTAAAAACACAAAATTGGCTGGTAACCACTCTGTTTCGCCTGTTTCCAGGTTTTCAATTTCTATTCTGCCCGGCTCAATGCGCTTTGTAATGCTGTTAAATCGCGTGTGGATCTTCCCTTCCTTTACCCGGTTTTTGACATCAGGAACAAGCCAATATTTCACTTTTGTACGAAAATCTGCCTCCTTGTGCACGATTGTCACGTGCGCATCGTGCCTGTAAAGTTCTAATGCTGCCTCCACGGAGGAATTGGACCCTCCTACCAGGACCACGTTAGTAAAAGAATATTTAAAAGGCTCGTCATAGTAATGCGAAACGTGCGGCAGGTTTTCACCCGGCACATTCAACATTCTCGGCACATCAAAATAGCCCGTCGCTAAAACAACATTTTTCGACTGGAAAATTTGTCCGTCATTGGAATAAGTCAAAAATGTTCCGTCAGACTGTTTTTCCGAGCGATCTACGTCGATAAACAGTTTGAAATTCAAATGATAATAGCCCGCAACCTTTCTATAATATTGTAATGCCTCGTTCCGGTTCGCTTTAACCTCGGATATTGCAAAGGGGATTCCGCCGATCTCAATGTTCTCAGCCGTCGAAAAAAACCGCATGCGCCTTGGATAGCGCCTGATGGATTCTGTGAGATTCCCCTTTTCAAGGATCAGATAATCCAGTCCGCTTTTGGCCAATTCAACGCCCATTGCCAGGCCGCAAGGCCCGCCGCCGATGACGATTACATCATATATATGCATTGCGATAATCTCAATAATTGTTTATTCTCTAATCCAATAAACCCCCTAACTTAGATATTGGTTTCTGAACTTTGTAAATTAGCTGACTATTGAAAATGCTCATTAAATCCTTCACAATAAACATTTGGAAGATCTAAAACGGAATTTTGCGGAAAAGCTGAATGCATGGGGGAAATCAAAAACTCCTTTCGTTTTTCTCGTGGATTACCGGATCGAAAAGCCACTTGCCTGGACATTGGACGATGAAAATTTAGGCGATATACGCTTCAATTTGAACGGTTTCGGTAACAGAGATGATGTTGATATCGAACCGCTTTCAGATTTTCAGTTTCACAAATTCCCTGTTTCCTTTGAGACTTATTTAGCCAGATTTGACTATGTTGTCAGCAATTTAAAGGCTGGAAATTCATTTTTGGTCAACCTTTCATTGCCTACCGACATAACGACAAATTTGAGTCTTGCAGAAATATTTGACCATAGCGAAGCGCCTTACCGGTTTTTGTATAAAGATGAGTTTGTCTGCTTCTCGCCTGAGGTTTTTGTCAAAATAAAAGGCAACCGGATTTCTTCGTTTCCAATGAAGGGCACAATCGACGGGTCTGTTGCCGATGCCGAAAATGTGATTCTGTCTGATTCCAAAGAAGCCGCCGAACATGCTACGATCGTTGACCTCATCCGCAATGACCTGAGTATGGTCGCCGAAAAAGTCTGGGTTGAAAAATACCGCTACATTGATCGCATTCAAACGAATGACAAGACATTGTTGCAAGTCAGCTCTGAGATTGCAGGCATTTTGCCCGATGATTTCGATGGGAAATATGGTGATTTACTATTAAAAATGCTTCCCGCCGGCTCGATTACGGGTGCACCCAAACCGAGCACGTTAAAGATCATAGAAGAAGCCGAAAATTATGATCGTGGCTATTACACAGGCGTAATGGGTTATTTTGACGGCGAAAACTTCGAGAGCGCCGTCATGATCCGGTTTATTGAAAACCAGAATGGAAAATTGGTTTTCAAAAGCGGCGGCGGGATCACGGCTCAAAGCAATGCACGAAATGAATATCAGGAATTAATCGACAAAGTTTACCTCCCCTTTTCCCATGTCCCGCACATTATGTTTTGAAACGATTTGTTGTGAAAATCGTGAACTGAAAAATTTGTCTTACCACGAAGCCAGACTTAACAGAACGCGTCATGAGTTATGGGGTTATTCCGATTATTGGAATCTGTCCGAACGCATTGTGATCCCCGATAGCGTCGACAACGCGCTATATAAATACAGGCTTTCATACAACAAAGAAATCGAAGCAATAAAATGGGAGCCCTACACACCCAGAACCATCCAAAAAATCCGCCGTGTATATCACGACACCATTGATTACCGTTACAAATACGAAGACCGCAACGAATTGAACACACTTTTTGCCCAAAGAAAAGACGCCGACGAAATCCTGATTATCAGAAACGGCCTGGTTACTGATTCGTTCTACTGCAATGTTGCTTTTTATAATGGAAACGACTGGTTTACACCCCGTTCGCCATTGTTACCCGGCACACAGCGGGCATTTTTGCTAGACTCAGGCGTCATTCGGGAAGCTGATATAAGGGAAAGTGATTTGAGGGAATATAGCAAAGTGAAGCTGTTTAATGCGATGGTTGGATGGGAAGATGCGGTGGAGTTGGGGATTGAAAGTATTGCTTAATGTCGATTTATTAATTTAAAACAAAAGCGTAAATTTGATCATATGGACATTCAAACTGAAAAAATCGAATTAGCAAAACGACTTCTGGACACCGAAGACAAGAACATCATTGATGCGGTTAAATCTGTTTTTAAGACTTTTGACTCTGATAATGCATGGGGTGATCTTCCTGAAAAGGTGGTTTTAGACGTTCAGGAATCAATCCGACAAATCGACGCCGGTTTGGAAATATCTCATGATAAAGCGAGGGAGACGTTTAAAAAATGGCTTTAGAAATTGTTTGGTCGCCGAGAGCATTGGACAATTTTCATGGCGTAGTTTCCCATTTAGAAGAAAATTGGTTTGAGTCTGTGATAAAAGATTTTGTAAAAAGGACAGAACATGTATTGCATATGATTGCTGATCATCCGAACATGTTCAGGCAAATCTCAGAAGATAGCCTTATCCGCGAAGCCGTTATTACGAAACACAATCTCTTGATTTATAAAGTAACAGAATCCAAGGTAATTGTCCTGGCTGTTTACGATACGCGCCAGCATCCTAAAAAGAAGCAAATTTTCTAGCGAACAGCGCTTCCCGGCAAGTCCAGCAATCAACACGTTGGATCGCAACTTGCCGCTTCATTCATAACCTTCGTCCCAGCAGCCAATGACCTCCCTTTTTGAGGAAGAAATTACTTTTTTTGCCGATCTGATTTTACCTGTTCCGATTCCTTCTTTGTTTACTTACAGGGTTCCCAGGGAAATGAGCGGGATGATCAAGGTGGGTGCGCGGGTAATTGTCCAATTTGGGCAGAAAAGAGTGATAACGGCTGTTGTCGCCCATATACATTCCAATCCGCCTTCCAAATATCAAGCCAAATACATTCTCGAATTGCTTGACGAAGAGCCTATTGTCACTACCCGCCAACTGGAATTGTTCAACTGGGTTTCTGACTATTATCTCTGCAACATTGGCGAAGTGCTTAATATTGCGCTGCCGGCCGGATTGAAAATTACAAGTCAGTCGAGAATTCAGATGAATCCTGAATTTGAATATGACGATTTGCTGACAGACCAGGAAAGGGTTGTCGTAGACGAGATTAAGAAGCATCAAACCCTTTCTTACGAAGAGGTGGAGCGGCTTTTACAGCGTTCCAACATTACGGCGATTATCAAATCGCTGGTTGGAAAGCGCGCGGTGATCCTTTTCGAGGAAGTTAAGGAACGATATAAGCCAAAAGTGGTTAGGAAAATCAGGTTAAATGCTGCTTACACGTCCAATGACGCACTTTCTAAACTGGCTGCCTCTCTCGACAAAACACCCAAGCAGCAGGAAATTCTATTGAAATATCTGAGTTACATTCCGGTTTATAACAATCCCGAACTGAATCAGAAAGGGCTGGACAAAACTATTTTCAGCCAGGATGACAATGTCTCAGACGCTTCGCTGAATACACTGCTTAAAAAAGGGGTTTTCGAGCAATTCGAGATTTTCATTTCAAGGTTCGACGACATTCCCGCTAGCAATGCCGTCATTACTTTGACCGAAACACAAAAAGAGGCATCCAAACAAATCCACGAACTTTTCGCGGAAAAGGAAGTTGTTCTTTTGCACGGAATTACAGGCAGCGGGAAGACGGAAGTTTACATCGAGCTTATCAAGCAGGTCCTGGAAAGTGGCTCGCAGGTGCTTTTTTTGCTGCCGGAAATTGCTTTAACGACGCAAATAGTTGTCCGGCTGCGGAAAGTTTTTGGCGACGTGATGGGCATTTATCATTCCAAATTTTCTGATAATGAGCGTGTTGAGGTCTGGAAAGGCATTCTGGATGGAAAATTTCAATTTGTAGTCGGCGTGCGTTCGGCTGTTTTCCTTCCATTTGATAATCTTGGACTGATCATTGTTGACGAAGAGCACGAAACTTCCTACAAACAACATGATCCTGCGCCTCGCTACAATGCGCGCGACGTGGCCGTAATTATGTCCTACATGCACAAAGGTAAAACGTTGCTCGGATCCGCAACGCCTTCACTGGAAAGCTATTACCATGCACAAACGGGCCGTTATGGCTTCGTGGAAATGAAACAGCGCTTTGGAAATGCTGCATTGCCGACATTTGAATTAATTGATACAAAAAAGGAGAAGAAGTCGAAGAAGATGAAGAATGAGTTTTCGTCTGTGCTGATTGATCATTTAAGACTGAATCTTCAAAATAAAGAACAGACGATCCTCTTCCAAAATCGCCGCGGTTACTCGCCTTATTTGCAATGTGAAATCTGTAACTGGATTCCCGAATGTGCGAATTGTGACGTGAGCCTAACTTATCATATGAAGGCTGGCGAGGTGCGTTGCCATTATTGCGGTCATAAAGAAGAAGTTCCGCGAATTTGCCCGCAATGCGGCTCTACGCAGGTGAAAACGATGGGTTACGGAACTGAAAAGATTGAAGATGAGATTCATTCCATGTTTCCGGAAGCGCGGGTGCAAAGGATGGACTTGGACACGACCAGGGCAAAAAACGCCTATCAGCAGATCATTTCAGAGTTTGAAGAAGGTGGCATTGATATTCTTGTCGGGACACAAATGGTAAGTAAAGGACTTGATTTTGACAATGTCAGCATTGTCGGGATTTTTGACGCTGACCGCATTATTCACTTCCCCGAATTTCGCGCTTCAGAACGGGCGTTCCAAATGCTTACACAAGTGAGCGGACGGGCAGGCAGGCGGGCAGAAAAGCCTGGAAAAGTGCTCATTCAAACCAATAATCCAGCGCAAAGATTGCTTGAGAGGATCGTTAATAACGATTACGAAGGAATGTATGCCGCTGAAATTGAAGAGCGCGAGAAATTTCATTATCCACCATTCACCAGGCTGATCAAAGTGACGGTTAAGCACGTCGATGAGGCCACTTCCAGCAAGGCAGCGAAGGTTTTGGCGGAGAAACTTACAGCCAACTTGGGAGCCAGCCGGGTTCTCGGACCACAGCCGCCATTGGTGGAAAGAGTAAGAAATCAGTTTTTGTTCGACATTCTCATCAAACTTGAACGAGAAAAGATTAATTTTAAGGCGGCAAAGTCATTTATACAAGAAAAGGTTATTGATATTTTAACCGATAAGACGCTCAAAAGCATCCAGGTCGTGATTGACGTGGACTGTTTATAAAAAAATCATTTTTACTGCATATTAATCTATGTCTTCCAAAAAAACCAGAATTGTTGCTACCGTAGGTCCAGCCTCCGAAACAAAAGAAACATTGTATGCATTGGCCAAAGCCGGGGTAAACGTTTTTCGCCTAAATTTCTCTCACGGTACTCATGCTGATCACCTCCAAAGATTAACTACCATTCGGGAAATCAACGAAGAACACGGCTTAAATCTCGCGATTCTACAAGATTTACAAGGACCAAAAATCCGTATTGGAATGGTTGCCGAGAAAGACGGTGTCTTGATCGAAGCCGGCAATAAACTGATCCTATCCAACACAGAAGTGCTTGGCACAGCTGAAAAAGTGAGCACGCCTTACGATGGCATGTATAACGATGTAAAAATCGGCGACCGCATTCTGATGGACGACGGTAAACTGGAAGTGCTCGTAACCGGAATGGACGGAAGTGACGTTATCACGGAAGTAATCTATGGCGGTTATTTGAAATCCAAAAAAGGTGTAAACCTACCAAATACCAAGGTTTCCATGCCTTCGGTTACTGCAAAAGATTACGAAGATTTAGATTTTGGTCTTGAAAACAATGTGGAATGGGTGGCATTATCATTCGTTCGCACAGCTTCGGAACTGATCAAAGTAAAAGAATACATTGCCAGCAAAGGCAAAACAGCTCGCCTGGTTGCGAAAATCGAAAAGCCGGAAGCAATTCTTAACATCGATGAGATCATTGAGGCAACGGACGCTATCATGGTGGCCCGCGGTGACTTGGGCGTTGAACTTCCGGCAGAGGAAGTGCCGATGATCCAGAAAATGATTGTTGACAAATGTAATAAGGCTGGGAAACCAGTAATTGTAGCAACCCAAATGCTGGAAAGCATGATCGACAGCCCACGTGCCACACGTGCTGAGCTGAACGACGTTGCGAACTCGGTTTTGGATGGTGCTGACGCTGTGATGCTTAGCGCGGAAACAGCTTCAGGAAAATATCCGTTGTTAGCCGTTGAAAGTATGACAAGAACAATCGAAAGAGTTGAATCGTCGACAAACAGCATTTATTTCAAACATCATGCTGCTGTAAGTGAAAGCACTAGCGTCAACAAAATAAATGATTACGTGGTTATGAGCGCTTGCCGTCTGGCCCGTGACACGCAGGCAAAAGCGATCATTGGGATTACACGCTCGGGTTACACATCTTTCCGTCTATCTCACCACCGCCCAAAAGCTGGTTTGCTGATTTTCACTTCTAATAAGGTGTTAATGAACCAGCTAGCATTGTATTGGGGAACAAAAGTATATTATTACGACCGCGACCAGGATGCTTCCACCGACGACCTGATCGAAGATATCAAGCAAATTTTGGTTGAAAAAGGGGAATTGCAAAAAGGAGATGTGTTCATTAACACGCTTAGCATCCCGGTTTCAAGACAACGTAAGACAAACACTGTTAAATTGAGCGTTGTAGAATAGAATAAGACGAATATTCAATATGCGAGCAGCAGGAGGCAACTTCTGCTGCTTTTGCTTTATATGGCAATGATTACCGTTAGAAAAATGGCGCTAACCGCAGGAACAATCCTTTTCAGCTCCAGAGTAAAAATCATTATATTTACTTATGAGCAAATCAATAGGACATATGATAGCTTCTTCCAATCCGCAAAAGGTTTTGCCTAAAAACATTTCTGCGAAAAATATCCCTGACGTTCTGATCCATGAAATTATTGACGGCGTACCCTTGTATCGCAAAGGTTACCGTGAAGTACTGGCCAAAACGAAAACGGTAGAAGAGATTATGGGTTGCAGCTCATTGCAGTTTTTTATTATTGATTACATCCTGGGAATTTTATATCCCGTCATCAACAGACAAAAATATATCATTGCGACAAACGAGGCCGGCCTCCATTTGGATAGAAGGAATAACCTGTCGGGAGACATTATGATCTTCGATAAAAATGTCCTCACCATCGATAAAATTGATACGCATTATTCGCAGGTGCATCCGATGATCTCCATCGAAATTGATCTGGATGTCGAATTGGAAAGGTTTACAGAGAACGGCTATATAACAATCAAAACGCAAAAGTTGCTGGACTTTGGAACTGATAAAGTGATTTGGTTTCTGACAAAACCAAAGAGTGTAATGATCGCTACCAAAGACAATGACTGGCGGACATTCAGCTGGGACCAGGACATTGAAATGCTGGATGGGATCTGTTGTAATGTAGGTAAATATCTGAAAGAGAAAGGTTCGGAGTTTGCCTGATCAGTATTCGTGCTACTAAAAGTCAGCCAGATCCTGCTTCAAAGCTTGCTTGCATACACAATTCGCTATATTTACTGATGAGCAAATCAATACTGAGAAGGTAATTTGGTTTTTGACCGAGTCAAAAAAGGTAATGATCGCAACGAAAGACAATGTCTGGCAGACATTAAGCTGGGACCAGGACGTTGAAGTACTGGATGGAATTAGCTGCAATGTAGGTAAGTACTTAAAGGATAAGGGCTCAGAGTTTGCTTGAACGAACTTAGTCCAAGGAAAAGCGAAGAAATAATCCTCTTCGCTTTTTTATTTTCTTTATATAACTAATAAAATAGTTTTGAAACTAAATAAATAGTATTACTTTTGAATGAGTAGTTCGAAATACTAGCAAGACAAATCAATATGATGGAAATACGCACATTAACGCGCGCCGAAGAAGAGATTATGCGGATCTTATGGCAACTGAAAAAAGCCTTTGTGAAAGACATTCTGGCCGAAATGCCCGAACCAAAGCCTGCTTATAACACGGTGTCTACAATTATCAGAATCCTCGAGAAAAAAGAGGTTGTCGGCTACACTGCTTATGGTAAAACGCATGAATATTTCCCGCTGATCAGCGAAGAAGAATACAAGCGCCATGAAATGCAGCAGCTTATGGTCAATTACTTTGATAATTCACTTCCTAACCTGGTTTCCTTCTTCGTAAAGGATAATGATCTCAAAACCAAGGATCTGGATGAAATCATGAAGTTGATCAATGACCACAAAAGCGACCAATAATCTGTGAGCCATGGAAACGCTATTATACATCGGAAAGGTTAACCTGTATTGGATATTGCTGATTGCCTGTTATCAGCTCATGCTTCGGAACCATACATTCTTTCGATGGAACCGCTATTATTTGCTTGGGTCCTTAATAGCGGCTTTTCTTCTTCCGCTCTTGATCTATCCGGATAGTGCGCCCACAATTCCTGTTGTATACCAGCTCAATGCAGCGACCTTTACAGTCGGAGCAAGCCAAGCCGAAGTGGCTCCGGCCATCACCTGGACGCAGGCAATCTGGACGATTTATGCAATCGGATTTATCGTTGCTGCATTCCGTTTTTTTAGGCACATTATCGAATTGGGGAAGTTTTTGAAAGCAGGTGAAATTATCGAGCTTGATGATTGCACTGTTGTGCTGATCGACTCGAATAACACCGGCTCTTTCTCCTTTTTGAAATGGATTGTAATCAACCGAAATGATTACGAACAGCATTTTGACGCCATTTTGAGACATGAAATGGTTCATACGAAGCAAATGCACAGCCTGGACATTTTGCTAATCGAGGTTTTAAAAATCTTTTTCTGGTTTAACCCATTTCTATTGCTTTACAAGCGCTACGTGCAGGAAATCCACGAATTCCTCGCCGATGCACAGGCACCCAACCGGGATAATTATGCCCGATTCTTGGTGTCCTATGCTTTGAAAGCGCCCATAACTTCCTTAACAAATCATTTTTTCAAGCCATCGCAAATCAAAAATCGAATTCGTATGATTTACAAAAACAGAACATCGAAATGGATGATCAGCACTTACGTGATCGCCTTGGCGCTGATCGGCAGCACCGCGTTATTTGTAGCAGGATGCGAGCAAACTGAGCAGTATGAGGCCGAAATTGCTGCAATAAACAAGCAAAAAGCAGAGGAGAGTTCGCCTATAAATGGTAAAGTTTTCACTGTTGTTGAAGAACAGCCAGAATTCCCCGGAGGCAACGAGGAGATGTTTAAATTTTTGGGCAGAAAGATTAAGTATCCAACAAAAGCTGCGAATGCCAATGTTCAGGGAAAAGTGATTTTACAATTTATCGTTACAGTGGAAGGTGATGTCAGGGACATAAAAGTCCTAAAAGGCATTGGCTCGGGTTGTGATGAAGAGGCTGCACGTGTGTTGGCGCTTTTTCCAAAATGGAAGCCCGGTCGTCAAAACGGAAAGCCGGTTAATGTTAAATATCATTTGCCGGTTAATTTTCAATTGGAAGAGAGTGATACTGAAAAAATCAGCAGCCAAATTAAATTGGACAAAAAAATGGCCACTGTGGTTCACTATGCATTTTCTCCGCTTTACATCCTGGATGGAAAAGAAATGAAAAACAGTGATTTTTTGAAGACTTTGCCTGGTGAAAAAATCGAGAGCATGGACGTTTTGAAAGGCTCACAAGCGGAGGAAGTTTATGGCGACAAAGGGAAAAATGGTGTAATTAAAATTACTACCAAGTAGGATATCAACGTTCAATTAAAGGAAATGGAAACACTGCTGTATTTCGCAAAGGTCAATCTGTATTGGGTGTTGTTTTATCTCACTTATCGGCTTTTACTTTGTAACCATACATTCTTTCACTGGAACCGGATTTACCTGATCGGATCGTTATTAATTGCATTTCTATTACCGTTAGTAACGTTTCCTGAGGCAATTGTCACTTCTCAACCAGCCATATACGCAGCCGCAAGCCTTCCCTACATGGCAGCGACCGAGCCGGTTTCCTTGCTTTCTGATTGGATTTCCATGCTAATGAGTCTCCTAGCAGTGGGTTCTCTTTACTTACTTTCCGTTTTTACTAAGTCGATAAGGGCCGTATTTAGGATGATTAAGCAACATGATGTGTTGGACATGGATCGCTTACAACTTGTCCTGCTTCCACACAATGACGTTGGTTCTTTTTCATTCTTCAAATGGCTGGTCATGAACCGCCGCGATTATGAACAAAATTTTCAGCCGATCCTGAGGCATGAATCCGTCCACATTCATCAAATGCATAGTTTGGATATTTTATTTATCGAGCTGTTAAAAATTGCATTTTGGCTTAACCCTGTGCTTTGGTTTTACAAGCGCTCTTTGCAGGAAGTTCATGAATATCTGGCCGATGAGCATGCGCCGGATCGGGATGGATATGCCAGATTTCTGGTTGCTTATGCATTCAATGCACCGGCTGCGGCCTTAACCAATCATTTTTTCAATGGCCCGCTGTTAAAAAGCCGTATCAAAATGATTTACAAAAATCGCAATGCCGAGTGGCTGCGAAGCAAATATTTCATCGTATTGCCGCTGGTATGCATTGTATTAGTAACCACGGCGGCAAGAGAAAGAATTATAGAATCGATCGAAAAAATAACACCGGCTGCGGTTGGCGCAATGATTGTTGAGCAAGAAAAGCTTGCCGACCTTGAAGCGGTAAACCTACCAATTAAACATTCCAAAGTTGAAAAAGCAGCTTCAAAATCGATTAAGAGCGCAAAAACGAAAAAGTTCAATGCAAGTTTTGCCAGTAGTAAGTCTTTAACTTCCTTAATGCCAGACACACTACCGGAATCATCCACGAAAAAAGCGACCTTTTCAAATTATCGCTATGCAGCCAACATTGGCCCTATTGCTAAAATGGACTCTTTCCCAAAAATTGGTGCTACAATAACCATCAGAGGTTACAATGGTCCGGGAAGCAACGCCTTAATTATTGTAGATGGCGCCAAGCAGGAGCGGCGGGGGTCCATGGGTTATAATCAAATTAAGCCGGATCAGATAGAGTCGATTAGTGTGCTTAAAAATCAAAGTGCGATTGATGTTTATGGTGACGAAGGAAAAGAGGGTGTTATTATTATCAAAACAAAAAAGTAAAAACGTTTGACTTGATCAACAGCATATACATTAAATCATGATGCCTGGCCTGTCCGGGCATTTTTTGTTAGACATTTCGGGACGATTTGATACATTTGCCTTCCTAGCATTCATTCCGGACCCTACTTATGCCAATCCTCAAAGCAGCCATTATTGGCGGCGGCCACATTGCTGATCAAAACCACATCCCTGCATTGAAATCGCTTCCTGAGCGTGTTGAACTCATTGCGGTGTGCAGTCGGGACATCCTAAAGGCACGTGCGCTGGCTGACAAGCACGCAATTCCCCTCGCCTTTGACAACGCAGCTGAGATGTTTGAAAGCGAGAACAAGCCTGACATGATCATTAATTGCACGGCAAATAATCTGCACTATCCGTTCACCATGCAGGCTTTGGAAAACAACTGCCATGTGCTGTGTGAAAAACCACCGGCAATGAATGCAGCGCAAGCGCTTGAAATGGCGGATCTGGCTAAGGAACGAGGCAAAGTGCTAGCCTATAATTTTCAACTCAGGCACACACCGGAGTATAGTTTATTAAAACGTTTTCTGGAAAATGGCCGATTGGGTGAAGTGTATCACATTAAAGCCAATTTTTTACGCCGACGAGGCATTCCCAGCTGGGGAAATTTCACTAACAAATCCATTCAGGGCGGCGGTGCATTGATGGACTTAGGCGTTCATGTGCTGGATCTTGCACTAGGCCTGCTCGACTACAGTGAACCGGACCGCCTCATTGCCAACACGTACGACTTCATTGGCAAAGCGGGAGGAAAAGGGCTTATGGGAAGTTGGGATCCTGAGAAATTTGAGGTCGAAGATGCTTGTTTCGCCCATTTATCATTTCCTAATAATGCAAGCATTACATTATCCGCTTCGTTTGCACTGAATACAAAAATGCAGAAGAATGTTAATCTGGAAGTTTTTGGAACAAAGGCTGGCGCAGTGCTTAACCCATTTTCCGTATTTAGTGAAGTGGACGGAGAGCTCCTGGATATGGAATTCCCGCATCTTGAAGAAGCGGATATTCAGCTTAAAAATACAATCGCGTTTTTAAATGCCTGTGACGGAAAGTCGAGTAACATTTGCGATGCAACACAGGGTGCTATTTTGCAAAAAATCGTAGAAGCTATTTATAAGAGTGCAGAAAAGTGATGGCTTACTTTGCAGTGGCCATCACCATTTTAATTTCGTTTTTCGCACCCAGTTCAAGTACATCCACAAGATCCTGAACGGCGAGGTTTTTATCGACCCTCAATACAATGGTCTTGTCCTCAACATTGGCAAAGATATTTTGCAATTCGGTTTCTAGCCGGTCAAAGGGAATAGGCTCTTTATCAATAAAATAGCCCTTATTCTCGTCAATGGACAGGGTGATCTGCTTCTTATACATTTGCTGCGTTGCAGATGCTTTCGGCAGCATCAGCTTGATCACGTTCGGATTGGACATCGTGGAGATGATCAAGAAGAACAGCAAAAGAAAAAACATAATATCGTTCAGCGAGTGCGTGAACACCTCTGGGGCAAAACGAGCCTTACGACGTATTTTCATATTTGGGAAATAATATTAGTTTTTTGCAGCAACAGGTTTCTGCAATACGTCAAGGAAATCGGAAGCGGCCATTTGCAATCGCAAAGCAAAACGGTCAATTTTCATGTTCAGCAAGTGATAACCCGCGTAAGCTATCAAACCGATGATCAAACCGGAGCCTGAAGTGATCATCTTTTCATACATACCACCCGCAATGGTGCTGATATTGAAGTCATTGGAAATAGAAATATCGTAGAAAATCCGGATAATCCCTGAAATCGTTCCGACGAAACCAAGCATAGGCGCGATACCCGCGATAACCCCCAGGTAAGGAAGATTTCCTTCCATGCGCTGGATTTCTATCTGGCTTGCATTCTCAATGGTTGTTTCAATGTCCTTAATTGGATAACCGATGCGTCCGATTGCTCTTTCCAAAATTCTGCCCGAAGCATTGCGTTGGTTGCGGCAAAGCGATTCAGCAGATTTCAGGTTTCCTTGCTGAATAAAATCTTTCACATTATCAATCACTCCCGGATCAATTTTCCCATTGGCTCCAATGCCCAGAAAACGCTCAATGATAAGGAAAAGCGTTGCCAGAAATAATAGTCCGAGCGGTAACATAACCCAGCCTCCTTTTGCAAGAAGATCAATAACAGAAAGCCCTTCTGTGGCAACGGGTGCGGCCAAAGTAGAATCAGCAAGTGCTTGTAGAAGCATCATATTGGTTATAAAAGTGAATGTTAAGCTAATGAAATAGAGGTCGATCCGGTCAAAAAACAGCTTTGAACATAAACGGCGTTAGTGCCCCCTTATTGTTTAAAGGGCAAATATAGGAAAATTACTCTTCGCGATTCCACGGAGAATTTATTCCACGCAGGTTTCTGTGCATAAAGAATATTTTTAAATCTTCCGCTAGGCAGTTTTCGCATAAATCCGCCTACTTTTCTGTTTAATATAATATATAAACTCTCACTTTTACCCAACCTGAACGGCATGAAAAGAAGATTTTCATATCTGTTACTGGCCTTTATGGCAGTTTTCGTCAGCGCCTCTCTCAATTCTTGTACAGATGATCCCGTTCCACTTCCAACAGGCAGTATAAAAGTCAAATTCGATAATGTAGTCGGCTCGCAAGACCTGAAACTCAACGCGGAAACATATGCCAACGCGTCAAAGGAAAATTTCACTGTCAGCAGGCTTAATTATTACATATCGAACATTAAATTCATTGCCTCGAACGGGAACAATTTCACCGTTCCGCAAGATTCCAGCTATTTCCTGATTCGCGAAGGAAATGTTGATTCACAGCAAATTACGATTAATAATGTTCCGGCAGGCAACTATACGGGCATCGAATTCGTCATAGGCATTGATAGCCTGAGGAGCGTATCTGACATTTCGAAACGGAAAGGGATCCTGGACCAAACCTCTGGCCCTACCAATGAAGAAGGCATGTATTGGAATTGGAATCCCGGATATATCTTCTTTATGCTGGAAGGCGATTCGGATTCTGCGACTTCTTCGAATGGCAAATTTTACTACCATATCGGTGGCTTTGGCGGGCTTACGCTGAAAACATTAAACAACATCCGCGTAACAAAAATCGACTTTGGAGCTCAGCGTGCAACTGTATCGAAAAATGCAGCGAGTCAGATTAACCTCAAAGCAGATATTTTGAAAATGTTCAATGGGCCGACGAAAGTAAGCATTAAGGAAAATTCAAGTGTGATGTTCACACCGTATTCGAAAAATATAGCCGACAATTACGTTAGTATGTTCAGTCTGGATCAAATTATCATTAAATAAGGAAGTTGATTTAATGAAAAAGGCAATATGGCTTTTTGGTATGTTTTGTCTCCTTTTTCAGGGAACAATTTCCTGTAATAAGGAGACAGCAACGCCTGAACCAAAGCCTCCTATTGACAATAATCCGCCGCCTTTTGGAATGGAAGAAACCTGCCTACTTTCCCGATCCGGTTTACGATCTTTCCAAAAACCCATTGACTGCCGAAGGCGTTGAACTGGGACGTTTCCTTTTTTATGATGGCATTCTTTCGCGGACAGACAACATTGGCTGCGGAACTTGTCACCAGCAACAAGCCGCTTTTACGCATCACGGACACGATTTAAGCCACGGCGTAGATGATCTGCTGGGTACCCGAAACTCCCCGGCTGTTCAAAATATGGCATTCAGCCCCAGTTTTTTCTGGGACGGAGGCGTGCATGATATGGACCCTTGTGCCACCCGTTCCGATTGAGAATGAGGTTGAAATGGGCGAGCGTGTAGGGACCGTCATTGAAAAATTGCGCAAAACGCCCGTTGCAGGAGCGGCTAAGCAGGTTGATTATCCCAAAATGTTTAAAGCGGCATTTGGAACGGATGAAATCAATGCAGACAGGATGATGAAAGCATTGTCACAGTTTATGACGACGTTGGTTTCAGCCACTTCGCGCTACGATTATTTTTTGCAGGGCGATGCATCGGCTCTAACAGATTTGGAAAAACAAGGATTAACGGTCTTTAAGCAAAAATGCGCTTCCTGCCACAGCAGCGAGCTTTTTACAGATTTCAGTTTCAGGAATAATGGTTTGATTCCCAACAAAATCAAGGACCAGGGAAGATACGCAATCACATTAAATGAGGCTGACAGGCTTAAATTCAAAGTGCCAAGCCTGCGTAATGTGGGCCTGACTGCGCCATACATGCACGATGGGCGCTTTACGACATTGCAACAGGTTCTAAACCATTATGCCAATGATCAGAGCGGAAGTAAGGATAGCATTTTTGCTTCGCCTACACTTGATCCGTTACTGCAAGTTGCCGGCCAAAAACGCGGGATTAAGCTTTCTGCAACCGAAAAGCAGGCAATCATTGCTTTTTTAAGGACTTTGAACGATGAGCAGTTCATTAATGATAAAAGGTTTTCCGATCCCGGCATAGGAACGTCGTTATAATGAATGAAAGCTATTTTACACGAGAGTAAAAATGATCTTGGTCATGTCTTTAACCGTGATTAAACATTCATTAAAATAGAGGAAAATTGCCCGATGGGTTGTTACTTTGTGAAATATATTAATGCTGTCAATTAGATAAAATATGCAAAGCGGAGAAAAAAGCGCACAGCCTTGGTTGGGGAAAATGCAGGAAAAGTGGGGATTGGAGACAACCAGACAAGTTCTTTTGGTTTTAGCAGTTTTTAGCTTGGCGGGTTCGTCTGTGGTTTGGCTTAGGAAAGGGCTTTTCTTTCTGCTGGGTTATGATGAGCTGACACCCATGTGGCTGAAAACCATCACTTACATTCTTTTTATTTTTCCAACTTATCAAACGCTTTTATTGATGTACGGCTTCCTGCTGGGCCAGTTTTCATTTTTCTGGGAAAAAGAGAAAAAAATGTTCCGCTGGATCAAGGCAAAATTTAGCAAATAACAGTCATTTCAGAAGCCTAGGCTTCAAACCAAATATTGTAGGAGTGCCGGAATTAACCTTCCTGTACTCCTTATTTTATTTATACCTTTGTGTTTTATTTCAATTAAGGTTTAGAATCATACATATCATTCCATGTTTGAAAACTTACAGGACAAGCTAAATAACGCCTTTCGCACACTAAAAGGAAAGGATAGGATATCGGATATAAATGTTGCTGCAACCACGAAGGAAGTACGCAAAGCGCTTGTTGATGCCGACGTTAACTTTAAAGTTGCTAAGGAAATTACAGACCGGATCCGCGAAAAAGCGCTCGACAGAAAGATTCTGATCTCTGTTGAACCGGGACAAATGTTCGTTAAAATCGTTCAGGAAGAGCTTACGGAGCTCATGGGCGGCCAAGCGGAAGGCATCAACATTAAAGGTGATCCGGCCGTGATCCTGATCGCAGGTTTGCAGGGTTCGGGTAAAACGACTTTTTCCGGTAAACTGGCAACATTGCTCAAAAAACAAGGCCGTCAGGTTTTGCTCACGGCTTGCGACGTTTACCGTCCTGCTGCGATTGAACAGCTGAAAGTGCTTGGAGAGCAGGTTGGTGTAGAAGTTTATTCAGAACCAGATAACAAAAATGCGGTCGACATTGCCAGAAATGCAGTGACGCACGCGAGGAAAGTTGGAAAGAAAATCGTGATCGTCGATACGGCCGGACGTTTGGCTGTGGATGAGGTCATGATGCGAGAGGTTGAGGACATTAAGTCTGCGGTTAAGCCTTCTGAAATCTTGTTCGTCGTGGATTCTATGACGGGCCAGGATGCGGTTAACACGGCGAAAACCTTTAACGAACGCCTGAATTTTGACGGCGTCGTACTTACCAAATTAGATGGTGATGCCCGCGGTGGTGCGGCACTGTCCATTCGTCAGATCGTTGACAAGCCTATTAAATACATCAGTACGGGCGAGAAAATGGAGGCGCTTGACTCCTTTTATCCTGATCGTATGGCGAGCAGGATCTTAGGGATGGGTGACGTTATTTCCCTTGTAGAGCGCGCGCAGCAGGCTTTTGACGAAGATGAAGCCAAACGCATTAATGCTAAAATGCGTCAGAATAAATTCGATTTTGACGACTTTTTAGGTCAGTTACAGCAGATTAAAAAGATGGGTAATGTAAAAGATCTGATTGGCATGATCCCGGGAATGGGCAATGCGATGAAAGATATGGACATTGATAATGAGTCATTTAAACCCATCGAAGCGATCATTCAGTCGATGACCAAAAAGGAGCGGGAGAACCCTGATATGATCGATGGAAGCCGCAAAAAACGCATCGCAGCCGGAAGCGGAACGTCCATTTTGCAGGTCAACAACCTGATCAAGCAATTTGATGAGATGCGCAAGATGATGAAGAAAATGAATACGATGCAAGCGGCTGGCAAGCTGGGCAAGGCACTGCGCCGCTAAAATTGCAAGTGTCACTTACTCATCCCTCGTTCATGAAACGCATCATTTTTGTACTAACGTTACTTTTTTTACTTAATCAACAAAAACTCAGGGCGCAGGCTTCGGTGGGTTATTATCCATGGAGCAGCTTGCTAACCATCAGCACCAATTCAAAAAAAGCAATTTGGCTGGACGCGAGGTTTCAGACCAATTCACTTTTCAGCAGCCTGAGCGTTGATTTGCTGCCTATGATTAATCTGAAAAGGGGCGAAGTGGTGCAGTGGTATTTAGGTGGCGGACTGCGATTGAACCCACTTTACCGCATTGCAGACGCAGATGCAGATTTGATTACCATTGACGGTTACTCACTTAATGTTGGCGTTCGTATTTCCCCTTTGCCTCAAAACAGGCGTTTCCAGGTTGCATTGGAGTTGAATCCTTATGTTAAAGACAAATTTGACAGTGGGGTTTTGAAGAGTCACCTCGGCCTGGTTTATGTTTTTGGTAAAAGAAAAAAGGAAGCACCTGTTCCCGAGACGCCAGCGAATCCATAAAATATAATCATTTCATAGCATAGCAATGCTCTCAAATCCGGCCATTTTGCGGTTAATTTGAGAGCATTTTTATTTCCTGTTCAATCTTACCCATGAAAAATCCCCTTCATCTGCTCAGCTTACTAGTAACAATTTGCTGCATAGAAACTCATGTTTTAGCCCAGGCAAAAACAAAAAAGACGCTTTTTATTATTGTGGATGGCATTTCGAGTGATAGCAAGGAAAAAACACCCACCCCTAACCTCGATCTGATCGCCAAAAAAGGTGGTTACGCGCGCGCCTATGTGGGCGGAGGAAAAGACACTTATTCGCAAACGCCTACCATTTCTGCCGTGGGCTATAATAGCTTATTAACAGGCACTTGGGTCAATAAGCACAATGTTTGGGACAATGATATCGCCGATCCAAACTACCATTACTGGACGATTTTCAGGTTTTTAGAAACACAATATCCACAGAAGAAAACAGCCATTTTCTCAACCTGGCTTGATAACCGTACCAAGTTGGCTGGCGAAGGGCTTCCGCAAACCGGTAAGCTTCAACTCGACTATTTTTTCGATGGCTTTGAGCTGGATACGATTCATTTTAAGCATGATAAAGACAAGCAATACATTCACAAGATCGATGAAAAGGTGGTGAATGAGGCCGCCTCATACATTCAGCAAAATGGCCCCGACCTTTCCTGGGTTTACCTCGAATTTACAGATGACATGGGCCACAGATACGGTGATAGTGAGCAATTTACAAAGGCGATCCAGATCATGGACGATCAAATGGGCCGACTTTGGAAAGCGGTTTCAAATCGTGAAAAGGATTTTAATGAAGACTGGCTCGTCGTGATCACAACCGATCATGGGCGCGATGCAAAAACGGGAAAAGGACACGGTGGACAATCGGATCGTGAGCGCGGCACATGGATCGTGACCAATGCAAAAGATCTTAATCAAACATTCAAGGAAACACCTGGTATTGTCGACATTATGCCCACGCTCGCAAAGCATCTTGACATTAATTTTCCAAAAGAACAGGCATTTGAAGTGGACGGAACGGCTTTTACCGGAAAAATTTCGATTGCCAAGCCCATTGTGACAAGAGCTTCCAAAAAGCTGAATGTCTCCTGGAAAGCATTGGATAAGGCTGGGAAAGTGAAAATTTGGCTGACTAGAACCAATCATTTCGCCAAAGGCGAGCGCGACCTTTATCATTTAGTTGGTGAGGCGGATGCCGCCAATGAAAAAGCCGAAATAGATATATCGCAATATCCTTCCGGCTTTTTCAAAATCGTTCTTGAAGGGGAATTAAATAGTGTTAATCAATGGGTTGTTGAAAAATAACCCTTAATTTCCACCGCGACCTGCTTTATAGGAATCATATTCCTCCAAAAGCGTTCTTAGATCATCATCGCCCGCAAAGTCCAGCTGCGATTCTCTGATCACATAATTCATTTTGTTTTTCTCGTCGGTCAGCAGTTTCAAAAAGCTGTTCCGGTTGTTTAACTGAACGGGATTGAGCTTATCATTTTTCATGATATAAAGCTTCGCATCCGGCTCCAATGTGCGCGTTGCACTTGCTTTCTCCACCTTGATGGGCGCCACATACTTTTTCAAAAGCTTGGTGTTCCCGTCATAAATCACCCTGTAAAAGCTCTTATCTGTTTGTTCTCCGACGGCAGGATAACCGTTTTTGAAGATGTACAAATCAGTGCCTGTGGGGATCGTAAATTCCTTAACGCCAGTGGAAACCCTGTATAAACCAGAGTCAGCCATATACTCGACCTCGTCTTTTTTCAGATCATATCGGATTTTTACGCCGTCGTGCACAATGTCATCATTGGTGCGAACAGTGCCCATATACCATTCTTTAAAAAGGTAAGGCGAGCTTCCTCCGTCGGCAGCCGCCTCTTTATAGGGAGTTCCCGACAACCCGGTTGAATCCTGCGCAATAATTGTATTGCTCCAAAGAAAGAATGTGAGCAAAAAAAATCTTAGTACATATTTCATGATTAAGTTGGTTAATTTGATAAGTTCGAAGTCTGATAATGCGAGAATTTAGATTGCTGGCATCTTTCTGTACTTTTGCCAAAAAAATTGTACCCGCTCAAATTGGATATTAACGAACAGCTTATACATATACGCCGGAGCCTGGCGGGAATCACTCCTGAAATTTTTCTGGCATTGCTCTTTTGCTTTTTCCTCTTTGCGGAACTGGTTTTTTTGCGTTGGCTTAAAAAAGACAAAATTGCCTCCTATCTTCAAAATATAGCGCTTGCAGGCAGCATTATAACACTTTTGCTGATACTCGGTCAATGGAACACCGAACCTGCCTTTCGATTTCAACCACTTCTGTTCCTGGATAGGCAGGCCGTTTTTTTCAAAATCATGATCACGCTCGCCTGGATTTTCACGCTGATCCATGTGCGCGTATTGAAATATGATTTCCCGCCTGAATTCAATGCGCTGCTGATTGCCGCTGTTGCAGGAATGAATCTGCTGACAATGTCGACACATTTGCTGACTATTTACCTTTCTTTAGAATTGATTTCCATCAGTTCTTACTTGCTCGTATCCATATCTCCCTTTAAAAAAGCGGCCGAAGGAGGCATTAAATATTTGCTTTTTGGTGCAGCAAGCTCAGCAGTAATGCTTTATGGAATCTCATTGATTTACGGCTTAACCGGCACAATGGACATTACCAGCGAAGCCATGACGGCCGGGTTGATGAATAATTCGCCGCTGGTGATAACGGTAACCATTGTACTTACGCTGGCTGGACTGCTTTTCAAGCTTTCGCTCGTGCCCTTTCATGTCTGGACGCCAGACATTTACGAGGCTGCTCCTACTCCACTTGTCTCGTTTTTGTCTGTTGCGCCAAAAGCTGCAGTAGTTCTTGTTTTAATGCGTTTAGCCGGAATTTTACCCGCGCAATATTTCCCTGTTTTAGGCGGAATCGCATTAATCAGCATGACGATTGGAAATGTCGCTGCCCTTCTGCAAAGCAATGCCAGGCGACTGCTAGCTTATTCTTCTATCGCGCAAGCTGGATATTTGCTGGTTGGGATTGCGGCTTACAGCCGTTTTGGGTTCGAATCCGCCGTTTTCTATACAGCCGCATATCTGATTATCAACCTGACCGTTTTCTTCCTGATTGATCTGTTACAACCGGTGTCCAACACAAGCCTAGCCAGTTTTGAAGGGTTAGGCCGCAGAAACATGTGGATTTCCAGCATTCTGACCATTGCCATGATCGCATTGGCTGGTCTGCCGCCAACGGCCGGTTTCACCTCTAAACTATTGGTCTTTTCTGCGCTTTGGGAAAGTTATCATCAGCAGGCATTTCCATGGATGCTGTGGCTGCTTATTGGCGGAATTTTGAATGCGGCGATATCGCTTGCTTACTATTTGCGAATCCCTTATTTACTATTTTTCAAAGCATTAAATCAAAAGAGAGCACTTCCAAATCAAAGCATAACCGGCAAAGTAATTGCCGGCTTGCTCGTCATAACGATCTTTTTATTGTTTTTCAACCCAGGTCTGGTAACCAGTTTCATTTCAGCATTTTAAGATCAATTTATAGCTCTGACCTTAAATCCTGCTTTTCTTAATAAAGAAATCACACCGCGATTACCTCCAAGGTGACCCGCTCCGACGGCAAAAAAGGTTGGTTTTTCAGCTGCAATTTTCTTGATCCGGGGCACCCATTTTTTGTTTCTGGCAAAAAGCATTACCTCTTCATTTCCATCCATCCCATAATTGCTCGCCATCATAAGATTGTACAAATCGTTGATTCTCTGTGATTTGTACAAAGCAACAAGATTACTAAATTCTTTTCGCGCCTGAGGGAGGCTGTCAATCATCGCAATGATCGTTTTAATCTGATCTTTATACGGAATAGTGTCAAAAATAGCCATTTGTTCCTCCAATGTCTCAATCCCAATCACTTCTGACTTCTGTTTTCCAGCTAATTCAACCAGCGACATTTCATAGGACTGGGGCTGGCAGGATAACACAGCATTGAAAAGCGGCCCCATTAAAATAAAAGGCTTCGCTTTTTCAAACATATCAATCCCTACACCAACTGAATCCTTATAGAACGTGCTCAGCTTTGCGTATTCCTGCTCTGTCACCAACTTTTTCAATTCATTACCACCCGACATATTCATCGATTTCATCATGCTGGCCATCATACCGGGATCATCCATATCTATTTCCAGGGCAACTTGTTCACTGCGCGCTAATGTTGCTCTCAATGAGTCACTCAACGAGAAATCAGCAGGGCAAATCAAATGTATGGTCCCAAACAGATAGGACGGTTTTGCCTGCCCCGGTGATGTAATTTCCCATAGCAGGGAATTCTCAACCGGCGCCTGCGCTGTGGCAAAAAAGCATGTAATAAGCAGAAGAACACTTAAAAGTAATTTTTTCATAGCCTTATGGTCGTTACTCTTTGTTGCTGTCAACCTCAATGCGCTCTTCCCGATTTACCAATTCCCATGCGGTATGAAAAACCAGTTTCACAATCGGCGCTTGCTTGTCAAAAAGAATCTTTTCCACATCATCGCCCGGCTTGTGATAATCCTCGTGGACACCTGTAAAGTAGAAAATGACAGGAACGCCCATTTTGGCAAAATTATAATGATCCGAGCGGTAATAGAACCGGTTAGGGTCTTTCGGATCGTTAAATGTGTAATCCAGTTTGTAGTTAACATATTTCTTGTTTGCTTCCTCGCTGATTGCGTGCAATTTGGAAGAAAGCTTATCCGAACCGATCAGATAAACATATTTGTGATCATTGGCATGTGCCTGGTCTACACGCCCGATCATATCAATATTTAGATCCGCAATCGTGTTTTTCAGCGGAAAGAGAGGATTTTCAGAATAATATTCCGATCCAAAAAGCCCCTTTTCCTCACCGGTAACATTCAGGAATAAGATACTTCTCCGTGGCCCCTTACCGTCGGCTTTTGCTTTGCTGAAAGCCTCCGCAATTTCAAGCAGGGACACTGTGCCCGATCCATCATCATCTGCACCATTGTTAATCTCCCCATTTTCAGAAATTCCAATGTGGTCCAAATGCGCGCTAATGACAAGGACCTCATCTTTCTTATCAGAACCTTCCATAAAGGCGGCAACATTCTCGGTTTCCATAGTCTCGCTCTTACGCTCCGCTTTGACCGCTACATTCCCCGTCATTTGCTTTAAGAGCGGCTTACCCGACTTGTCAATAGATGCCTTTTCCTTCAAAAGCTTATTGGTAGAAGTATTCATGATCTGAGCAGCAATACCGGGAGAAACGGCAAACGCCGCAACACTGTTGGGTGCTTCTACAACCGGCTTTAACGTAGGCGCGCTGAAACGTCTGGCCATCACTGCACGCTGCCGGATTTCCTTGTCAAGATCCTCGCCCGTCTTTTCCGTGATGATAAAAATATAAGTTGCACCTCTGTCCAGCGCAACCCTGGCCTTTGCCTGCCAGGAAACCGGACCGCTCCACTTTGTTTTTTCCGTAGTGCCGCTTACCAGATATTTGCCATCAGCACTTCTCGGTTCGCCTTCGAACATGACGACGGATTTTCCTTTCACATCCAGATTATTGTAGTCCGTGTAGCTCGGATCATCAATTCCGTAGCCAACTAAAATCACCTCAGAGCTCGATTCCTGAGGGACATTCAAAAGGCCGTTGACATAAAAGTCTTTGTTAAATTCATACTTTTTCCCACCTACTTTCACATAAACTTCGCCCCAGCTCCTCTTGTAGAGATTGTATTTTTGTAAATAACTTTTGGAACTGTCAGGAGCGGTTGCAGCCGGTGCCAAGCCGTATTGCTTATAAAATCCAGAAACATATTCGGCTGCCTTTTTTTGACCAGGGGAGCCCGTATCACGCCCTTCGAGGCTATCTGAAGCAATGATTACCAAATGCTTTTTTAAATCGGCGGGCGTTATACTTTCAGCGTATTTGGCAGCGTCATCCTGCGCAAAAGCCAAAGTTGTAAATGACAGGAACATTCCTGCCAGCAAATTTCTGTTCATAAGAAGATAATCTAGAATCAATTCTTGCAAAGAAACTAAACACCCCCGCCATTGCAAAATTTGATTAGACTGAGCCAGCGCAACATTATTTCCCTGCCTCCAAGAATGAGCAGACCATTGCAAGGGAATAGACACAAAAAAGTCCCTGAACA
Source organism: Dyadobacter chenwenxiniae (assembly GCF_022869785.1). NCBI lineage: Bacteria > Pseudomonadati > Bacteroidota > Cytophagia > Cytophagales > Spirosomataceae > Dyadobacter > Dyadobacter chenwenxiniae. The sequence goes on along the minus strand of NZ_CP094997.1, from coordinate 6,030,503 downwards.
GCCTGACTCACTTGAAAGTAAAGTCAGAAAGCCAGGGACTTTCGCTTGTATCTCAACCTTGCTACTGGTTTTCAGACTTGTTCTTGGCTGAGAATTTTAGTGTATGCTCGGTCGTCGTCAAACTAAGCTGATTGAAATATTCAGAAACAGCATTTCCTTCGTCATTAAACCAAAAACATCTGTAAAAATTTTTAGAAGTCTGGTGAAACCCATCCACCGTCATCGAAGGACTCCCCGATTTCAGCCAAACGACGTCGCCTATTTGAATTTCTTCTTGTTGTTGCATTATAATAGTATTAATGAAAAAAGTTTGGTTGCACTTAGTGGCCGCTTATATTGCCATAGAACACATTACCATTTTTGTACTTCACATAAGGACGGACGTATAGATGAGAAACAGAATTTCCCGGAGTCGGTAATGTAATTTCTTGTTTTCCCAATTTGATAGGGATGGCTGATTTAGCTTTGTGATCAGCCAATGTTGGCCTTGAGCTGATGGGATCGTTACTATTGACTTTGTAAGAATATACAAGCCCATATTCCTCTACATCAACCGCTCCCAAGCTTGATATATCTACGGTGCCGGAGATAGGTGCACTTTTTCCGGACACATCCGTTACACGTATGCCAACTATGTCAAGAGGTGTAAACTTCATAATCTCGCCGTAAATGACTTGCCCGTCGGCTAATTCTGCATAGGCGCGATAATACACTTCTGCTATCTCATCGCGCTCAAAGCCGCCTTCCGTAAATGTATGCTCTCCAAGACTTGGCGCTTCTTCGATTGACAAAGTTTGATTACTGGTGGTGGGCTGTTCCGTATAATCATTGTCTCCAATCCAGTGAATGGAAATGACAAGCCCAAATTCTTTTACAGGTTTAATTCCCAATTTTTCTATGGCTACCCCAAGTTTCGTGCGACTATATTCTCCATTGGTCGGAGATTCTATAGGCAAAGTTTTGATTTGTAATGTTTCAGGTTCCGGTTCCTCCGGCACATAATGATCCTGGCAAGAAAAAGCAAAGAGAAACAATGCGGCGAGCAGCACTGAGAATTGAAGAGAAATACGTCTCATAATCGTGTTGTTTTTTGTGAGTAATGTTCCTAACTGCAATAATAGATCAGAACACTCTTCCGGACACAATGCAGCAGGCAGCCAATGAATTAACGGCCTTCGCGCAATTATTTAACGGTTAAATTTTAGGACTTGTCTACTTTGCCCTGATCCCGGTTCGACCTGCATTGCGACTATATTGAGCCAGCGACATAACTTTTTTGATAGGCATATTAACCGATCATTCATTAGCTATACCTGTAAATAAACGCTTTTGAGAATTGAGGTCTTTAAAGTTTACTTCCCCTAATCTTCTGGTTTGAGAAGATGAAATCATCATGTAAACTTAATCACGCTATCAATGAAACAACTTCTTTTAGTGTTTTCGATTTTTCTTTTTAGCCACATTTCATTGGCACAGGCACCTGTTAAATTTAGGTTTCAAGGTGTTGCCCGGGATGCAACCGGCAAAATTATAGCAAGCAAATCCGTCGGAATCCGAACGACAATCAGGCAGAATATAAGCGCTGATGACCCTGACTTTCTAGCTAGGGAAGTCCATGGGCCGATAACGGATGCAAACGGAATTTTCAATATTACTATTGGAGATGGAATAATCAAGGATGGTGATATGAGCACCATTTCATGGCAGGACGGAAGTTATTACCTGCAGCTCGAATTAGACGTCGACGGCAGCTTTAATTATGTAAATCTTGGCGTTACTCAAATGCTTAGCGTCCCATATGCGTTACATACAAAAACTGCCGAGCAGGCTGTGACCGCAAAAACTTCGGACAAGTGGATAGATGGAGCGCCGATTATTCAAAGTGGGACTTTGGGTGGCGGGAAAGTGCTCGACTTCCTCGGCAATGGAGTCAACTTGTTATGGTACCCTCATAATGCCGCTTTTCGGGCCGGAAGTCATACCGGGCAATGGACTCCTGAGAACTTGGGCAATTACTCCTTTGCTGCGGGACAAAATACGTTGGGGTTAGGCACATATAGCACAGCCCTCGGAAACAACACAAAAGCACAAGGCATTGCTTCCACCGCACTCGGTCATTTTGCCAATGCCTTCGGTGTTTCGTCCCTTGCGGCAGGCTCATCGGCCGAAGCAAATGGTGATGCTTCCGTTTCAATCGGAGAAGCAACCGTGACTAAAACTTTCGCCGGTATTGCGCTGGGGGCCTATAATAATGTTCAGGATAATCCGGAAGGAAGCGCAAAAGTTAACGCAAAGCCAACTGACCGAATCTTTCAGATCGGCAACGGACTAAGCAGCCAATCTCTTTCCAATGCAGTTACTATTTTACGAAACGGGAATATGGGAATTGGGCATGATGTCTTAGTGCCAACGCACACACTTGACATAGGTGCACGCGCACGAATCAGGCACAGCGCTCAGTCAGCGGGCATTTATTTCGATGGTTCTGAAATCACTCAGGACGCTTTTGTAGGAATGAAGCAAAATGATCAGGTGGGTTTCTATTTGGGAGGTATGTGGCGATTATGGGTAGATAAGCAAGGATTAGGATATGTTGACAGCGGCATTCTGCAAACTTCCGACCGCCGCCTCAAACGAAACTTCACATCCCTTTCAGAAAGTCTAAGTAAGCTCAGTGCTCTTCAAGGTTACAATTACTATTGGAGAGACACGCTGAAAGATCAAACTATTCAGACTGGCCTTATTGCTCAGGAAGTTGAAACACTATTCCCTGAATTGGTAAAAACAGATGATAAAGGCTTCAAATCAGTCAACTACGTCGGCTTGGTGCCACATTTGATTGAAGCTGTTAAAGAATTGCATCAAGCGAACAATAAGCTTGAAAAAGAAAATAAAAATATGTCGTCAGAAAACAGCAAAAACAGTGAGGCTATTAAATCCCTGGAAGCCAAGCTTGATCAACTGCTTTTAAATGCAGCATCAGCCTCGAAGTAGCTATTTCCCATATTGGCGCGCTAGATCGTTTTGTTTTTAAGGATCTAGCGCCTCAAAATTGGCCGATGAAGTTCACAAAAACCACCTCTTTTTGATTTTTGACCAGATACTTAATTCTCACTTTAGCGCCGACCTTCACAAAACTGACGTAGGCCCGCGGTACATCTGTCAATTCCGTAACGAAGTTTCGTCCCATAACAGGCTCTACCTGAATTTGAATTTTAAATGGCTGACTTGTTGCGTCATCCCCTTCCTCGATAAAGAGGATGGTTGCTTGTGCCTCTATTCCCAGGAGTTTGATTTTTGCCTTTTTGGCCAGTTCCAGGCTTTTAGGAAGACCGAAGTAAAAATAGAATGTGGCAAGAAGAATGATTATGCATAAACCTAATTCCATTGCTCCTGTGTATTAAGTAAGTAAAACTTTAAGAATGAGCAACTAGCCTATTTCAAGAAGCTGGACAGCTTTACTATCACCAACGTTCCCGCCGCCTCCCCATTCTCATGCATTTTGTCAATAAAATTAACTTCCGCATGATGACCTTGCCTTGTCAGCACTTGCAGGCGGTCACTGGAAATGCCTAACCCTCTGGAAACGTGATGCCTGGATTTACTGGTGAATGCCTTGATCTCAAAAGATTTTTTTCTGCCAATTCCATTGTCATCAATCCTGCACTCAAACATATCCTCGTCGATCTTTTTGAACTCGATTAATAGTTTCCGTTCCAACTTTGAATGCATCAGGCCATGCCATAGTGCATTTTCCACATAAGGCTGAATTAGCATTGCGGGAACCAGTATTTCTTCCACTTCAAGATCTTCATCAACACGGATTTCGTAGGAGAAGCTTCTGGAGAACCGCATCTCTTCCAACTGCAGGTATAGTTCCAGCACATGCAGTTCCTCTTCGATCGTTACCAGGTTTTTGCTTGAGTTATTCAATAATGTTCGGAATAGTTTCGAAAAAAGATTCAGATAAATACTTGCCTCCTGAAATTTTTCCGTCACAATACATTCTTGAATACTGTTCAGGCAATTAAAAACAAAGTGCGGGTTCATTTGTGCACGTAAAGCCATTAATTGGCTTTCAGCCAGCATTTTATTGATCTCCAAAAGCTCAATTTCTTTTTCCTTTGTAGCAGCCTGAGCGAGTGCTTCGGCGATTTTGCCTGAGCTAATCGATGCAATGATAGACAGAGCCTTCAGATGTTCATCCTTAAAATAGTCTCTTTCCTCATGTTCCGTATCTATAACACCGATCACTCTCCCGTCGTGTATCAAAGGCACTGCCAGCTCGGAAAGCCGCCTTTCCTCGCTTACAATATATCTTTCATCTTTTGAAGTGTCGGAAATTATCAAGTGCTTCCCTGTGGTTGCCACAGTTCCTACAATTCCCCTGCCAAGCGGGATATCGACAAGGTTATCCAATTCCGCCTCCTTACTGGCTTTATTGATGATTACTGCTTTTTGTACAAGCACATCTCTCTTCTTATCCAACAAATAGACCACACAATCCTGGAAATCGAGCTGAGAGATGCAATTACGCGCAATGTCCCAGCAGATCTCATTCACTGAGTTCGATCCATAAACTGAATTAGCAAAATAATCGATGCTTGCTTCCATCATCCGCGCTCGTCTTCTTCTTATCAGGTAAAAATGCAAAGCGACACCTATATATGCCAGAATGATGAAAATGCATGCCATAAACCAGGACGATTTCCACCACGGAGGCATAATGTAAATTTCCAGAGAGCTAAACTGCTTCATCCAATTACCATGCTCATCTGTACTTCTTACCTTGAATGTATACTTGCCCCAAGGCAGATTTTTATAGGAAGCTACCAACGAACGGCCCGCATTGATCCATTTTTTGTCATACCCTTCAAGTATGTAACTATATTTCAATGTGGGAACATCCCGGTGATCCAGGGATGCGTATTGAAAGGTGAGATAGTCCTCATCGGATTCAAGATTAAGCTGCGTATTCTTGGCAAAATCTTCTTTTTCATTTCCAAGGACTTTTACGGATGTGATATGCGGTGGTTTCTTCACCTTTACTGATGCGAATTTCGAAGGATCGATTACGACGACATGATCTAACATTGCAGCATATACACGTTTGTTTGCCACGTAAATGTCATTCCAATAATCCTGAAGATTCTGGCCCAGATCAATTTTAACTTCCGTAACAGCTTTCGAATCTGGATTAAAGAACAACAGACCTTCGCTACCCCCAGCCCACACATTTCCTAAATGATCCACCGCAATGCTGCTCAGATTATCGTAAGGAAAACCGTTGCCGGTATGAAGGCTATCGACGAGGTTATTTTGTCTGTCTAATTTTAAAATCCCCCTGCCCAAAACGGCAGCCCAAACATTTCCGACGCGATCCTCGGTTAAATCGTAAGCAACAAATTTGTTTGGGTTGCCAACAGGCACCTGGGAGAATTTTTGAAGTTTTGCATCAAATTTTAAAAGGCCCAGACCATTCACCGCAAACAAAATGTCCCCATTTCTCCTGACCACAAAACTCTGACTACTGCTGTAATTGAACTCCCCATAATTTTTGTCCGTTCCATCAAACCGGTCTAATTTACCGGTCTTGGGAGAATACCGATAAATTGCGTCTTTCCAAATCTGAAACCAGACCTGTTCGTTACGATCAGCGAAGATGAAGTTAGAGAATTTGTTTGCAGACTTATATTTGATTTTCTCAAAAGACTCAAACCTGGTACTCCCTGCCCTTAAAAAATGAATTCCATCAACGCCTCCGCACCACCATGTGTCATCAATTTTCGTCGACATCATAAATCTATTCCGAACTAGCTGCTGCTTGTTTCGGGTCACCACATGCCGGCGATAGGATTTGTGATTCATGTCATACATAATAAGTCCTTCTTCTTTGGACGCAATTATCTTTTCCTTATCAATGACGATAGAATTGGAATGTGCGAATCCGGTTTGCAAAAAAAATTCAAAGCTAGGCAACTGATAGATCGCCTGAACAGGCGTGTTGGCGGGTGCCTCGCTAATCCCGTTAATTGTGGCTATCCAGACATTTTGTTCATTATCATCAATGATATGTCTGAAAGATCCGTAGCCTATAGAGTATGTACGGTTCTGACTATACGGTATCTGCTTTATGTCCTTTCCCGGCTCCTTCATGAATGCAGAATACATTGGTGTCGAGATCCATAACCGTTGCTTGCTATCTAAGTATAGATAATTACATCCCCCGAAATTCTTTTTTCCGTCCAGTTCTACAAAAGTCGTGACTATATTCTTGTCAGCGTTCCAAAAATTCAATGATTGATTAGCATTGCAACCATACCATATGTTAGACGCCATATCAACGGCAATTGCGTATACATCCTGTGTATCTAAAAGTGGTATTCTATTCGGATTATTTAATTTGTGATAAATCGTCCGGTTCTTACAATCGATAAAGAAGGTTTTCTTACCTCCAAGCCAAAAACCTATTCTCTTCGCATCCCAGGTTATTACAGAGGTTTCATAACCCTCTTGTTGAATGATTTTTAAGTCTGGAATCACTTTTTCAGCGATCACAAGCTCATTGTCTAGAAAAACATATATTTCTGAGCTGGTGAATATCCACAACCTGTTATATACATCCGAGTTGATGCTGACTACATCCTTGTTGTCCAATGCTATAAATCGCTGGTCACTATGAAATGCACCCAATCGCTTATCGAAAATCTTTACTCCTTCCTTGGTTCCGATCAACATCTCTGATGCTCCGAAAGGCTGAATGGCATTGATATAAAAATCTTTCATGCCCGGCCCGCTTCGATATTGCTTTACAACTGCACCGTCGTAACGATTTAAGCCCTTAGTTGTACCAATCCATAGAATGCCGTCATTATCCTTATATAGACATTCTATCATTTTGCTGCTAAGACCGTCAGCTGTGCGCAAATTTTGAAAGATAAACTGCCCGTGCACCAGACTTGGTAAAAGACAAAGCAACAAGCCAATTTTATACACCATTGCGACTCCCGAGATAGAATAAAATTTAAGTTCAGATTTTTTGTAAAAACACTGCAATGCATTTATTAAACGGCTGGCGATAATTGATAAAAGGGATTTCGGCCTTCAAAGATGGTGGCTTACGAGGAGAATGGTTTTGCTTTAACACCTGTTTTTGAGCACTAATCCTACGCAGAAGCTATTTGTATATACTACTAATAAATAGAGCTATTTCTGCTTTGCAAGCCGAACATTATCAAGCACTAACGATGCCAGATAAAGCTGATTCAGCAAAACATTGCCGTTAATTCACTCATGCCCGCCCTTCAATCATCGCTTTCGACAAATTCAAAATATCGCTTTCAAATTCGAGCCTTGATTTGACTTACAAGGTCGACTGGTCTTTTTTAATCACTTAATCCATCACTCTATTATGAAGAAACACACATGACAACACGCAATTCCGACACAGCGTTTGCTGGCCATGACTGCCACAAGCCCGACAAATCACAACGCCTGACATTTACCTCCCTATTTAGCTGACAACATGAAAACAGAGATTTTTCCAGGGCTGAAAACCTGACACACTAAACAGTAATACGATGAAAAGATTAATATTTTACTTACTGCCAATTATACTATTAAGCGCACACTTCCTTAAGGCGCAGAATGCTTCGACAGCAGGTGTGATTCCTGGCAAATTTCCACCCACCTTATGGTTTAACTATGCAGACTACGAACCTGGTCACACCTCTAACATTACTCATGAGTCAGGCCAGTCCGGTGGTATTGGTTTTAATCGGCCCTGGTTTCCTGCGTTAAAACCTATTCCATCAGGAAACAACACTTTTCTCTCTATATTTAATCAGCTAGGTTCGCCTTCACAGGTTGCTCATAAAGGCGCAGCCGCGGCGTTTATTAAGGATCTAATTCCGGGGAGGAAATACTGGCTGGAATATCATATGCTCTCAGCTTCAATGCAATATCAAGGATCAGATATTCCTGTAACATCTTATGGCACAAGTGGAACACTAACTCTTTCTAACGGTGCAAGCGGGACTCAAACAATACCTTTTGACCCCCTGCCGCCATTAGATAATGTTGGCTCGTGGGTTCCCGGTTTTATTGAATTTACGGCAACTTCAACACAAGCAACTTTGGTATTTACTGGAACAGCGGGTTATGAAGGTGGATTTACAGCCTTGGACATTGGGCCTACCGGTATTAAACTTGCATGTAATGCATCAGGCACTTCTCAAGTGTTACTATCATCAACAACGCTTGCTGCCGATTGCGCCGGGACAGTGGATCTTAAAAATTCATACTCCGGGACACCTCCTCCAGGCACTGTTGTGGCTTGGTACTATACTCCAAATCATGTCAAGAATACAGTCGTAGCTGATCCCTCGCATGCTATGCCTGGCACTTACTACGCTTTCTATTTTGACAATTCAAGTAATCAGTGCTTTAATACCGATAATTCCAGCGCAAAGGTGGTCGTTTTACCATCTCCTTCTAAAGCTGGCACACAGCAGGTGAAGTTGACAGACGACTACTTAAATCTTGGATCTTGCACAAATAATCCGACAGTAAATCTAAATAGCTTACTCAAAGACCCTATACCCGTAGGTGTGCAAGTACGTTGGTTTAACAACCCTGCTCATACAGGCAATCACTACTCCTTTGTCTCCCAGATCAAGACACCAGGGATCTATTATGTCTTTTACTATGACAGTAACGCCAATTGTTATAATACTAATAATTCAACATCCAAGGTAGCAGTTTCTGAACAAGTTGTTTTACGAAAAAATAATGCTTCTAATCAATGTCCTGACAAGTTAGTAAACCTGAATAACGAATATGATAGTCCAATTCCCTCCGGATCTAAGCTAGTTTGGTATACTAATCCGACACATCATGGGCTGGCCGTTTCAGATCCTACACAGGTTACCACAGGAAATTACTATGCATTTTTCTACAATTCCGCCAACAATTGTTTTAATACAGACCTTTCTTTCGCAGTAATTGAGGTAAGTATATTTCTTCCATGTCCTTGCAATGCGGGTACAAGTGAAGTTACACTGAAGGCGAATTCCTATAACGTTGATTGTCCGCTGACAATGGACCTTGCAACGAGTGTCTCCACAATCTCACCTCCCAATACAACAATCCAGTGGTTTTTGGATCCAAAACACACAACATCTGTACCAAATCCCGAGGCAGTGGGAATCGGCACCTATTATGCTTTCATTTATGATGCCGTTAACAAATGTTACAATACTGATAACTCTACTGCCCAAGTCACAATTACAGGAGCTGCGTGTTGTAATGCTGGAAACGAACAAGTTTCTCTAAATCGCACAAACATATCAAATACGTGTCCTAGCCAAACGGCGAACTTAACTAAATTAATTGTTTCAAATAAGCCGCAAGGATCTTCTATCGTGTGGTTTACAGATGCTTCTCATACGAGTGCTGTTCCAGACCCTACAAAAGTCGGATCCGGAACTTACTACGCATTCTTCAAGGATGATGCGCTCGAATGCTTTAATACGGATGTCTCAACAGCAAAAGTGACGGTGGCTATTTTGCTTTGCGAAACAAAGGTCTCCCTCAATCTGAAGGTCTTCCTCCAAGGCGCAACGACGCAAGAAAACGGCGTAGCAACGATGCGGAATGATCTGCAAGTTTATAAAACTGGCCCTTCCACTTTCGGATTACTTCCCACCCAAGACCCTTACGGCGGCGACGCGGTTTATCCGGAAATTAAAAACACCTTCTCAAAAGCTGGCAATGTAGTCGATTGGGTGAAAGTGGAGATCCGTAGTATGCAAAATCCATCAATCATTCTGGAATCCAAAAGTCTCTTGCTTCGAGTAGATGGAACCGTATTGGATGTGGATGGTTTCGCTCCGAAGTTTAATCCGCAGTTTGGAGGCGTTCGAATTGCTGTCAAACACAGGAACCACTTGGGTGTCCTTGGACTTGGCTTGGTTTCCTTCAATGCTGGAACTGTTAATTATGATTTTTCTGCGGAGTTATCCAAGGCTTACAACGTAGGAGCAACCGCCCAAATGGTCTTGAGTAATGGGGTATGGTGTATGATTAGCGGCGAGATTCAACAGGATTTCACAATAGACAACGCGGATTTTTCCACTGAAAGAATCTCGTTCAACAATGGCGATTTTGATACATATAAAGCAGAAGATTTAAACCTTGATGGAATCGTAGATAATGTCGACATCTCTCTTTTTTCAAGATCAGTTTTAACAAAGGATATTTTTCAACTCTTATTAACTATTAAATATGAAACGACTTTTTAGAAATCTTTTTGCAGTATTACTAATATTAACTCTAGCAAAATCTGCCATTGCTCAGAATGTTCCAATCATTCTTGACTTTACGAACAGAAAAGTTAGTGCTGACGGCCTAAGTTGGACATTTGATCTAGAAGCCAAAGCTGATGCGGGATATGTCGGGCCAAATAATAATGGGTGGATAGCTTTCAATATTAGGCTAGATCTCCTTCTTCCATCGGGAGTGACAATACTGAATGGAACGGGAAGCGGTAACACTGATTTCACGACTGGAACGGTCGGAGTTCAAACAATTGTACCCGGATCACCTCCATTAGGACAAAGTGAATTAGGCCTCACATTAGAAAGAAATAATGAGACAGACCTTAATACGTTATCTTTTGTAAAGCTCGCTACTTTTACCATTAATTTCTCGGGACCAGTGAACCAAGGCGATCCTGCAACACCTCGTCCAAATGCAATAGCCCAAGGCAGTTCATGGACGAATCTTGCTAACGACCCCCCTCTTAATCCAATCGGATTGAGAAGACCATTTCAAATGGCGCAAAGCTTCGCACTACCAGTTAAGTTGCTTTCGTTCGACGCATCCAGTGAGGGCAACGCAATCAACCTCGCTTGGTCTTCCACCGAAGAAACTAACAGCGACCACTTTGATGTGCAGCGTAGTGCTAATGGTAAGGATTGGAAAACGATTACGACTGTTGCTGCCAAAGGAGAAAGCCGTTCAACTGTCGATTATTCGGCGGTCGATAATGATCCGTTCGAAGGTGAGAACCTTTATCGTCTGCACATGATCGATAAAGATGGGACTAGCGCTTACAGCCGGATTCTCTCTGTAAAGTTTGAAGGAGTTGCTGCTTATATGTACCCTAATCCTGTCTCAGATGAACTGACTATTAAAGCAGCGGATTGGAGCAAAATTAAGAAAGTTGAGATCGTAGGTTCTAATGGCAAAAAGGTTTACTCTTCCGAAAAGCCGTCACCAAATGTCAAAGTTAAGAATTTGCTGAATGGCGTTTATCTGGTGCGTTTTACTAACACAAATGGCTCCGAAAAGACCTATAAGATCGTGGTGAACAACTAGTAGAAGACCACTAATGTTTACACTGGCCAGACTCGACTAATTCAATAACAAGACGAGTTTGGCCATTATAAATATCATAAAATTGAGATTAGCGGGATAACCACACTAGTAAACCAGAATGTTATGGTGAAGCGAATATTGATATTTTTCCTGGTAATCTTTATCGCCTCAGCTTGCGATAAAGACAAAGATGAACCTTGCGTACCGCCTGCTTTTGCTAAAAATATCCTGGGAACGTGGCTAGGATCATTAGAATCCAGCCCAAAACACACGGATGAGTTATCGTTTTTAGAAGATGGAACATTCACTGAGTCGGGCGGGATGCTTTTTGGTAAGCAGAACGAACCAATTATGACCTGGACAGCTGAAAAAGACTCCCTCAAAATCTCAGGCAAGTTCAAAAATAACACTAACGCCGTTTATGCCTTTTCAGCATTGACCAACGCTTGCGACTCAATTGTCCTTGATGTAGAAGGAATCGACAAAATATTTCTGAAAAGAAAATGAGTTAATGCAGGTTTTTCATTAAGTGTGTTGAAGTCAAAGGAGGCGCCATATTGGCGTCTCTTTTCTTGTTTATAGGCTGTTGTACTCACATTCGAAAAATTGTAACCATCCAACAATAAAAATAACTTTTTGCACTTCTCTCATTACAAACCGCCTTTTTCGGCAGGTAACAATAAATTAATTGTAAAATACTGTTATTCAGCAGAAAAAGTCCGTACATTTGCACCCTATTTGACAAAAAATCAGTCAAACTAAAAGCAAAACGGTTTACTGCCGGTTTTAAGCCGCCGAAAGGAAAAACCGTAAACAATTGATCTATAAAACAATGCAAGCCATTCGTAACATCGCAATCATTGCGCACGTTGACCACGGTAAAACTACATTGGTTGACAAAATCATTCACGCTTCAAAGTTATTTCGCGATAACCAGGAGTTTGATGACCTAATCCTTGATAATAATGATCTTGAAAGGGAGCGTGGTATCACTATCACTTCTAAGAACGTATCGGTGCGTTACAAAGACGTAAAAATCAATGTAATTGATACACCAGGTCACGCAGACTTTGGTGGTGAAGTGGAACGCGTACTTAAAATGTCGGATGGCGTTTTGTTGCTTGTTGATGCATTCGAAGGGCCTATGCCACAAACACGTTTTGTACTAGGCAAGGCAATTGGCCTGGGCCTGAAGCCAATCGTGGTCGTTAATAAAGTTGATAAAGAAAACTGCCGCCCGGAAGAAGTTCAGGAAAATGTATTTGACCTGATGTTCAACCTTGGCGCTACGGAAGACCAGCTTGATTTTGTAACTGTTTACGGCTCTTCCAAACAAGGATGGATGGGCCCGGATTGGAAAACACCAACCGATAATATTACATTCCTGCTTGATACCATCATCAGTTCGATCCCCGCTCCGGTAATCGACGAAGGGAATGCCCAAATGCAGATTACTTCACTTGACTACAACGCATTCGTAGGTCGTATCGCAATCGGTCGTGTGAAACGTGGCGTTTTGAAAGAAGGGGCTAACATGATGCTTTGTAAAGCGGACGGCGTTTTCAAAAAAGTGAAAATCAAAGAATTACAGATATTTGAAGGACTGGGTCGTGTGAAAGTTTCGGAAGTTACAGCTGGCGATATCTGCGCAGTGACTGGTATCGAAGATTTTGAGATCGGTGATACACTTGCTGATGCTGAAAATCCGGAACCACTTCCACGTATTGCGGTGGATGAGCCTACAATGAACATGCTTTTCACAATCAACAACTCTCCTTTCTTTGGTAAGGAAGGCAAGTTTGTAACATCACGTCACCTTCGTGACCGTTTGATGAAAGAAACTGAAAAGAACCTTGCACTCCGCGTAGAAGCAACAGACACAGAAGATAAATTCCTTGTTTTCGGACGTGGTATTCTTCACTTGTCTGTATTGATCGAAACAATGCGTCGCGAGGGTTACGAATTGCAACTAGGCCAGCCTCAGGTTCTTTTCAAGGAAAACGAAAAAGGCGAGCGCCTTGAACCAATAGAAACATTGGTTGTAGACGTGCCAGAATCGACAGCTGGAAAAGTGATCGAATTGGCAACGCAGCGTAAAGGTGAATTGTTGATTATGGAACCGAAAGGAGATTTGCAACACCTTGAATTCGAAATTCCTTCAAGAGGTTTGATCGGATTGCGTTCAAATGTATTGACTGCAACACAAGGTGAAGCTGTAATGACGCACCGTTTCAAAGAATTCGGTACATTCCGTGGACCAATTCCAGGACGTATCAGCGGATCTATTATCTCTAAAAATACAGGACCTGCAACAGGTTACACCATTGATAAATTGCAGGATCGCGGACGTTTCTTCGTTGAGCCGGGTGATGAAATCTACGGTGGTCAGGTTATCGGTGAGCACAATCGTCCAAATGACATCGTTGTTAACTTGCAGGAAGCCAAAAAATTAACAAACATGCGTGCATCAGGAACAGATGATGGTTTGCGGATCGCTCCGAAAATCAACTTCTCTCTTGAAGAGTCGATGGAATATATCCAGAAGGATGAATATCTGGAAGTTACGCCTCAGAGCATGCGTATGCGTAAAATATATCTGGAGGAAAACGATCGTAAACGTAATTCCGGAAAAATGGAAATGGCTTAAACAACCATTTAAGATTATATTGAAAGGAGGCATAAATTTTATGCCTCCTTTTGTATTTTTTACCAATTCACATTTTATAGAAACCCTTGCAGGAAATTTGGAAGAATCCGCGAATGGAACGCCATAATTTCAAAGAATGTATTACTCTTAATACATTCTACGTTATTGCATATTTTATACTATTTCAAGATTAAATGGTTTTTTATTTTTATAAAATATAATCAATTATGTTTGTAAGGACAAACAGATATTATTCATTAACATTCTTAATATCAATACTTTAAATAATTAAAAATGTCATATATAGAACCGGCTCCAATAAAGGATAAAGAAAATCCATTGGAATCAATGATGCAAAGGTTTGATAAGGCCGTTGACCTTCTGGGGATTTCGGAGGAAATGTATCACATCTTAAAAGTGCCGCGTAAGCAAGTCATTGTAGGACTGCCTGTTATGATGGATTCAGGGCAGATAAAAACTTTTGAAGGTTACCGGGTTATACATTCAACGATTCTCGGCCCAAGCAAAGGCGGCATCCGCTTTGATCCGGACGTGAACCTGGACGAGGTACGCGCGCTGGCTGCCTGGATGACCTGGAAATGTGCCGTTGTGGATATTCCGTATGGCGGCGCAAAAGGCGGCGTTGCCTGTAACCCGCGCGAAATGTCGGCGGGAGAAATCGAACGATTGATGCGGGCTTACACGACTGCGCTACTGGACGTTTTAGGTCCTGATCAGGATATTCCTGCGCCAGATATGGGAACGGGACCGAGAGAAATGGCCTGGTTAATGGACGAATATTCAAAATCAAAAGGAATGACAATCCCTGCGGTCGTTACTGGAAAACCCCTTGTACTGGGTGGTTCGCTGGGCCGGACTGAGGCAACCGGGCGCGGCGTAATGGTTTCGGCGTTGGCTGGAATGGAAAAATTGCGTATTAACCCTTATCGCGCAACGGCTGTGGTCCAGGGTTTTGGGAATGTGGGCTCGCATGCCGCATTGCTTTTGCGTGAAAGAGGCGTTGCAATCCATGCCATCAGCGATATTTCCGGTGCTTATTACAATGACAAAGGAATAGATATTGCGGCAGCTGTTGCGTACAGGGACGCAAATAAGGGATCGCTGGAAGGCTTTTCTGGCGCAGAGCCTATTCCAGGAGATGATTTACTAACATTGCCGGTTGATGTGCTTGTTCCGGCTGCCAAGGAAGATGTAATCACCAGGAAGAATGTGGCAGGAATTCAGGCGAAAATGATCGTAGAAGGCGCGAATGGCCCTACATCTTTTAAAGCCGACGACATTATTAATGAAAAAGGCATCATGGTTGTGCCAGATATCCTGGCGAATGCGGGAGGCGTAACGGTTTCCTATTTTGAATGGGTCCAAAACCGGATCGGTTATAAATGGACGTTAGAACGCATTAATCGCCGCACGGACCGTATCATGCAGGATTCTTTTAGCAAAGTGTACGAAACATCACTGAAATACAAAGTCTCATTGCGGATCGCAGCCTACATTGTCGCGATCGACAAAGTATCAAGCACTTACAAATTCCGCGGCGGATTTTAATTTTAGTCTTCCGATAAAAGGCAGCTTTCTTCATAGAGAGCTGCCTTTTTGCATAAAAATCTCCTTGTTAACATGAAGGAAATATTATTAAACCACAAGCCCACCTGCGCAATAGAGTTTTCTTGCAAACAGATTGTTAACTTTAAGGCTGAAATAAGACGGCTGACGGCCGAATGCCGAAGCTATTTACACCAAGATTATGTCACTAAGTCCTCGTTTTATTGCATTTATACTGGCAATCCTGATATCGCTTATCACCACTTCTTTTCTGACTTTTGTGGAAGGTGTATCAAGAGGAATGCTTTTCGTTTCGGCTATTTCCGCTTTCATTTCCTCCTTTTTTCTGGTGCTTTACACGGTTGATATTTTGGTATTCCGGGAGGTGAACAAAATGTACAGAACGATTCATAAGCTCAAAATGAAAGATTTCAACCTCGCCCCAAGAAAGAAATTGATCACAGAGTCGAACCCGTTGAAGACCATTAACGATGAAATTTTTGTTTACGTAACCAAAAAACAAAAGGAAATTGACGAGCTGAAAAAGCTGGAATTGTTTCGTCGCGAGTTTCTGGCGGATGTTTCCCATGAATTCAAAACACCGATTTTCGCGGCGCAGGGCTTTATTCATACACTGCTGGATGGCGCGATGGAGGATGAAAATGTGCGGGAGCGCTTCCTGATCAAGGCGGCGAAAAATCTCGACAGCCTGGATGTCCTGGTTAAAGACCTGCTGGTCCTCTCTCAAATGGAAACGGGCGACATCAAGATGAACATTGCGCCTATGGATATTCGCCTGCTGGCCCTGAACATTTTCAGCAGGCTCGAAAACATTGCTAAAGACAGGGATGTAACATTCAAAGTGAAACCCGATGAACTTTCCGGAGTTTGGGTAATGGCGGATGCCGACCGTATGGAACAGGTGATGCTTAATCTGATTGAGAACGCTGTCAAATATGGTAATGAAGGCGGAAAAGTGATCGTTCATTTTAGCGAAGGAAAGAAATTGGTTGAAGTGTCTGTCCGCGATAACGGGCCGGGCATTCCGCACGAGCATTTGAACCGCATCTTCGAGCGGTTTTACCGGATCGACAAAAGCCGAAGCAAAGAAATCGGCGGGACAGGCCTTGGTTTGGCCATCGTAAAGCACATTTTGAATGCACATGATACGAAGATCGCCGTAATGTCCAAACCCGACAAAGGCACTACTTTTTCATTTAAGCTTGAAAAGGCATACATTAGCCCTATATCAGAAAACCTGCCGGAAACGGCTGTCACCCAAGCGAATCCTTAATTATTTTTAACACATAAACAATTATCCATGTTTGTTCACAACGTATTTTTTTGGCTAAAAGAAAAAGATAACGAGGAAGCAAGGCAGGCACTTCTTGCTGGCATTAAATCCCTGGAGGCCATAGAATCCATTGAATCTGTATACATAGGCGCTCCTGCTGCCACACGCCGCCCGGTTATTGACGCCACTTACGACTTTGCCGAAATACTTGTATTTGCAGATGAGGCAGCGCATGACGTGTATCAAGTTCACCCTTTGCATAAAAAATTTGTAGATGAATGCGCACATCTTTGGGAGCGCGTTCTGATCTATGACGTGGAAGCTTAATTCCTAATGTTTGTTAACAAGTTATCCACAACGCACATGTGGATAACTTGTTAACAAACCTGTATTTACTGCATTTTGAGCCATTTACTGCTCATTTACCTCTTTGAAAACCTGTGGATAACTTTGTTTATAAGCGGTTTAAAGGAACGCTGAAAACCTGAAAAGGCACTATTAACCGGCGGAAATCGTTTTATGATTAGTACAAAACGAAACGAAGCCGTGAGAACAAATAGAATCCTGCTGTCAGTTATCGTCACGATCATTGCAGCGATAAGCATATCTTCCTGTGCATACCGGTCACCTGGCCCGGGCTATGGTTATGATTACGGATACGGCCCTGCATACGGCTATGGTTACAGATACCACCGCGTGCCGCCTCCACCGCCAAGAGTTGTGGTTGTGAAACCGGCCCATCCGAGAGTGATTCATGCAGACCGTTACAGGTCGAGCCGTTATGACAAAAAAGCTTATAGTCGTCAATACAATAATGGCAATCATTACGGTCAGCGAGGCAGAACCCGGGGTCCGAGATAAGCTGACAATAAAACATTGAAAAGCAGTATGGTTAAGATCATTTCTTAGTCATACTGCTTTTTTTATACCTTTGGTTTCATGGATCTATTTAGCAGACTGGAACTATTCGCCGAGCAATTCCCTGACAAGCTGGCTTATGGTTTTGTAGAAAAAGACGGAAACCTTTCGGAAGAGCTAAACTACCAAATGTTGTTGAAAGCGGTTTTAGGCGCTTCGTGTCAGTTAGCGAAGATTAGCATTGCAAATGCACGGGTTATCATTCTACTGCCCGCTGAGGCGGCTTTCATAAAGGTTTTCCTGGGCTCGTTGCACGCTGGTCTGATCGCCGTTCCCTGCCCTGTTGGCTTTTCGGAGCCGGCCATTCAAAGAATTATAAACATTATACAGGACTGCGGCGCTTCCCTTGTCATTACCAATCGCAAATCGCTCAAAATGCTTTCGCAACGGCAAACGGAAACTTCCAGGACATTAAGGGATTTGCCGGTTGATTGGTTTTTTACCGATGACCTTACCGACTGCGTTTCAGATCAAATTACAAAGCAGTTTTCACCGTCGGATAAACCTGCCTATCTCCAGTATACGTCCGGTTCAACGGGCCGGCCAAAAGGCGTAATGATTAGTCATGCTAACCTCACTGCCAATTTGAATGCCATTAATAATTGCTTTGGCAGAACAGCGGCAGACGTGTCTGTAACATGGCTTCCGCATTATCATGATATGGGACTTGTGGACGGATTGCTATCTCCTATATTTACGGGCGGAAGCGGCCTCGTTATTTCTCCTATTTTATTCATTACCAAGCCAATTCTGTTACTTGAAACCATTTCGAAACACCAGGCAGGATTTTGCGGCGGCCCGGGTTTCGGGCTGGACCATTGCGTTTCCCGGATAAGACCTGAGCAACTACAAACATTGGATTTGAGCTCCTTACGCGTCTTATATGTAGGCGCGGAACCCGTCCGGATTTCCAGTCTTGAAAAATTTTCCGAAACAATGCAGGTTACCGGCTTCAAACGCAACAGCCTGGTGCCCGCTTACGGCCTGGCCGAAGCAACTTTGGCCGTAAGTCTGCATTTGCATACAAAAACGATGATCTTCAAACCCATCTCTGAGGCAAATCCCAAAATGGTTGTCGCCTGCGGTCCGCCTGTTGAGTTTACGAATGTTGTCATTGTTGAACCTGAGCTGCATTCAATCCTTGAAGAAGGCGAAATTGGGGAGATTTGGGTTAAAATGAGGCTGTTGCGATGGGTTACTGGCAAAATCCTGACGCCACTACGGCAACCTTCAAAGCACGCACTACTTGCGGAAAAGGCCCGTTCCTCAGAACCGGTGATCTGGGATTTCTCGCTGATGGTCAACTTTTCATCACAGGCAGAAAGAAGGAATTAATCATTATCAGAGGCACAAATTATTATCCCCAAGACATTGAGGAAGTGGTTGGCTCATGCCACGAACATATTCAGCCGCACGGCACAGCTGCATTTGCCATAGAAACAGATCAGGGTGAGGAATTGATGATCGTGAGTGAAGTTAGAAGTAGTGCTCAGAATGAGCCTGATCATCATTCCATCAGAACAAACATTGCTAACAGCATCGGATTAGCATTCGGGTTAGTGCCCCATAAAATAGTGTTGGCTCCTGTGGGTAAGCTGCCGAAGACATCCAGTGGAAAGATTCAAAGACTAAAAGCGCGGGATATCTTTAATCCGGGTTGAGCTGATTTGCAGCCGCTGGATCATTTGAACATCTGTTTTCTTTAAAAAATAGATAAAATCCTTATTTTCACAACAACAAAGCATACTAACGCTCCCTTTGACATTTGAAATGAATAAAACCTATACTGAAATCTCCGGCTGGATCGTCGAACGTATAGCCCATCATGCGGAATTGGAACCAAGGCAAATAACCCTGGATACCGAAATAGTTAACTTCCGCCTCGACTCCCTTTTGATGGTTAACATTACTTCTGAGCTGGAAGAATGGCTCGGCATGGACCTTAGCCCGTCCATATTCTGGGAAATGGGTACAATAGGTGCCACAACCGAATGGATTCTGGAAAATCAGGAAGCCTGATCAATCTCCAATCTTCCGTCTTACTCAACATTTACATACCGAATTCCCCATGTCCGTAGCGGCTATCTGGTCTTCCCAAAACAACATCAGTCAAAATTACGCTGAACTGATCGACGATGTGCGCAACACAAATCCGGTGCATCTCAATGTTTTCGGTGACCTGGTTGTAATGGATTACAAACATGTGAAAAAGATCTTCGCAGACGCCGATAACTTCCAGAATTTCGATTTTACCGAGCGGTTCAAGGTTGTATCCGCAATCGCGAACAATGATCCTGTATTGCTGGAATTTGGCGAAAGTTTGCGATACTGGCTGCTTTTCATGAACGGCGAGGCACACGCGGAGCATCGCAAAATGGTCAACAAGAAGTTCTATGAGGCTAATTATGAAACCATTACGATGGATGCGATCCGGGAAGTGATCGAAACATATCAGGACCAGGAAGAAGCAGATTTGGTTGAGATTACAAGAAAATTCAGTTTTCTGATCATTAGTAAAATCATTGGTTTAAAACGTGAAGATTATGATTTCATTCAAAAATTCTCCTACGTTATCACGCTGATTTTTGAAAAAACATTAAATCTAAAAGACTTGCTGGAATGCGCGCACATGTCGGCGCAATTCCGAAATTACATGGGCGAAACGTTATCCCGGCAGGAAAAAGAACTGACAAACAGCCTTTTGCTTGAAATGAAGGAAATCATGGGAAGTTCAAGGGTGAACGAACTGATCGGAACCTGGGAGTTTCTGGTGAATGCTGCAACGGAAACTACCACATTGCTGCTTACCAGAAGCATTGCTGCATTGATAGAACACAAGGAAAAACAAATCAACTGGCACGCGCACGACAGCTGCGCAATTGCCATCGAGGAACTGATCCGCTATGTTAGCCCGGTAAACTGGATCCCACGACAGGTGAAAGCAGACATGGAATTCGAAGGTCTTGAACTCAAAAAAGGCAAAACCGTGCTGCTGGGCATTGCTTCCGCCAATCGTGACCCGGAAATCTTTGACAATCCCGAAACGTTTATACCCACACGTAAACCAAATCCGCACATTGGTTTTGGTTTCGGCATCCATCATTGCATGGGCGCCCGGCTTTCCCGCTTCGAAATGCAGAAGTTTTTGCCAAGGTTCATGGCAGCTTTTCCAAATATCCGCCTTCATCCCGAAAAGCCCGGCGAGTGGGATTCAAAGGTGTTTTTCAGAGGTCATAAGAATTTGCCTGTGCTTCTAAAATAAAGCATAATGATCAAATTCACTGATTTTACGTATTTTCTGATCCTTTTCATCATCGTTGCTGCTTATTACAACACGCCGCAAACCAGGAAATGGATTTTGCTGCTCGTCCTCAGCGTGCTTTTCAATGTGAGTTGGAGCGGCTACTATGTGCTGGTCTGGCTTGGGCTTACGGCCCTTTGTTTTTTTGGTGGTAAATATTTGGGAAATCCGGAACATTCAAAAAGAAAGCGCAAAACATTGCTGGCGCTTTTGGTGGTCATTAGCTTATTGCCATTGTTGCTTTTCAAATATCTCATCCCCATCAACAATTCATTTTCCCTGGTCGTTTTGAATTGGCTGGCTCCCATTGGAATCTCTTATTACACGTTCCTGATCATTGGTTACCTCACGGACGTCCATCGGAAATACATCAAACCGGAGCCGCATTACGGCTATCTCGCCTTGTATCTGGGATTTTTCCCAACCATGCTCGCAGGTCCGCTGGAACGCGCGCGGCATCTGATCCCGCAATTAAAAAAACCGGTTAGCTACGATCCCGAGAACATTAAGGCAGGCATTTTTTTCATTGTTTGGGGTTTGTTTAAAAAAATGGTTTTAGCGGCAAGGTTCGCAGACCACGTCAATCCAGTTTTCGACCAACCCGAAAAATACACGGCATTTTCCGTAACATTGGCCGTCTTGCTTTTTTCTATTCAGCTTTATTGCGACTTCTCCGGCTACTGCGACATTGCTATGGGATCAGCAAGGTTACTCGGCATCAGGCTCAATAAAAACTTTGCAAACCGTTATTATTTCACGCCTTCCCGGACCGAATCCTGGAATTCCTGGAACATTACCGTCACTTCCTGGTTCCGGGATTATGTGTTTTTCAACATCAGCAAAGGCATTACCAATAAAACCCGGTTAGAATTTAACCGTTTGCTGACATTCGTGATCACCGGCTTATGGCATGGGCCGAGCTGGTCGTTTGTGATCTGGGGATTTTTGCAATGGGCTTATATTAATTTTGAGATAAGGACAAAACGATTCTGGGAGCAGTTTTACGGGAGCTTAGGGCTTAGGATCGGATCCAATCCGCACACTGTTTTACGCATTACCGTGCGCCTCCTCACCGGAACCCTCATTATGGGCTGGTTCCGGGCGGCGGAGCTCGAAAGCGGTTTGAGATTATACAGCGCAATGTTTGGTTTACATTCCGGCACACACTCGATTTTAACATCCGGGTTCGGGTTAACGCTTGTCCTGTTTTTGATATTGGATCTTATAAATTATCAAATGGGTGAGAAAGAGGACATTGCTTCCTTTTTATTAAAAAAAAGTCCGATGCAGCGCAACTTGTCATTCCTGGTCCTGGCCCAGCTAGTGCTTATTTTCGGGCAGATCACCGTTGCTGATTTTTATTACATTCAATTTTAACATTCCAACCATTCATGTACATCCGCGCACAATGGTTAAAAAAATACTGCTTTGGCTTACCTTCTTTCTTACTTTCAAAATAGCCCTCGTTTTGTTGGTTGGCCAGTTTACAGTGGACCCCAGAAGAGACATTGCAACACGGAAAGCGCATTACAACGCATTCGATCCCAACTCGGTTTTTATCGGGACCAGCCGCACGCTTTACGGAATTAATCCTGCCATTTTTGATTCATTGAATACCGGAAAAACGAGAAGCTACAACATGGGACTGTTTAGTCTTTCTTTTGCTAATTCCCTTGACATCGCGCGCGATCTGATCCAAAATAATCCGGAAACCAAAACTATTTTCGTGGAATTAAGTGCACTGGATTACAGCACGATACATTTGAAACCAAATTATTTTGTCAATGATGTGTATTTCAGAACGCAGGTGATGCATGGGGCTACAAGTGTGGGTAATCAAGAAAAATGGAGTGATTTTTTGACTGGATTAAACACCACGATCTTTCAAACATTATCCATTGCTCCACAAATTGCGGCTGTCAAGAAAATGACCAAGCCGGTAAATGATCCCATCGAAGGACCGCCGGATCTTGAAAAAAATGGCATGCAACGCGTCGGTTTAAGGATATCCGGTTTAAATACAATGGTTATCAACAACCGGTTCTATACATATAAACTATTGACATTGGACAAAAAGCTTCCTACAAACGCCTATTTTCTTTCCGAAATAAACGAAGTCATTGCACAAGGTAAGGCGCATGGAAAACGGGTTATTTTTTACATGCCTAACAACATTACGACGGGTGAATTTGAAATTCTGTCGCAAGTTGCACCTTACATACCGGAAGTGAATTTCATTGCATTACAAAAAGATCCGGGTTTGGACGTTATCTTCAAACCGGAGAATTTATTTGATTCGCATCACCTGAATGCAAAAGGATCGGCCATTTACACGCGCTATTTGCAAGAACAGTTTACGAAAAAAACCGACACTTTATAATCCTTTCCAATGCTTGCTTTTTCTATTCTTGCATATTTGCTGGCAAACCTGGGCATTGGACTTTGGGCTTCGCGCAGAATTTCGACCACGCAGGATTTTGTTCTGGCAGGCAGGCGGTTACCGCTTGTTTTAGCCGCATCCGCAACATTCGCAACCTGGTTTGGCTCAGAAACCATCATGGGCGCACCCACAGAATTCATTGAGCACGGCATTCTGGGTGTTATAGAAGATCCTTTTGGTGCTTCATTGTGCCTTTTGCTGGTCGGGCTGTTTTTTGCACGGCGGTTTTATAAGATGAACATTATCACATTCTGTGACTTTTTCAGGATCCGATATGGCCGTTATGCCGAGTTGCTCTCTGCCGTTTTAATCATCCCATCCTATTTCAGCTGGATAGCTGCACAATTATTAGCGATGGGCATTGTATTGAAAGTCGTCCTGGGATGGTCGTTAACAACCTGTATTATAGGCAGTTCCATTATTGTGATATTTTATACCATCTGGGGCGGCATGTGGTCTATTTCCATCACAGATTTCGTACAGACGATCATGATCATTGTAGGGCTGATCGTGGTTGCAGCTGTGCTTTATGACAAAGTGGGCGGATTAGGGCCGCTGATCGAGGCTGCACCGGAAGGATTTTTCCGGTTTTACCCTGAATTTACTTTCAAAGCATCCATCGAATATTTTGCTGCCTGGATCACAATCGGGCTGGGGTCTATACCGCAACAGGATGTATTTCAGCGGGTTATGTCTGCAAAATCTGCCGATGTCTCGGTGAAAGCAACATTGCTGTCTTCGCTGATGTATCTTACCGTGGCGCTGCTGCCTCTTTTCATTGGCTTATGTGGGCACCATCTTTATCCGGAAACCGCCAACGACGGACAACTGATCATTCCCAATATGGTTTTGAAGCATATGAGCCTGCCATTGCAAATCGTATTTTTTGGTGCGCTGGTTTCCGCGATTCTCAGCACAACGAGCAGCGCAATCATGGCGCCTGCGGCCGTTTTGGGAGAAAATATTTTCAAATTCTTCAACCCGGCACTGACTGATCAGCAGCTGCTTCGCATCATCCGCTGGGGCATTGTGGTGATCACCGCCATTTGCATTTTCATGGCTGTGAGAAGTGACAGCATTTTCGATCTCGTTGCAGAATCCTCCGCTTTCAGTCTTGTTTCCCTGTTTGTACCGCTCGCCGCAGGGCTATACTGGAAAGCAACCAATGAGCTGGGATGCATAATATCAATGGTCGCAGGACTGTTCGCATGGCTCTTCTGCGCTTATATCGAAACGGAATATCCCCCGCTGATTTTTGGTTTGCTGGCAAGTCTGGGTGGAATGGTCACGGGCATTATCTGGAATCAGTTTTTTGGCCCAAAAGCTGCCTGAACGCTCAGGGAATCATGATTACAGATCCCGTTGTTTCCCGGGATTCAATGTCTTTATGCGCCTGAGCTGCCTCTGAAAGCGGATATGCCGTGATATTAAGTTTGCCAAATATGCCTGATTGCAGTGCAGAAAAAGTATCCCTGGCAAACAAATGCAAACTATCGTAGTCAGAAATATAGGCATTCAAAACCGGCGTCAGCATATTGATCGACCTGGCGCGCAGCGCCGCATGGTCAATGTGCTCTGGCTGGCCAGAAGATGAGCCGTACAACACAATCTTACCGCCTCTTTTGATGACGCCTGTGGATTCCGAAAAAGTATCCTTTCCAACGCCGTCAAACACCGCATCCACACCGCGGCCCCCGGTAATTTCCAGAACAGACTTTGCAAATCCCTCGCAATGTGTAAGAAACACGTGATCCGCGCCATTTTCGAGGGCAATTTTCTTCTTGTTAGCGTGCCCCACAGTGCCAATGACCGTTGCACCCAGCGCCTTTGCCCATTTGGAAACAAGTGATCCCACGCCGCCGGCAGCAGCATGCACAAGCACCACGTCTCCCGGTTTGACCTTATATGTTTCCTTAACGAGCATTCTGGCAGTAAAACCTTTTACCATAACAGCAGCGGCCTCTTCCAGACTTACATTGTCAGGAACATGCACAAGCTGATGCGTTCCCACGATACGGACTTCTGCATAAGCGCCCGGGATGAAATGATATGCGACACGATCTCCGACTTTAAAATCAGTCACCCAAGGCCCGGTCTCTTCAATGACCCCCGCAGCTTCAATGCCGGGCACATATGGAAACGCTTTTACCGGAAACATTCCGCTTCTGAAATACGTATCTACAAAATTCAATCCGATAGCGGCCTGCCGTATTTTCACTTCGCCCGGTCCCGGCTCACCCAAAACTTCCTGACTATATGTGAGTACAGAAGGATCTCCCTGCCTGCTTATGCTTACAGAGCCTGATGGATAGGATACTTCTTTATTTTTATTTGACATGGCTTTATTCAAAAAATTACGGAACGATCGTTCCGTAATTGGTCTTTACATTACTTTTTTATGGATCTGATCAGAAAGTCAGCCTGCTGCTTCACCATTTCCGAATCTCCGTACACAAGGAAGAGCTGCCAAAACCCGGTAAAATTGGAAACGATAAAGTTGGCCAGCATGACCGGATCTCTTTTTGTGCTGATCTCGTCTACCTTTTGAGCCTTTTTGATCAGGTCTTTGAGCACGGTAACAATGCTATCCGTATTCTCTTTCAAAATCGAATGCACTTCCTCGTCTTCTGAGGCAAGTTCAAAGGCCGATTTGATGCCTAAGCAGGTCTTCCCTTCCTCGATTGTCCTTGCAGCAGCTCTTCTTACTATTTTTTCTATGGCTTTAACCGGCGACTTTGCCAGGTCAGTTGCCTGCACGTAATCATTGAGCATTCCATCCGAATAACTTTTCAGGCACATTAGAAAAAGACTATGCTTATCTCCGTAGGTGTCGTAAATGCTTCCCCGGTTCAGGCCCATTGTGTCAACCAGGTCCTGCATAGATGTGCCTTGATATCCCTTTTGCCAAAAGACGTTCTTCGCCTTTTCCAATTTCTCTCCGGGTTCGAATGCTTTGTTACGTGCCATGATTATCAGACAATTATTTCAGAACGATTGTTCCAAAATAAACCGTTTTTTTGTTTAACTAATCTAACAAAATGAAAATCAGCACTTAAATGATAAATTTAGCAACGCCGCCATCCGCTTTCAATGCTGCACCATTTGTGCCTGACGACAGCGGACTTGCCACATAAGTGACCAGGTTCGCAATTTCCTCCACTGATATAAACCGTTGCAGCAACGAAGTTGGCCGTGCATCTTTAAAGAAATCCTTTTCTGCCTGCTCCGATGAAACGTTATTGGCAGCACCCAGTTGTTTCACGAATTCCGTCACCCCTTCGGACTTTGTAGGTCCTGGTAAAACCGAATTTACGGTAACATTTGTGCCTTTTGTCAATTCCGACAATCCCCTGCTCACAGCCAGCTGCGCCGTTTTCGTCATCCCGTAATGGATCATTTCTTCCGGAATATTGACCGCCGATTCACTCGAAATAAAGATAATGCGGCCCCAATCCCTGGCAACCATCTTCGGAAAATAATGTCTTGCTAACCGCACGCCGCTCAGCACGTTCACCTCGAAGAATCTGAACCAGCTTTCGTCTGTAATGTCAGCAAATGCCTGAGGTTCAAATATTCCTGCATTATTAACCAGTATATCAATTTCAGGAAGGCGTTCCAGCAATGCATTTACTTCTTCCACTTTTGAAAAATCGGCCGCTATGCCGGAAACAATGCCAGACGGGTTCTCATTCTGCAATCGCTGTACAGCTTCTTCCACTTTCAATTGCGTTCTGCCGTTGATCACGACATATGCTCCTTCTTTTAACAAATTCTGAGCTATTGCAAAACCTATTCCCTGGGTAGAACCGCTGATAAATGCTGTTTTCCCTTTCAGTTGTAAATCCATATGATGTATATTTTGTAAATTATGTTGATAACACGTCACTCTAAAAAATCGTCCGTATGAAGAACATTTATCTTTTCGCTTTTTTCATCATCGCATTTACCGCACAAGCACAAAGTCCTCGCGTATTGATCGTTACAGCACACCCGGACGATGAAACTACTTTTCCGGTCACTATATTTAAAATTACGCACGAGCTCAAAGGATCGGCTGACCTGGCGCTCATTACCGATGCGTCCGGTGGCTATAACGGGCTCGTGGCGTCGTCTTATTATGGAATGAACCTTGTGGATTCGGTCATCGGCAGAAAGCACTTGCCGCTGATCCGTAAAAAGGAAATCCTGGCTGCGGGTGAAGTGCTGGGCATTGGCAATTTTTTCTTCCTGGACCAGCTTGACGATTATTATAACCGCAACGAAAAACCTTATCTGGAAGGTAAGAACTGGAACATTAAATATGTAGAAAGCCGCCTGGACGAGATTTTGGCAAAAGGAAATTACGACTTTATTTTTTGCCTCGTTCCGGGCGAAGGCCAGCACGCACATCACAAAACAGCTTCTATCAGCGCCATAAGGGCCGTTCAGCGATACAAAGGGGATAAAAAGCCAATCGTTTTGGGTGGCCAAACGCAGAATAAAGGTACCATTTCAAAATTCACACGACTGGATGGCTACCCGGAAACGGCAATCAGCTTAACGGCCCCTATTTTTGAATTTGACAGGACTTACGGCTTTGGCGAGGACAAAAAGCACAGCTACATGATCGTTGCGGATTGGGTAAAGGCAGCGCACAAATCGCAGAGCGGCGATATGAACCAGGCCATGCACCGTGGCGATCTGGAAACTTTTTTGTACTTCGAGATCAATGGCGCTTCACGCGTTGACGAAGTGAGAGCGCTATTTGAAAAGATCAGTAACGCAGGCTTTTCAAAAAAATAGCGCTGATTCGATTAATTTTCCGAGGTCATGGTCATAAATAAGGAGCTGCCGAACGGAGCTTTAGGGACCAGCAATTGTTCCGTTTTGGTGATTCCCTTTAATATTGAATTAATCAGCGAGCCTGGAAATTTCACATCGGAATCCAGGTGCCGGGCATCAACTTTACCCTTCCGAATTTGAAAATTCTGCCACTGCCGAACCGCTAAAATGGGCAATGACAATGCGAATGGCCAGTAAGTGTTGTGCTGAATAGTCAAGCCGGCAGCTTTTGAAAAACGCTTAAATTGATCGAACTCAAACCTTCTTAAACTGCCAACAGCGATGTCATGCGTGCCGGAAAACGCTTCAAATGCGTGAATATTGATAATAATCAGTCCGTTGCTGTTCAACTTCTTCTTGAAGGCGGTCAGCGCCTGAACAATTTCTTCATCGGAAAGAAAATAAAGCGCGTCGTTGCAGCATATGACATCAAATTTCTCTGCATATTGAAAGGACCCGACATTTTTAAGATCACCAAAACTAACATTCAAATTCCGCTCGCGGGAAAAATCTATGGCGTGTTGTGAGTAGTCAAATCCGGTGAGATCGGTATATCCGGCATCTCTCAAAAACGACAGTAATCCGCCCGTTCCACAGGCAGCGTCGAGAATCCTAACGTTTCGGTTCTCAGCTCCGAAGTGCTTTTTAATTTGGGTAAATACCTTTCCGTGCAGCACCTGATACCACCAGAGCGCACGCTCTAACGCATACATGCGCTGGTATTCCAGTCTGTTGTCGATCATACGGCCTCGGCGCTGTTATATTTAATAATGTATTGAGGTTGACCACTTTGTGCCATAAAACTTTTCCCAATGTATTCACCAAGAACGCTCAGTAATGTGCATTGGATGCCGCCTATTGAAAGCAATGTGGCCGTAACCACCTGCCAGCCTTTCGGGTCCGGTCCTATGACCCACTGAATGCTGAGATAAAAAAGCAGCAAAAAACCGAATAAAGACAATCCTAACCCAATGGGCATAAACAATCGGATCGGAAGCGATGAATAGCAAAATAAAATGTTGAGAAACAAAGAAATGAGCTTCTGCCATGTGTAATTCGATACGCCTTCTTCGCGCTTCAAATGCGTGACCTGAACTGTTCCGATGTTACGCGTGATCCTGAAAATCAACCCGTCAATATATGGATAGGGGCCTTTGTACTTGATAATTTCCTGAACGACCTCTTGTCTGATCAGCTTGAAACTGGACAAATAAAGGTCCTTCGGCTTGTTAAGCAAATAACTTGTAAGCCAGTTCACAAGCTTGCTGCCCAGGTTGCGCCCTGTTGAATGTTGTTTTTTAGCATAATAAGTATAAACCACATCATTATCGTCGCGCTCTGCTACTTCGATCAATTTCAGAATTTCTTCGGGTGGATTTTGGAAATCATCATCGATCATCACGCAATAATCGCCATATGCCCAGTTCAGGCCGCACATGACCGCATTGAATTCGCCATAATTGCGGCGCAATGAGATAAAACGAACATTGGGATAAATTATGGCGAGCTGCCTGCAAACCTTTTCCGAGCCATCTTTGCTCCCATCGTTGACCATTACAATCTCAAAACTAATCTCTGATAACGCAGATTGCAATGTTTCCACCAATGGGGCGATCGTTCTTTCACTGTTATAAACCGGAATGACGACGGATAATTTCATTGCTGATAATTAAATTGATTAACGGTTTGAATGATATAAGTGACCTCCTCATCCGTCAGCACGGCATTTAATGGTAAGCTAATTACTTCGTTGTGAATACGTTCTGTAATCGGCAGTTGTAAATCCCGATATTCCAGGAAAGCCTGTTGCATGTGAATGGGCAATGGATAATGCACATTCGTCTGGATTCCGTTAGCGTCTAAATGAGCAATGAATTGGGGGCGGTCAGGATGCCGGATCACAAACAAATGCCATGCGTCGTCCTGAATCCGATCGGCGGGCGGCAAAGTAAGGTCTCTGACCTGGATTTCGTTAAGATAACGCGCTGCGACGGCCCGCCTACGGTCATTTTCAGCATCTAAAAATGGCAGCTTAACATTTAATATTGCAGCCTGAATTTCATCCAAACGGCTATTAACACCTTGATAATCATTTTTATATCTTACCAAAGATCCGTAGTTACGCAGATATCTGATTTTTTCTGCGAGCGCATCATCACTGGTAGTGATGGCACCTGCATCGCCAAGCGCACCCAGATTTTTTGTGGGATAAAAACTGAATGCTGTCGCATCGGCAATGCTGCCAATCTTTTTGTTTTTATAAATTGCCCCATGCGCCTGTGCAGCATCCGCAATCACTTTCAGGCCATACTGACTAGCCAGCGTCATGATCGGTTCCATTTCACAACTGCGCCCGTAAAGGTCAACGGCTATAATCGCTTTCGTTAACGGAGTAATTTTTTGCGCAATTTTATCGGGATCCAAAAGCATTGTTACCGGGTCCGGTTCGACGAAAATTGGTTTAAAACCCAGGTAAGCAACCGGTAAAACGGAAGCGATATAAGTGTTTGCAGGAATAATAATTTCACTGTCTTCCGGAAACCCATACGCCATCAGGATCAGCGTGATCGCATCGAGCCCATTGGCTACGCCTACGCAATGTGTTACATTACAGTAAGTTGCAAACGCTGTCTCAAACGATCTCAACTCATTTCCTAAAATATACCAACCAGAACGGATCACCCGGAGCGAGGCTGCTTCAATGGCGTTGAGATAAGGAGCATTAACCTCGTTTAAATCCAGAAAAGGGATCATTGCGATACGATCTGATTCAGCAAATAGGGCTCGTCAATGTAATCGGCGATATCGTAGTATTCGTTCGAAAGCACGATGAGAATTGCATCGTCAGAAAATGAATCCATAATGTGCCAATCCTTTGGTTCCAGAATTAGACAGGAGGTGGGGTTATCGAGGATGAAATATTCTTCTTTTTCTCCATCATTGGAATAAACCCGACAGCTTCCGTGGATGCAGATCAGCGCATTCCATGTTTTGTGGTGCCTGTGTCCTCCGCGCTGGGACTCACCTGCGCCATAAATGTAAAACACACGCTTAATCGTGCCTGGAATAATCTTTTCGAATACGGTCAGATTGCCGGCACCGGTGTTAAAGGTATTCAACTCAACTAATAGCGGCATATAGAAGTTTGCAAAGAAAGAGTTTTTATATTTTAATATATCGTTGAGTCATGCATCGGCGACAATCCGTTAGTAAAGTACAGATATTTTTTTCTGAAATAATACAATACCGTTTAGTAAAAATATTGCCTTTGTGTAAAAAAATTTAAGCTCCCACAGGTCAAACACTTCAACGAACCTCAAATAATTCATCTTTGTTAATTAGAATTAATTATTGCTTTATCGGTATTTATCGCTCAATTCGTTTCAGCTGAACACATTCCAGGACATCACTTTATCCAGCAACATGAGTGCTTTGACAGGCAGCGGTTCCAGCCACAAAATTTTGTTATAACCCATATAAAACACCTGCGGATGGGCTACGCAAATGACCATTGTAAAAAACAGGATCAACCTCAATGATGATTCCGATGCGGTTTGATACAAAATAAAAAATGCCGCAAGGATAAACGGAAACCCATACGAAAGCGCCCGATCGATATCATGGACGTAGATGCCGGTCGCCAGCAGAACGGCGAAACCGATGAAAAGCGCCGCAATCAGCCAGTAACGCTTAGTCAGCAGCAGGGCAAGTAATGCGCTTCCCATCAAAAGCCAGGTTCCCTCAAAGGCCGACCAAATACTGCTCCCCAGTCCATTTCTATGTGCATTTGCAAACAAAACAGGCGTCCCGATCGTGGAGTAACTGTGATGGGGAAAATAGGTCGCCAGAACATAATTGCGCACACCAAAATAGCATAACCAGGCGATCCAAACAACTGCGCTTTCGCCTAACAACCCGGACTTAATCATTGTTAGCACGCTGAAATCCTGCTTTTCGTAGGCTTTCACTACAATCCACCAAAGCAGCAAATAGCCTCCCGCAACAACTGCACGCTCGTCCGTAAAAAAGGCAATTTGCAAGGATATAAATGTGACAAATACATTGCGGCTCAGCAGTGCGGTTAGCAGGAAAAAATAAGCGAACCCGTCGCCGTAACCGTGTATATCAGCAAATGTCCAGACGCTGACGAAAATGTTGGCAACGGCTAAAACAAAGAAACCGGTAACGACCTTATCTGCCGAAATCCTGAAAATGAATCTCCCAATATTAAATAGAAATAACATTCCGCATAGTGCCTGCCCGACCAGGATCAGCAGAACATTATGGTTAGTAATGAACGATAGGAACGGCAATGTCCACCTCAGGATCATATTTTCACGCCTGACGTCATAATCCATATCCTTCGGATGGAACAGGTCTTGCGCCTGATTTTGAATAAAAACCCATGCATCCAGCTTTGCCCCATCGGTTTTCAGATGGGAAACGAGCAAGGAATAGGGCGGAAATGCGAGAAAAAGAGAAATAAAAACTGCAAATAATGTTAATTTCAATAACCAGTTTCTGTCTGATAATTTGGCTTCAAACCAGGAACAAAAAGACTCGTAGAAATTTTCTAAAAGCATAAACTCTGTAAAGGGCAAATTGTGCCCAAATATACATTTTAATGTCACAACCAATGACAAGCGACGTTTACACGTGTTATCAGATTATTAAATGTCGTTGCATACCGTTAAATCGGAAATACTATACTATTTTTGGAAAAATTTAGATTTTTTGAAAAGACTTCTATCCATAGCACTTCTGGGTTTGCTCTTGTACAACACGTTTGGACTTGCAGTTGCCGTGCTATGTTTTGACCAGGAGTTTGCAACGGCCAAAAAGTCTGAAAACACCTTAATACACGAAGTTCTAGCCATTCCTGCTCCTTCACTGCCCTACACCACTTCCTGGGAAAACGAAGAAGGCACTGTCGGACTAATCAAAAAAGATGGTGAATTTTATAATGTTGTTCACCAGAAAATTGAGAACGACACACTGTTTATCACATTGCAGTCCAACACGTCTGCGCGTGAACGGTTCTTTGAGCTAGCGGGCAGTATGAATGATTTGTCGGACAGCGATAAGAGTAAAAAGTCATCGTCGCAGCGCGCACTGAAGCTGCTGAACGACCTGGTGAAAAGTTATTTACCTATAGAATCCCGGTCTGAGCTGGCTTGCCATTTTATCCGGTTAACCAATCTGGTTTCTTTTCAAGACTTTGCAATTTCATTCAGATCTTCTCCCCGTTCGTTCGAGTCTCCCCCGCCCGAACTTTCTTAGTTTTTCAAGATCACACAGTTAACTCTGGCTCAGCTTCCTGTTCGGAAAATGCTGCAGCTATGTTCCATTTTACAATCTGAAAAATTAAGATCAATGAAAAAGATATTTACACTCGTGTTTTTGGTGTGCCTTTGCATTACACAACTAACAGACAACGCTTTCGCACAGGGTTGCGTAGCCATTCGCGGCATGAGCCATGCCGGTGCAACTTCTGCTGATTTTTTCAAGCAGCAAAACGGCAAATTCCAAGTGAATGCGGGATATCGCTTTTTCCGTTCGTACAAACATTTCCGCGGCGATCATGAAGAAAAAGAGCGCGTGGAACAAGGAACGGAAGTAATTAACGTAGCGCATGCACTGGATCTGGGACTTACTTATCAGCCCAATATGCGTTGGTCAATTTCTGTAACCTTACCCGTTCAGCACAATGACCGCTCGTCCCTATACGAGCATTACGGAAACGCAATAACCGCCAATCCCGAACAAAAACGCTTCCATACAAGCTCCAAAGGAATTGGTGATTTGAGGATTTCGACCAGTTACTGGCTAAGAGATCCATTGAAAATGCCAAAGTTCAATATCGCAATCGGTGGCGGAGTCAAACTCCCAACCGGCGACAAAGCAGTTGAAGGAGAATTTCATAAATTGGATAAAGAAGGCAATGATTACACAATCGTGAAACCGGTTGACCAGTCTATCCAACTCGGCGACGGTGCCGTGGGCTTCTTCCTTGAAACGCAGGGATATGTTTCATTCACGCCGAAAACAGCGCTCTATTTCAACGGCTTTTATTTGTCGAATCCCAAAGAACATAATGGCGTAAACCGTAATCCGCAATCGGCTACGATTGATCCAATCGTAGGCTATTTTGCCGCCGTGGACCAGTTTGCAGCCAGACTTGGCGTAAGCCAGGCGCTTGGCGGCGGTTTTTCCGTGTTGCTGGGCGGTCGTGCGGAAGGCGTTCCTTCGGATGACCTGATTGGAAGCAGTAAAGGTTACCGTCGTCCCGGTTACGTTATTTCCGGAGAACCTGGTGTTGCTTATATCAAAAATAAATTCTCAGCTTCTCTGTCCGTTCCCATCGCGCTATATCGCAATCGCACCAAAAGCTATGCTGACAAGCAGGATGTTACCGGTAAGGCGCACGGCGATGCCGCATTTGCAGATTACCTGATTTCGTTTAGTGTAAGCCGTTGGTTTTAAACGTTGCGACACTGTCAACACTTGTCACATTGATGGCACTTGTCACATTGCTGACACTTGTCACATTGTCGACACTTGTCACATTGCTAACACTTGTCACATTGCCAACACTTGTCACATTGCTGACACTTGTCACATTGAGCGGAGCCGAAATGTCGCCACGGACGAAGGATGACGTCCTACCCTCGCTTCGGCTCCGCTCAGCGTGACAATGTGGTAAGTTCCATCGTTTCGGCTCAGCGTGACGATGTAGTAAGTTCCATCGTTTCCGCTCAGCGTGACAATTCGTTAACTTCCCCCATCACTTCCAACTAGGCACAATACGACTGCCTTCCTCCGTTTCCTCAATGCTCAGATACGTCTGGATTTCCTGTTGCAAATCTTCGACGTGGCTGATGATTCCGACTATGCGGTTTTCCTTTCTCAGTGATTTCAATGTTTCAAAAACGGTTTGTAACGCATTTTTGTCTAACGAACCGAAACCTTCATCCAAAAAGAAAAAGTTATGTTTTGAACCATTCCTGACATGAATATGATCTGCCAGCGCCAATGCAAGTGATAATGCTGCCTGAAATTTCTGCCCGCCGGATAATGTTTTCAACAAGCGCAAATGCCCGCCATTCAACAAATCCCTGACCCAAAAGCTATTGCCTTCTCCCAATTCCAAATGCAGTTGCTGGTGCGTCATTTGATGAAAACGATGATTGGCGGCCTGAATCAGATTTTGCAGATAAATGCTGGATGCATAGTCTACAAAACCGCTCGAACGGAACAACTTGCCAAGATCGTCTAAATGCTCCTTGCGTAACTGCAAACGCGCTTTTTCAGTTAGCAATGCTGCTTTTTTTGCCAGATCTTCGGCCATCTTCTTTAATAACCGATCCAATCCGCCTTCTTCTTTACGCAATGCATTCAGGCTTTCCGTTAAAATTTCTTTGGCCTTGATGATCGTTTCGTGCTGCTGCCGATCATACTGCTGCTCCGCATTTTCCTTTAGAAGATTTTCCAAGTCCCTCGAAGTCGTATCCAAAGCATATTTGAATGTTTCGATCGCTTTTCTTTCAAAATCAATCTGAATCGGCTTTTGCAGAATTTCCTTAACCCGTTCCTCTGATTCAAAATCGAATGCTTTTAACTGCGCTTCAACATTGGCTTGCAGATTAGCAAGGTCGCGCTGGCTGGAATCCAGTGTTGTTTTTAATGTTCCCTGCGCGCCGGAAAGCACATCTCTTTCTTTCTGAACACCATCCAAATTCTTTTCTGATTGCTCAAAAAGGCTTGTAATTTCCTTGTAACTGTTTCTAAAAGCTGTTGTTTTTTCCAGGATCGCTGGCTTAGATTGGTCTTCGAACTCTCTTAAATTTACTTTTTGAAGTTGCCCTGCTAATGTCAGAACTGTATTCTCAAACCGCAAAATCTCATCTTTCAAGCTCTGCAACGGTTTTTCGATCTGCTCCGTTTTTTCTAAATTTTCAGTTTCAATTTGCAAAATCAACGCCTTAATCCTCACATCCGCTTCCTTTATATCAGCCTGATTTTTAGTGATTTCTGCAAATTGTTTATTAAAACCAGCGCGGTCGTTTTTATCAAATTTATTCCAGACGAAAAGCTTGTCATGCGCGTCAATTTGTGTTTTTACATCCGCCCAGCGATGCTTAATAGTCGCTTTCAGCTTTTCCAGATTATCAATTTGATTATAAATCCTTTCAACCGGCGCTTGTGTTGCGCGAATATCGTTTTCTCTTTTGGTTAGGACTAAAACTTCACTTTCAGCAAGCTTAATGTGTTCATTCACAGCACTGTCAGCATGTAAAACCGCCGGATGGTCCGCTGAACCGCACAACGGACAAGGCTCACCGTCCACGATCGCTCCTGCATATTGATGCAACGCAAGTTTCGTATGCAGCGAAAGCAATTCGCGATTTTTATCTCTCGATTCTGCCCCTGTTTTGGTCAAAAAAACCTGAATAGCACCTTGAAAAGCTTCCAGTGGAGGATTTTCCGGAAGGTTAAGCGCAAAAGCTGCATTCACTTCATTGATTTTCGCGATGAGCAATCGTTGCTGAGCCGTAATGTCGGCTTGCAATGCTTCCGCTTCCGCTTTCACGGATTGCCGTTTCTCAATCAATGCATCACACGTTGTGAACCATGACCCTATCTCACTGATTTCCTGAATATCGGAAAGGGCGTTTTTCCGCTGCTCATTTTCGGCTTCACTGTCCTGCTTTTGTTTGATTAAGCGCGCTATGGAGGCTTCTTTTTCTTTTAACTGTTCGGTTCCGCGTGTCAAAGCTTCTTTCCGTTTCGCCGCGGAAGTCCTGTTATCAATGATTTGAATAATTTTTTCCAATTCATCGGCTGTGTCCAGCAACTCCTCGCGCTTTTCATATTGCGGTTGAAGGCGAGTTAGTAATTCCTGCTGTTTTTCAGCCAGCTTAGTCAGTTCGTCCAGCCTGGTCTTGTTGTTTTCAAAAATCTTTTGATCGCGCGCAATGCTGGCATTCAATGTGTTTTTTTGATCCAGGATTGATTTGAAATGCAGCGAACAAGTTTCAAAAATCTTTAACATTGCCTCCCGTTCCTGCATTTGAGGGCGCTGGGTTTCCATTGCTTGCAACTGAGTTTGCAGCAACATCACTTTTTCAGCCGTTAATTTCAACTTTTGAAACGCTGCTTCCAGTTCAGTTTGAATGTGTAACGCTTCACTGACCTTCTGGATTTCGACCCGCACTTCTTCGCGGCGCTTTTCCTCGGCTGCCACCATTTCGCCCGTCACCTCGCCCAAGCCTGTTAACTGGCCGTCCACATTGGAAATGGCAAGATCATTTTGCTTGCTTAATGATCCCACATTACGGCTCAGATCATACTTTTCGAGCTGAAAAAGCTCTTTCATCATCCGCGTCCGCTCGGCATCTCTCAGCTCAATGAATTCCTGAAAACGCCCTTGCGGAATAATGATCGTCCTACGGAAATTGTCATAGCTCAGCCCGATAATGCTTTCCGCATTTTCAGTTTCCAGAAGCGGGACCCAGTTTTCGTCCTGCCAGATATAGCCGCGCCGGTCAAATGTTTTTACATCCTTGAAATTCTTACTATTTCTTTTTCCACGAACGGTGAACCTGTAACGCTCTGCATTTTTCCCTGCAATACATTCAAAATCAATGAGTAACTCATCTGAACGCAGGTTCATCATGTTGTACGTGCGGTCATCCCCCGACTTGTTAAGCCGCTCGGTATCGCCGTACAATGCAAATGTAATCGCTTCAAGAATAGAAGACTTCCCGCTTCCTACCGCGCCAAAAATCCCGAATAAAGACGCATCCGTCAGTGCATTGAAATGAATTTCCTGCTCTGTCTGGTAAGAATACAGGCCTTTGATTTTAAGATAGATTGGGATCATTGGGGCTCTCGGCCATCAGCTTTCGGCCGTCGGCTATTATTATATCTATAATTTTATTAAAAAAACCGAAAGCCGAAAGCTGATAGCCGACTGCCTACAGCCCTAAATGCTTCCAAGCAGATCATCCAGATATTCCCGGTTGTTACTTAGTCTTGGAACCTTATTTTGGCCGCCGAGCTTGTGAAGTTTCCCCATCCAGGCGTAAAATGTGCCTGAAGGGACAAAATGGACTTTGGGCATCAGCAGTGCCATATCCTTATAACGTTTAGCGTCGTAATCGGAATTTACTTCCCGGAGCGCTTCATCCAGCAAAGCAATAAAATGTTCGCGGTCGTCAGGCTCTTTGGTGAATTCGATGATCCACTCATGCCGCCCGCGCGAGCCGTCGCCCATGTAAACCGGTCCTGCCGTGTAATTGGCAACGAGCGAATCTGTTTTTTGCGTTGCTATTTTCACGGCATAATCTGCATTCTCCACAATCACTTCCTCGCCAAATGCATTGATAAAATGTTTCGTCCTGCCGCTTACTTTAAGTCTGAACGGATATTTTGAGGTAAACTTAACCGTGTCTCCGATCAGATAGCGCCATAAACCGGCGTTTGTAGAAATAACCAGCGCATAATTTTTCCCTATCTCCACTTCATCTAAAAGCAATGCTTTCGGATGCGGCTTACCCACTTCCTCAACCGGGACAAACTCATAAAAAATGCCATAATCAAGCATTAACAGCATTTCTCCAACCCTACTTACATCATCCTGAATGGCAAAGAAGCCTTCCGAAGCGCTGTAAGTTTCAAGATATAAAACCTGATCCGACGGAAAATATTTTGTCGTAAACAAATCCCTGTATGGCTCAAAAGAAACAGCCCCATGGACGAACACCTCAAAATTTGGCCAAACTTCGAGCATATTTTTCTTTCCCGTGAGTTCCAGGATCTGATCTAATAACACTATAGTCCAGGTGGGGACGCCCAAAATGCTCGTTACATCTTCCTGAGAGCAAATAGAAGCCATTTTTTCCAACTTGCTTTCCCAATGATCCATTAATGCTACGTCCAGCGGCGGCGTGCGCATGAACTCAGCCCAGGAAGGCAGATTTTGCATAATCACCGCAGAAACATCGCCGATCTGGGTGTAGTCGTCGAAAGGATTTGCGTGTAAAGTGCCGCCAATGGACAAGCCTTTGCCGTCAAAAACCATTGTATCCGGCCGGTTGTTGATGAGTAAAGTCATCATATCCTTTCCACCTTCGTAATGGCATTCTTCCAACGCCTCGGGGGAAACCGGCAGAAATTTACTGCGTGCATTCGTCGTTCCCGACGATTTTGAAAACCAATCAATCTGGGATGGCCACATTACATTAGGCTCGCCGCGCAGCACACGCTCAATGTATGGATAAATTTCTTCGTAAGTAGAAACGGGCACCTGATCCTGGAACTCTTTGATCGTCCTGATCTGGCCGTAATTGTATTTGCTTCCCCATTCCGTGTACCGCGCTGTTTCAATCAACTCTGAAAAAACGCGTTGCTGGGTTTCAATCGGGTTTTTCATAAACTGCTCGATCCTTTCGAAGCGCCGCTTCAAAAACCAGACAGTCATATCGTTAACCAGCTTCATGAGTAAATCAGTTAGGAACTTAGCATTGCAATTTGTAAAAATAGCAATAAAAAATGGTGAGAGAACAGTTTACACACGTTCCCTCACCAGACATTTCGACTTTGATCCGTTAAGACCTCGTACTAAACTTTCTATAAATAAAGAGCAATATTACTGCTCCTAAAATAGCGACGAAAAGACTTCCGATGTTGAAACCATCCACGGTGCCGTAACCAAGCATTGAAGAAATCCAGCCACCTACAACGGCGCCGGCAATACCGATCAGAATTGTAACAATGAAACCACCCGGGTCTTTCCCAGGGTGAATTGCCTTTGCAATTGCGCCTGCAATCAGGCCGACGATGATCCAAGTGATGATTCCCATAATGCTTCGTTTAGATTAATGTTCGTTTGAAATCATTAATTAAAAAAACTATGCCTTATGACGCCTATTTATCATAGAACATATTGCTTCCTCCCGCTTTCCGCTGAATTGTAGACGTAATTTCCTGACTATCTTCTTCTTGTAATGTGCGGGCATTTTTCAACTGCCGCGTAACGCGCGTTCCTGTGATTTTAAATAGTGCTTCACTGAGCAAAGGGTCTTTGGGATTTCCGTATGGATAGAGAATGTTGCCTTCATTAGCCACGATATCAGGCGTGAACCCCACATTGTAATCAGATTTTTTGTCTTTGTTTAAAGATTTTGAAACAATAGGCTGCAATCCCCATTTCACCTTCTTTTTCGGATCCGTTAATGTGACAGAACCTACATTTTTACCAACCGTTTTACCGCCCACCAGCGTCACATTCATGTAAGGCTTCAACCCATTAATCAAAAGCTCGCTCGCCGAAGCCGAACGAGAAGAAACTAAGAAAACAACATTGTCAAGCTGGGAACCAATGTTCTGACTTTTGCTGGCAAACTTGTCGTAAAAATAGGATTCTCCATATTTCTTCATGTTCGTTTCCGTCACCTCCGTGTTGTATTCCTTGTAATAAAAAACATCATTGGCGGTCGCTTTCGCAATCAAACTCCCCAGATTCGTTGCAGAACTCACATAACCGCCCGGATTATAGCGCAGATCAACAATCAGCGCATTAACATTTGCATTCTTGAACGAGTTGAAAATGTCGTCCAGCTTTTTGTCATACTGCTTGTTATTGGTTTGGTAAGGCTCCGGAATGAACTGGTGGTAAACGACATAGCCAATTTTATTCGTACCAATGTTATAGGTTGTGTCAAAGAAAACAGGATCTTCCTGTAAAACCACGGGCGTAATGTCGCGTGTTGTTGTTCCTTCTGTCAAAGTCCCTTCTGCATTGATAGTCGCCAGCGTGTAAGTCAGTCTTTCCTGGGAATTAAGGAGTTTGCTGTAATTGGAGCCCGTCAGTTTCTGGCCGCTCACGCTGCTAAAAATATCGCCTCTCTTGAAGCCTGCTTTGGCCGCGGGAGAATCCGGAAGCACATAAAGCACGACGCCGATCACGTTCTGGCTGCCAGTCGGGAAGTAGGTAAGCTTATATTCCATTCCCGAAGCTTTTGATTGACCTCCCAGGGACGCTTCCAGTTCCTCCGCACTCTCCTGAATCCAGGAAAACCGGTCGCCATCGGGACGTAATGCAGCGTCATATCTGTAAAGCAAC
Organism: Dyadobacter chenwenxiniae; assembly: GCF_022869785.1. NCBI lineage: Bacteria > Pseudomonadati > Bacteroidota > Cytophagia > Cytophagales > Spirosomataceae > Dyadobacter > Dyadobacter chenwenxiniae. The sequence continues at coordinate 5,989,011 of NZ_CP094997.1, read as the reverse complement.
GACTCGAAAAATGAGGCGGGCTCTTTGGAATAATCTGGCTTCGTGGTCATGTTATCATTCCAGTAATACCAGTATTTCATATTTTCGTAGATCCATTGATTGGTTTCCGTGTCAGTGGCAGGGTCTACATTTTTCTCTTTGCATGAAAGCACTGCCGCGCTGATGGAAAGAATGGCCAGTAATAGTTTTATTTTCATAAACGGCTACGCATTTGCTAAAAATACCTGCTCAATAATATCACATGCCTGGTTCATCTGTTCTTCGTTAATGACCAAAGGCGGCGCAAACCGGATCTTGTTTCCGTGCGTTGGTTTACACAGCAATCCTTTTTCCATCATTTTGTAACAAAGATCCATTGCGGTGTGGCTGTCTTCAGTATCATTAATTACGATTGCATTCAACAAACCCTTTCCTCTAACGACCTCAATAAGAGAACATTGTTTTTGTAAATCACGCATTCTATTTCTGAAAAGCTGACCCATTGTTTCCGCATTTTCAGCCAGATTTTCGTCTATAACCACTTGCAATGCAGCAACCGTAACCGCACAGGCCAAAGGATTTCCCCCGTATGTGGAGCCGTGCTCGCCGGGTGCAATGGTCAGCATCACTTCATCATCCGCGAATGCAGCCGAAACAGGCATTACGCCGCCGGAAAGGGCTTTTCCCAAAACCAGAATGTCCGGTTTAACACCTTCCCAGTCGCACGCAAGACGCTTTCCTGTGCGCCCGATGCCCGTTTGCACTTCGTCGGCGATAAAGAGCACATTGTATTGGGTACAAAGCTCCCGGACGCCTTTGAGATAACCTTCTTTTGGAACCACAACACCAGCTTCGCCCTGAATCGGTTCCACCATAAAGCCTGCAATGTTGGGATCGGCTTTGAAGGCATTTTCCAGAGCTTCCAGGTCGTCGAAAGGGATTATTTCAAAACCAGGTAAAAACGGTCCGTAGTCATTTGTGCTGGAAGGGTCTGTAGAAGCGGAAATCGCTGCCAATGTTCTTCCCCAGAAGTTGCCCGAAGCGTAAACCGTTTTGGCTTTGTCCGGCTCAATTCCCTTTACTTTATAAGCCCATTTCCGCGTCAGTTTCAAAGCAGTTTCCCCGCCTTCCACACCGGAATTCATCATAAGGACTTTATCAAAACCAAAATATTCACAAAGACTTTTCACATTCCCCAAGCTTATCATTATAAAAAGCCCGGGAAGTCAACGTTAGCTTTTGCGCCTGCGCGATCATTGCGTCAATTATTTTCGGATGGCAATGCCCCCTGACTGACCGCACTATATGCAGACAAGAAATCCAGATATTGCTTACCCTCCACATCCCAGACATGCACGCCCAGCCCACGTTCCAGAACCACCGGCATCGGCTTATAATTATGCGCCCCATAGCGATATTCCAGCTCCATCGCCTGCTGCGAAGCATTCATTTCAATTGTGTCTGTATAGTTAGCCATTGTTAAATTTAATGTAGTCAGGTTGGTTTTGTATGTTATGTAAAAATAAGGAAAAGAAGGTGAAGTTTCAGAGATTGAGCCAATCGCCCCTTCACTTTTAAATGTTTATGTTTGTAAAAGACCGGAGTCATTACTTTGGACAAAAGATGATTCTTACAAATAAAGCAAAGCTTATGAAACTCCAATATATTTCAGACAGCCAAGGTGTTACAATAGGTGTTTACATTCCGATTACAGAATGGAACGCATTGAATGCCGACATTGAACATGAGGAAACAGACAACGTTCTGCAATGGCATAAAGATATTGTTTCAGACAGGTTAGTAAGCTTCAAGAAAAATCCTGAGGAAGCGATTGACTTTGACACAGCTATGGATGAAATTGAAAAGAGTCTTTAATAAGCATTTCCATACAAGTCAGAGTCCGGAAAAGTGGTTAGAAAGACAACAATAATTTAACAAAGCTTGAATCATCCGCTGATCCGGCGTAGCTTTGCAGCATAATCTCAAGGGGTGCCCTACCGAACGGGCTGAGATCAAACCCATATGACCTGATCCGGGTAATGCCGGCGTAGGGAGAGAAAAAGCAACCATTTGATAGGTGGCCCCTGCCTGTTGTAACCAAAAAATCGCAATGCGAAACGTTACTACCTATCTGTTTATATTCATAATCAGCACATTACCATTCAGTTCTGCGTTTGCACAACGATCCATTTCCGGCCGTGTTACGGACGCGGAAGATGGAAAAGCATTGCCCGGAGCGACCATTAAAGCCAGCGATATCCGCGGCACGCAAACCGATGGCGCGGGGAATTTCAATCTGCGCAACATTTCTGAGAATATTTCCACATTGGAAGTCTCCTACATTGGCTATCAAACCTTGAAACTGCCCATTTCTTCTGAAAGCCAACTGGAAATCAAGCTTAACAAGAGCACTTTCCAAGCCGATGAAGTCATCATTAATGCAACCCGCGCCAATGACAAATCCGCTATGGCATACAGCACGGTCACAGCGGAAGCCATTGACAAACAAAACCTTGGACAAGATTTACCCGTTCTGCTCAACTTCACGCCTTCGCTCGTGAGCACGAGTGATGCAGGCGCGGGTGTGGGTTACTCGGGCATTCGTATACGCGGCTCGGATGCAACGCGCATCAATGTGACAGTGAACGGCATTCCGTATAACGATGCGGAAAGTCAGGGCGTTTTTTGGGTGAATATGCCGGATTTCGCTTCTTCGGTTAGTAGCATTCAGATTCAACGCGGCGTAGGCACTTCAACAAATGGGTCAGGCGCTTTTGGGGCAACGGTGAACATTAACACCAATGCTTTCCGGCAGGAAGCTTACGCCGAATTGAACAATTCTTACGGGTCTTTCAACACGTTCAAAAACACATTAAAAGTCGGTTCCGGGCTGATTAAGGATAAATTTACGTTTGACGCAAGGCTGTCGCGTGTTTCGTCGGATGGTTATGTGGACCGGGCTTCTTCGGAATTGCATTCTTATTATTTGTCGGGTGGATTTTTTGGTAAAAAGAGCTTTGTGCGGGTGAATGTGTTTTCCGGAAACGAGCGGACTTACCAATCCTGGAACGGCGTGCCGGAAGCCAAGTTACGCGGTGATCGCGAAGGGATTTTGAGTTACATTGATCGGAATGGTTTGAGCGAAAAAGATGCGCAAAACCTGCTGGAATCGGATAACCGGACTTACAATTCCTACACTTACAAAAACGAGGTGGACAATTACCGTCAGGATCATTATCAGATTGTTTCCTCGCATAATCTGAGCGATAAATGGATCTTTAATCTCAATGCATTTCTTGTACGCGGACTGGGTTATTATGAGCAATCGCGAGTAGGTGATGAATACAGCAATTATAATTTACCCAATGTCGTAATCGGCCAGGATACGCTTACCAGCACGGATCTGATCCGTCGCCGCTGGCTGGATAATTACTTTTACGGCTCCACTTTTTCATTGGAATACAATTCTTTCAAAAAGCTGACTGCCAGCTTCGGCGGTGGCTATAACCATTATGACGGCGACCATTACGGACGCATCATCTGGGCACGGAACGCCGGAAACGTTGAAAACGATCATCAATATTATTACAGCAAAGGCGTTAAGAAGGATTTCAACATTTACGGAAAGCTCTATTATCAGCTGACGCCAAAATTGAATGCATTTGCAGATTTGCAGTTCAGAACCGTAAACCATAACATTCAAGGCACTGACAATGATCAGATTGCGCTCGCATTCGATGAGTCTTACTCGTTCTTTAATCCAAAAGCAGGACTTACCTATCAATTAGCAGATCAAAGTTCTGTTTATGCGTCTTATAGTGTCGGAAACCGCGAGCCTAACCGGGATGATTTTACTTCGTCAACGGCAGGTTTGTTTCCCAAAAGCGAGCAGTTGCAGAATGTGGAAGCGGGCTTCAAAACGCAGCGCGGCATCTGGGCTTTCTCGGCGAACTATTATTTGATGGCTTATAAAAACCAACTCGTTTTGACCGGCCAGATCAATGATGTTGGAAATTCAATTCGCGTCAATGTTCCGAAAAGTTACCGCACGGGAATTGAGTTGGAAGGCGCCATTGCATTGAGCAAAGCTTTGAAATGGAATGTGAATGCAACATTCAGCCAAAACAAGATCAAAGACTTCACTGAATATGTCATCAATTACGACACGGGCGATTACAACACGATCAACCACGGAAAATCGGACATTTCTTTCTCGCCTAATGCCATCGCTGGAAGCCAGTTGACTTATATTTTGAGAAAAGATCTCGAAATAGCGCTGCTAAGTAAATATGTGGGAAAGCAATATCTGGACAACACATCATCCGAAACCCGAAAACTGGATGCTTATTTCACCAATGACGTTCGCCTCTCCTGGACGATCCGGCCGAACTGGGCGAGAGAGATTTCTTTCAATTTGCTAGTTAATAATGTGCTTGAAGAAAAATACGAATCCAATGGTTACACATACGGATATTTCGCTGGCGGCGCGTTAACGCAGGAGAATTTCTACTTCCCACAAGCCGGCAGGAATTTTCTGGTTGGGGTGAATTTTAGGTTTTGATCTGCCGCTTTCTCCCTAACTTTGCCGCATGGAATTGAAAAATGATCTTTTGCTCCGGGCAGCGCGTGGGGAGAAAACAGAACGTACTCCCGTTTGGATGATGCGGCAGGCTGGCCGGATTTTAGCTGAATACAGGGCCGTTCGTGAAAAGGCCGGAAGTTTTATAAAGCTGGCGACAACGCCTGAAATGGCGGCTGAGGTTACACTGCAACCCGTTGATTTATTGGGCGTTGATGCGGCCATTATATTTTCCGACATTCTGGTAATTCCTGAGGCTATGGGATTGCCTTATGAAATGGTAGAGAAAAGCGGGCCGATTTTTCCTGCAACAGTTCATACGATTCAAGATCTTGACAAACTGCACATTGCCGAACCAGAGACGGATTTGAAATATGTGCTAGATGCGATTAAACTGACCAAAACAGGCTTAGCCGGACGTGTGCCACTGATCGGTTTTGCCGGAGCGCCTTTTACGATCTTCTGTTATATGACGGAGGGCAAAGGCTCGAAAACATTCTCTGTTGCCAAAAAGCATCTTTACGCAGATCCGGAATTTTCGCATTTATTACTTCAAAAAATAACGGACAGCACTATAGCTTACCTGAAAGCACAGATTGCAGCGGGCGCAAACCTTGTTCAAATTTTCGATTCCTGGGCTGGAATTCTCTCGCCGGAACAATACAACACATTTTCTCTGCCATACATTAAACAGATTTGCGACGCCGTTGATGAAGTGCCGGTTACCGTTTTTGCCAAAGGTGCATTCTTCGCACGCAAAGCCATTAGTGAGCTAAGTTGCTCGGTTGTAGGTTTAGATTGGAACATGGACATTGCGGAATCACGCGAGTTAATTCCTAACAAAACATTGCAAGGAAATCTTGACCCTTGCGTGCTATACGCTTCGTATGATCAAATCAGGAAAGAGGTGAAAAATATGGTGCAACAATTTGGTACACAGCGCTATATTGCCAATTTGGGCCACGGAGTTTACCCGGATACAGATCCTGATAAAGTGCGCTGTTTCATCGAATCCGTTAAAGAATTTTCTTCCTAGCCTTTTATTTTATGCCGTTATCTAAAACTAAATGCATCTTCCTCGACCGCGACGGAGTGCTGAATGAGGATTGCCCGGATTATTTGTATGAGCTGCAAAAGCTGGTTATTCCCGAAGGCGTTGTAGAAGCGCTTCAAGCTCTCAAAAAGGCTGGTTATCTGTTGATTGTGATTACAAATCAGGCTGGGATTGCGAAGGGGCTTTATACTTCGGATAATGTGTATGCCATTCATGAAGCGATGCAACAGGCATCTGGAAACGCATTGGATGACCTTTATTTCTCGCCTTATCACCCTAATGTTTCCGGCATTTCACTTTCCAGAAAGCCTGGCTCGCTGATGCTGGAAAAGGCAATTGCAAAATATAATATAGATGTGGAGCAGTCCTGGATGATTGGGGACCGGGACAGGGATATGGAGGCTGGAAGAAATGCGGGTGTAAAAACAATTCAGATTGTTCCTGAAACAGAAGCTTCAACAGGCGATTTTGCTGCGGTCAGTTTTTTTGAGGCAGCTAAAATAATCCTTGAAGGCGAGATTTAAACTTTTTCAGCTGACGCGTGTAACAGGTGCCGGCTGCGTTACTTTTTGCGTAGAACCATAAGCGGGACAAGCATGCTTGGTGCAAGATGCAAATGCAAGCGAACCGCAGATAGTAAGGAGAAGTAATGTCTTTTTCATTTTCCTGTTCGTATAAAATTTGTCACCGCAAAAATATAAAAAATAATTCTTTGAATGAGCGTTTTAGTTTGACTAATAACGAACTCATTCAAAGAACTTTATATAGAAGGTCAGATTTTTGTTTCTACCAATTCTTCCTCTTCCTCGATCGGCTGCATTTCCGTTCCCACATTCCTTTCCGGAACAACAAACGACTCCTCTTTAAAGCCTAATATTTTAAGCATTGAATCGCTGTTTTGCTCTTCGGCGAAAACGCGTGTGACGATCTTGCCATCTTCGTCCTTATCAACCAAAACGTGTTTGGGCGCCGGAATGAGGCAATGTTGAATGCCGCCATAGCCTCCGAGAGATTCCTGGTAAGCGCCCGTGTGGAAAAATCCAATGTACTGCTTCTCCGAATCTTCTTCGAAAATCGGCATATACAAGTCGGCGCTGTGCATTTCACTGTTATAGAAATCCTGCGAATCACACGTTAATCCACCAAGATTGACCTTTTGATAAGGACTATCCCAGTTATTGATCGGCAGCATGATGTATTTCTGGTTCATGCCCCAAGAATCAGGAAGCTGCGTAATGAAAGAACCATTAATCATATACCAAAGCTCCTTGTCATTTTGAAGCTTCTTATCAATGATTTCATATATTACCGCACCGCTTTCACCTACTGTGTAACTTCCAAACTCAGTGAAAATGTGCGGAACAGGAACATTATTCTTGTTGCAGATCCACTGGATGTTCTCAATGATCTCGTCGATCATTTGCTGGTAATCATATCCGGCTTGCAATGAGGTTTGGATCGGTAACCCGCCGCCAATGTCGATCGAGTCTAGTTCAGGGCAAATTTTCTGCATTTCGCAGTATTTGAACATAAACCTCGTAAGCTCACTCCAATAGTATGCACTGTCTTTAATGCCCGTATTAATAAAGAAATGGAGCATTTTCAGCTTAAACTTCGGATTAGATTCGATCTTCTCCTTATAAAGCTGCTGAACATCATTGTAGCGGATTCCCAGACGAGACGTATAAAAAGCAAAATTGGGCTCTTCATCCGTTGCAATGCGCATCCCGAAATTGACCGTATCCGCCGTAACCTGCTGTTCGTATGATTCAATCTCTTTAAGGTTATCCAAAATCGGGATAACATTAAAACCTTCGTTGATCAACTCACTCAGATACTGCGTATAACGTGGCAGTTTGTAACCATTGGCAAGAATATAAGTGCTTTTGGTTACTTTGCCCCGGCGATACAATTCGCGGATAATGGGAATATCAAAAGACGAAGAAGTTTCGAGATGTATATTATGCTTCAAAGCCTCTTCCAGCACAAAGCTGAAATGCGAAGACTTTGTGCAGTAACAATAAGTGTAGCTTCCTTTGTAATTATGTCTTTTGAATGCATTCCGAAAAAACATATTCGCATTTTCGATATGCTCCCCTATTTTCGGCAGATAATTGATTTTTAACGGCGTACCATGTTCTTTGATGATATCCATCAGTGGTACATTGTTGAACAGCAATTCATTATTATCGACGTTAAACTCCATTGTAGGAAACTCGAACGTCTGCTGAATCAGGTCAATGTAGCTTTTCATTGATTTGTTTGTCGCGATAGCAATTAGTGAATTGGAAGTTATTAACTAAGACAAATAACCGGAAAATTGGTTAGAATATGTGTCAATTCCAAACATCGATTACATCTAAATCATTCCCTTACCAACGCATTTTATCTCCCGATTTAATAAGTTCATACCCCAAATAATCCGTTTAATAAATTTTCGGTTGTTCCATTTGCCCGTGCTGACCTACTTTTGGCGCATCAGTTTTCCGGATTTTCATCAACTCAACCCAACAACTATGCATTTTGTAAAATTACTCCCCTCTCAAACAAGAAAAAATCGGCCCGTAAGTCTGTGGAACAGCACGGTCTTACAGCAACGCTAGAACCTGAGCGTCAGCGTTTACCCATCGTCAGAAAACTTTAAACATTTTGAAAGTTTTCGTAGTTTATATCGTTTGAATATTTCAAATTTGCTCCGTGAAAGAGCGAATAATAAAATCAGCCTTAAATCTTTTCTGGCGCTATGGAATCAAGAGCGTTACCATGGACGATATTGCCAAAGATCTGGGGATTTCGAAGCGGACCATTTACCAGCACTATTCAGACAAAGAGGCCATTTTGGCATTGGTGATCCAGAAACAAATTATGGACCAAAAGTGCGAAATGGAGAAGTTGGAAGAGAAAGCAACCAACCCGATTGAGCAAATGATGTACTCATCGACACAAATGCAAAACACGCTTTCGGACATGAATCCGGCTTTGTTGTACGACCTGAAAAAATACTATCCGACGGCCTGGGAGCAGTTTGAGACCTATAAACATGAATTTTTACTCAAAAGCATTCAGGAAAACCTGATTATAGGCATTGAGCAGGGTCTCTACAGACCGGACATTGATGTGGATGTGCTCGCACTACTCCGTATTGAACAGATAGTGATGGCTTTCGACCCGACTATCTTCCCACAAAAAAAATTCAGCATGATGCATACCCAGATGCAATTCCTGCTCCATTTTTTAAGGGGAATTTTATCAGAAAAAGGATTTGAATATTACAACACCATAAAAGACAGATCAGCAATTGAAATCAATACCCATGAAAAATGACCAAATAATACGCCGTAGCCTGATGCTGCTGGCGATCTTACTCAGCTTTGTCCCGCTTCACGCCCAGGACGGGAATTTTTCGCTCGAACAAGCCGTGGATTATGCTATCAAGCATAATTTGAACATTAAAAACGCACAACTGGATGCAACATCTGCCGAAGCACGGATTGGTGAAATCAGAGCGGCTGGTTTGCCGCAGGTAAGCGCAACTGTTTCCGTAACCAATAACATTATTATACCGCGATTTTTCCTTCCCGGAGGCAGTTTGGATCCCAACACACCGCCGGACGCACCACCGGCAGCGCTAGAATTCGGGATTCCGTGGCAGGGCGCAGCATCCGCTAATTTAAACCAGCTTATTTTCAACGGTTCTTATTTTATCGGACTAAAAGCTGCCGCAACTTATCGTGAACTGGCGCAGAAGAGCACAACTTCGTCGAAAGTGTGCGTAGCGGAGGCGGTTACAAAAGCTTATTACTCTGCGCAAGTGGCGGAAGAACGGGCTAAACTACTTGATCTCAACATTTCCCGGGTGGACTCGCTCATGCGTGAGACCAAGGCAATGAATGCCAGCGGTTTCGTGGAGCTTCTGGATGTAAACCGGCTTGAAGTGCAGATCAACAACCTACAAACCGAACGTCAAAAGGTGCAAAATCTCATTGAGCTTAGCTATGCACTGTTGAAATTTCAGATGGGAATGCCTGCTAATGAGCCTATTAAGCTGACCGACGACATTAATGCAGTGAATGTGGATTCGCTGAGAGCAGAATCTGCAAACTCCGACCTCAGCTATGAAAACCGCATTGAATACTCATTACTGAATACACAAGAAAAACTGGCCGGCTTGGATCTGCGCAATGTAAGAAGCGGTTACCTGCCCAGTGTATCGGCTTCTTTGGGCTACGGATACAATGCTGGTGCGGATAAGTTTTCGCAATTATTTACCAACAACTGGTTTCCCAACATGGTGCTGGCGATCAACCTGAACATCCCAATCTTCGACGGTTTTTCCAAAAAATACCAGATTAACCAGAAAAAGATTGCCATTGATAAGGTGAAAAACAACCAGACATTGCTGAAACAGTCGATTGATCTAGAAAACAACCAGGCGAGTATCAGCATCAAAAATGCATTCGCAACGCTGGAAACGCAAAAGCGGAACCTGACGCTGGCTGAGGAAATCGTTCGCGTCTCAAAAATCAAGTATAAAGAAGGTGTTGGTTCCAACATTGAGGTGATCAATGCAGAATCTTCACTGAAAGAAGCGCAGACAAACTACTTTACAGCACTTTACGACCTGATGATCGCCAAAGTTGACCTGAGCAGAGCCAAAGGAGAACTTTATACTGAAAAATAAGCAACACATTAACACGAAACAAAATTTGAAACTGCTACTTACCTATATCATGAAACGAAATATTTTAATTATTACAGCCATGACCGTCCTGCTTACAGCGTGCGGCGGAGGAGAAAAGAAAGAAGGGTTGGACGGTAAAAAAGAAGAACTGGCCAAGCTTAAGGCAGAGCGTGCAGAGAATGAGAAAAAAATCAAAGCGCTTGAAATTGAGATTACCAAATTAGATCCCAACAAGGCAGCAGAAGCGAAGGTAAAACCGGTTACCATTGATACGTTGAATGCTGAAACATTCCGCCATTACGTGGAATTGCAGGGAACGGTGGATGCTAAAAATAATGTGCTGGTAACGCCAAAAACAGGCGGCGCCATTGTCGCAATGTATGTAAAAGAAGGTGATTACGTAAAGGCAGGAGGCATCATCGGGAAAATTGACAACAGCATTCTATCTGAATCCGTAGAAGAGCTAAAAACACAAATGTCGCTCGCCAACACGATTTATGAAAAGCAAAAAAATCTTTGGGACCAGAAAATCGGTACCGAGATTCAATATCTGCAAGCCAAAAACAACAAGGAGTCTCTGGAAAGAAGAATGAGCACGTTGAACAGTCAACTGGCGCAAACCAGCATTGTATCGCCAATGGCCGGTGTGGTTGATATGGTCAATGTAAAAGTGGGAGAAACAGCTTCCCCGGGCGTTGGCGTAGTGCGGATTGTAAACCTGAGCAATCTGAAAGTAATTGCAAAAGTATCTGACACATACGCAGCCAGCGTGAAAAAAGGCGATGAAGTGATTGTGAAATTCCCTGATCTTAAAAAGGAATATAAAGCAAGAATCACTTTCGTAAGCACTGCCGTGGACCCATTGTCGCGGACATTCACAATTGAAGCCAACCTTCCAACGAGCAAAGACATCAAGCCTAACATGATGGCGCAGGTGCAGATCAATGATGCGATCAGCAAAAATGCTTTGGCGATCGATCAGAACTATGTGCAGAGCACGGAAAAAGGGAATGTTGTATATGTGGCTGTAACCGAGGGCAATAAGAAAGTGGCCAAGGCAAAAGAAGTGAAAACCGGTTTGAGCTACAACGGAAAAGTAGAAATCCTGTCCGGCCTCACCGCAGGCGACCAGCTGATCACATTGGGTTACCAGGAAGTCTCCGACGGTCAACCAATTAGTTTTTAAGAAAGCAATGATGAGCGAAATCACATGCACTCATTCTGTCATCGCACCGGCGATCCGGTCACTAATTCAACATTAGCTATATGAAATTCGAAGAATATAAAACCCTAAGCTTCACCAATTGGTGCGTAGAGAATCGGACGACGATTTACATCTTTACGTTCATCATTACGCTTGCCGGGTTTATGGTCTATAATAACCTGCCCAAAGAGCAGTTTCCGGATATCAAGATCCCGCAGATCTATATCAACACGATTTACTTCGGGACAGCGCCTGCGGATATCGAAAACACGATTAACAAACCCATTGAAAAGCAGTTGAAATCGCTGAATGGGGTTAAGAAAATTAAATCCAATGCATTGCAGGACGTTTCGGTAATCCTGGTTGAGTTTACGCCGGACGTGGCTGTGGAAGTTGCACTCCAGCGAGTCAGGGATGCGATTGACAAAGCCAAAACGGACTTACCGCAAAACCTGGATTCAGGCCCGACGGCACAAGATGTGAACTTCTCGGAGTTCCCGATCATGAACGTCAACATTGCGGGTAACTTCTCACTGAAACAGTTGAAGCAATACGCCGAAGATTTGCAGGATGGAATCGAAGCGCTGCCTGAGATTACGCGTGTGGATATTTTAGGTGCATTGAACCGCGAAATCCAGATCAATGTAAACCTGGACCGCATGAAATCATCCGGTCTGACATTCTTCGACGTGCAAAGTGCAATTCAGAGTGAAAACATCAACGTTTCGGGTGGTGAACTTAATGTACAGGGTGTCCGCAGAACGCTTCGTGTTAAGGGTGAGTATACCAATGTTGCCGACATGGCAAACATTCGAATCCGGACTGCAACAGGCGCAACGGTGCGCCTGGGCGATGTAGCCGAAGTGTCTGACAACTTTGAGGAGCAACAGGATTTTGCCCGTTTGGCCAACAAAACAGTAATCACGTTGAACGTCATCAAGCGTTCCGGTGAAAACCTGGTGGAAGCCGCAGACAAGATTGAAAACGTAATCGCCGACTTTAAAGAAAACCGCTTTCCTCCGGGATTGGATGTGAAGATCACTGCCGATCAATCCATTCAAACGAGGGCCGATTTGCATGACCTTATCAACACCGTTGTGCTTGGTTTTATCTTCGTCGTAATGGTGCTTATGTTCTTCATGGGCGTTCGTGATGCGATTTTTGTCGGACTTTCCGTACCGCTTTCCGCATTGGTTGCGTTCGTAATGATGCCGGTCATTGGGCCATTGGTAGGAACGGAATTTACGTTGAACACCATTGTTCTTTTCGCATTCCTGCTCGGAATCGGGCTTGTGGTGGATGATGCGATTGTGGTAATTGAAAACACGCACAGGCTATTCAACAACCATAAAGACTGGACGATTCAGCAAGCCGTGAAAGCTGCCGCAGGTGAAGTTTTTATTCCCGTGCTTTCCGGAACATTAACAACCATTGCGCCATTTTTCCCACTGCTTTTCTGGACGGGAATAGTCGGGGAATTCATGAAATTCATGCCGCTGACGCTCATTATTACCCTGGGCGCGTCGCTTTTTGTGGCCTACGTAATGAACCCGGTGTTTGCGGTGTCATTCATGGGTCGTCACGACGATGAAAAAGAAGCCCACGACACGAGTTTCAAAGCCATTCGCAGGCCATTGATTATCCTGGTCGTAGCGGCATTGATTGGTTATCTGATCGACCGCGGGGTTGGTAACTTCTTCGTATTCATACTCATTCTTTGGGTTTTCAACCATTATATCCTGACACCAAGAATTCTGGTCCCATTCCAGGACCGCTTGTTGCCTTCTTTGAAAAATGGCTATCGCAAGTTGATCGACTGGCTTTTGAGAGGCTGGAGACCTGTTGTCGCTATTCTGATCGTGTTCGGTCTGCTGGTATTTACGTTCGTGCTGACTGGTATCGTTCAACCCAAAGTTCTTTTCTTCCCAAGTGGTGATCCCGATTACGTTTATGTTTACAATAAATTGCCGATAGGAACAGATGCGCGGGTGACAGATTCTGTGACCAAGATCATTGAGAAGCGTGTTTTTGATGTTTTGGAAAAAGAAAAAGCGATGGATATGGTGAACTCCGTAATTGCCAATGTTGGTAAAAACGCGGGAGACCCTTATAACCCAGACCGTTCTGCAACGCCGCATAAATCAAAAGTAACCGTTGCATTTGTATACGGAACCGAGCGCGGCGGACGATCATCAGAAGCCATTCTTCGCAAAATCCGTGAAGCCGTGAAAGGCATTCCGGGAGCCGAAATTTCGGTTGAACGCGAGGCAGTAGGACCTCCCACCGGAAAGCCGATCTCGATCGAGATTTCAGGTGATGATTTTGAGGTGCTTCAAAAACTTGAAAAAAGCGTTTTGCAAAAGGTGCAGCAATCGGGCATAGAAGGAATTGATCAATTGCGCTCGGATCTGGTAACAAACAAACCTGAGATCGTCATCGACATTGACCGTGAAAAAGCACAACGCGAAGGCATTAGTTCCCAGCAAATCGCGCTTGCCGTCCGCACCGCACTTTTCGGTCTGGAAGTCTCCAAATTCAGGGATGACAAGGACGAATATCCGATCATGGTAAGGTTGGAAAAAGATGACCGCGAGCAAATTGAAAAACTTTTGAGCCTGAATGTGGTTTACCGGGACATGAATATGGGTGGTGCATTGCGCCAGGTTCCGATCACTTCCGTTGCCAACATTCATTATTCAACGACTTTCAGCCAGATCAACCGCCAGGACCAAAGCCGGATTGTAACATTAGGCTCGGACGTCTTGCCTGGCTATAATGCGAACGAAATCGTGGCGCAAATCCAGGCATTGATCCAGGATATGGAAGTTCCAAATGGTTATATTATCAAAATGGGCGGCGAGCAGGAAGAGCAGAATGAGTCTATGGCGTTCCTTGGAACTGCATTTGGCGCAGCGATCTTACTGATCTATTTGATCCTCGCAACCCAGTTCAACTCGGTTGTAAAGCCATTCATTATTTTCTTTACGATCCTGTTATCGTTGATTGGTGTATTGCTCGGCTTTATCATTTTCAATAAGGATTTTTCCATCATTATGTCAGGCGTCGGTATCATTGCACTGGCCGGGATTGTGGTGAAAAATGGTATCCTGCTCATTGAGTTTATCGAAGAGCTACGTGGGCGGGGCTACCCGATGCGCGAAGCCATCATCGAAGGCGGAGCGATCAGGTTAACGCCCGTATTGCTGACAGCCTCGGCTGCTGTGTTGGGCCTTGTGCCATTGGCTTTGGGTATCACGGTTGACTTCGTAGGTCTTTTCAGGAATCTGGAACCACACCTGATCGTCGGCGGACCAAGCTCCATTTTCTGGAACATTCTAGCCTGGACCATCATTTTCGGTCTTACATTCTCGACATTACTTACATTGATCATGGTTCCATGCATGTATTATGTCAACGAGCGTGTCCGCGACAAGTGGTTCAGAAAAGGCAAGAAAGAAGTTGTGAACCCCAACTGGCAAAACGAAACTATTTAACAGCTTGGAATACTGTCTGTCTCATTTTTTTTCGAAATGAAATAGACAGTATTCCAAAAATTCCTAGATTTGCAACCCCGATGAGTTCGGGCGCTGACTCAGTCAGCAATTATTTCGGGATGTAGCGCAGCCCGGTAGCGCACTAGCATGGGGTGCTAGGGGTCGCAAGTTCGAATCTTGTCATCCCGACATTGATTATCAGCAACTTACAAGTCAAATTGTAAGTTGCATTTTTTTTAGGTCGAACATAGGTCGAACATTTTTTTCGACTAACCCTGAGTTTTTGCTAGTTTTAATTAGGTCCGAGGTTGTATTTTCTATAATTTTTTAGCCCTTTAACTGCCATGTAAAGCGGCAAATTCGTGTCCAAATTGTTGCAAACCTTCTGCTGACAAGCCTCTTTTCACATAGTATATTGAATAACAACCATTTCGCCGTCAACCCTTGTTAGTAAGCATTTCTGAAAATTAGCTCTTTCAATTCCATAAAAACATTATCAGAATTAGAGTAGAAGTAGAGTGCTTATTCGGAGGAAATGAGTCACGCCCTGTTTATCATAAGACAACTCATATATGTTGTACATAGAGTACCGTCGCCCCTGCTAGGAAGCTCGAATGGCACTTTTTATAAAAATTAATTTTTGGCAAAAACTTTTGTAGGCTTATCTGCAGTATTTTAATGGCAGAATTTTGATAACATTTTGAAAGATGACGTTGAGATTCGAATACAGCTGATATATACTCGGCCACTTTGCCGTGCAAAACGCGTGGCGGTTTTTACACTTTCTTTTAATTCAACCCATAACTAGGTCACAGGGACCCATTTACGATATAGGCGATCACAAGACGGGAACTTCAATCCCGGCCAATGTCTGCCAAAACCTCCCGTACATCAATGGCCTCGAGCATCGCAGCACGGCGGGTACTCTTTGACAATCCACCTATAACGACGTTCTGAACATGTGCAATTATTTTCACCAAATCGCGACAATACACAGTCGGATTATTGAATCCTTTTTCCTGCCCATACCTATGAGCCAAAAAACCACCTCCGCATATCTCATTAATGGGACATCTCTGACATACATCAGGAAGATTTACATGGCTTTCATGATACAAGCGAATCAGTGGGGCCTGAATAGCTTCTTTCAGTTGATGAGTCTGAATATGAATTCCTTCCTTTGTAAATCCATCTCCGCAAGATTTCAATCCATCCACTGTCTCAATACTCCCGTCCGTTTCTATGATGAGATAATTGCTTGTATGATTCCCCAACATATCAAACCCTACATTACATCCCAGTACTGTAACTATTAGTTGAGTTAAGAAACGGATATTAGGCTTATCATAATCTTCATCAAAATACCACTCCGTAAATAGCCCGATCCACCAGTCTGAATAGCTATCTGCGTGTTCCCTTTTGGGGAGATTGTCATAATTGTGATGTGGAAATAAAAAATCAAGATTCCGGACTTTCACATCCTTAAAAAACCGATACAACACAATTGGATCACTTTTTGGTGTCATAACAGCTAAAACACCGATGTCTCTTCGTGATCCAAAAAATTCCATCGCCGATCGTATTCCACTTAGAGTCCTGTCGTAAGTGCTTCTGCCCCGGTGATCAATACGATGCAAGTCGTTTATGGTCTCGGGACCGTCGATGCTAATTGATAGCGACATATCATTTCTTTCAAAAAGACGAAACCAGCTCTCGTTCAATAAAAGGCCGTTCGTTTGCACCGAAAAGACCGGAATAATTTCCGGTCTCAGAATGGTGTTAAATTCTTCCAGAAAGTACTCAAAATCACCAATCGGCATTAAGAGCGGTTCTCCTCCATGAATAATAATTTCAAAATACCTTTTGTTTTCGGACAAGCAGTAGTCTCTAATCCTTTTTGCTAAGAGATTGACATGGTGTTTACTTAGAAATTTTGGCTGTAATTGAAAACTCAGATCACCAAGGTTATACATGTAACAATAGCTACAATTAATATTGCACCTGCTTGAAACTTTGATAACAAGTCCTTCTAAATTCACAATTCAGTTATCCAAGTGTATTTTGATTAACCCCGGTGTAGCGAATATACATTTTTGGTATACCCAGCTAAGATTGGCAGCAATAACTTCTATTCCTTTCAATTTGATCCAGCTATTTTTATAATTTGGTATAGAAGACTTAAATTGTATTCTCCTTCCTATAAATAGCATTATCGTATTTGATCAAGTATTACACTGGCCTGGTGCCAAAAGCTTTTATTTCGCTTTTCATACACGGGTGCATTATATTCTTTATCGCCACCTTTTACATTTTCTAAATCAGAAGGCTCTATGACTTCAAAATCGTCAACAATACCATGGACGAGTTCCTGGTCCTTGAAATATTCAATTGATTTTTTCATAAGAATGGTACGTTTAGCTGTTAATTAAATATAATAAGTTCATGCTTACTCTCGTAATTTATTCGACAACCCCACTCCTATTTTCGACCAATCAGCCTTCCGACTTTGATTTTAGTGAGCACCTACAAACCTAATTCTCTAATATCTTATAATTAGACAATTACATCTAGGTTTAAGTATTTCGCTTTTAAGCTTTCAAACAGACTATCAGCACGATACGATGCATCTTTATCTACCCGTTCAGAACTCCAAGCGCCATTGTATAGGTGGATTGCCAGAGTTTCCTGATCCAATTCATTGGCACTTTCATTTATAAAATTTAAATAATTAAACCAGGGTATTGGGCAAAAAACATGAGGAGCTTTTATAAAAGGGCTGGCATCATAGCTTCGGATAATCTCTCTGAATAAGAAAGGCCCGCACGACCCCCAGGGGACAACCTTTGATTTAAGAATTCGATCCTCGATTGCTATCAAACAATCCTGGATTATTTCCGCTTCCTGGGGAACTTTGAGATTACAAACGTTCAGTGTTGGGACTTTTCTGTCTTTGTAAAAATACTCGGTGGCAAAACAATAATCCTCTTCTACGTCAAAAAATTGTACACAAACAGAATCAAGGTCTACCCACCATCCACCATTCTCATATAGCATCCTATATCTGAACCAATCAGAAAAAGCCGCATAAAGATTTCTTGAATCTTTAAATATCCTGTCTTTGCTCAATATTGAATTGGCGTCCTTCAAAATAGTACCTTCGGGAACATTTCTTATTTTGTCGTAGCTGTATAAATGAAATTCATGGCCGTTTTTCAAGTACGAATTGATCGACAACTGCTCCATAGTTGATAAACTGTCGCCAATCCACAGGCTTTGCACTATTTCGTTTCCAAATTTCATATGATAGTAATAATATCGCTTAAAAACTGTACGTATTCATGGATACTGCGTCTTGGACTACCAAAACTGAATTATTGCTGTTTTTCTTTTGTATTACCTTTTGAAAAAATTTAATCAAATCCTCCACGTGGTGATCGAAGCAAAAATGCATTCTGTTTTTCCAACAGTTATCCCGGAGCTCCTTCATACGAGGTTTGTTTCTCAAATGCTCTCCCAATTCATCTATATTCGAGAAAAAAACCCCCATATCGTATTTGCGCATTATATTTTGTGATGCAACTGTATGCTGACAGTTATCTCGCTGAATCATCGGCAATCCGGCCGCAGCCATTGTCGACATACGCGCTGGATAGTTGAGATCCATCCAATCCATTTTCATAAGCTCTCCCTCGTTTGAACTTTCGAACACATGCAACCAACCCGCGTCATATTTCGAAAATTCCGAAGTCCATTCATCCGGACGGCAGTTATGATAAAGGTGCAAATGATCCGGCGCCAGATTAATAGCCTGCTTTATCCAGCGATCGTAGATATTATGAGTGATATCACCATAAATGTGCAGGTGAATATTTTGTAGAGACAGCCCAAAAACATCCTGAGGCTGAATGCCAAACGGACGTCCCGCGATTACCGTATGTATCTGTCCATTATCACTGTCGGAAAGCAGGCTCGAAGTCTCATCCTTGAAGTAAAACCTGGAAGGCAGATCTCCATCGATCACGTGTGGTATAGGGCTCTCGCATACGAGAAATTGCTCGAACCACTTTTTATTCTCATCGTTTATGTAAATCTGCCCGTCCGACTTCTGAAAGAGATCCATGAGCATTTGCCACATACCTTGTTGCCTGCAAAAGAACGGACCTTCCTTAAAATGCCATACGAACGGTATGTCACGATTCGTCATCAGCACTTCATGGGCAAGGGGAACGGCAACAAAATTAAGAAGTGCGTATATAATGTCCGGTTTGATTTCTTTTACCCTTTCCTGCCAGTTCCTCAGCGGTATATCTTCGACGTTCCCGAATGGCAAAGGCCCCACCGTGTTAAGATTATAGGGTCTTTCCATCCATAATCCGTATAACTTGTGCCCGCGCTCTTCCAAGGCACATATGCGTTCAGGATTGTAGGCCAGCTCTCCGACAAGCAGTATTTTCAATGAGGATTTATCTGCCCCCCGAGTTTTATATTTTATTGATTTGTAATCATTAAACTCGTCGATATAATGCCCCGTCGCCGATTGAAAGCGAAGGCGTTGTTTAACGTTATAATACTGTTTATAGCGGTGGATTCCGCCACCCCACTTCAATTCACTGATAATCTTGTGCCGTTGCAATGGTTGTGACACCCACTCAGCAGTAATTTCAGAGGTTGAAATAACACTACCATACGGCTCTAACTTATCCCAATACATCCGTCCCAGGTCATCCGTAACCAGTTCCTCCCGTTCCAACCACCGCTCCGCCGTCTTTTTATGTAAAACCTGGACCAATTGGATTGGCATGTCCTTGATTTTGCCTGTCGCAGTCTTTCCTTGGCTGCTAAGATTTGAGTCATAATAGTGGTACTTAACCCCCGAGTAAGCCATAACAGCATCTTCATTTCCGTGAAGGATTCCATACAGAGCGTTCAGGTGCTGTTTAAAATATATATCGTCAGCAGGCAAATAGGCGATGTACTCGTATTGAGACAGCTCAATTCCCCTGTTTGCACAATACCCTAAACCCCTGTTCCTTTCGTTTTCGATATATCTTATCCTGCTGTCTTCCGCTAATTGCTTGATAACTTCTTCTAAATTATCGGTAGAGCCATCGTTGATAATAATGATTTCCCATTTCCTGAAAGTCTGCGCATACATACTTTGGATTGCGCGTCCAATAAATTCCGATTGATTATAAACTGGAAGAATCACGGAGATACCTTGCATGCCCATAGGTCTACAACATCGATTAAAAATGACAAGTATTTTAGTTGTGCTCTGTAATCCGGCGTATCCTATGCTGCCGTAGGGGCAATCAGCACACTTTGTTCATTCGGATACTTCGCTGTATTCCGAAATGGCTCAGGGGAGTCGCTGGCATGCTTTCTTCTGATTACCCGTTTAAAAAAATTAACCAGCCCATGAACATGATGCTCGAAGGAAAAATGGGCCCTGCTACCCCAACAGTTCTCTCTGATGCGTCGCATGTAAACCTGATCCCTTAAACGTTCACCCAGTTCTTCAAAGGATTCGTAGAAAATACCAACCCCCAATTTGTTAGTTATGGTTTGAGAAGCAACTGTATGTTTCAAATTGTTACGCTGAATCATCGGCAGGCCGGCAGCCGCCAGCGTTGACATCCTGGCTGGGTAATTTAGGTCCAGCCATTCAGCTTTCATCAATTCTCCCGAATTCGAACTTTCAAACACATGCAGCCAGCCGGCATCATACTTTGAGAATTCGGCTGTCCATTCGTCAGGCGTACAATTACGGTAGATGTGTAAGTGCTCGGGTGCTAATGCAAAGGACTTATCCAGCCAGTTTTTATACGATCTGTGATGATAATCTCCATAAAAGTGAAGGTGAATATCTTGTGCAGCCAAGGCCTGTATGTCATCAGGTTGAAGCCCAAATGGTCGTCCGGATACCACTGTGTGCACCCCGTCGACCGAATCTGATAGCAATTCGGATCTTTGGTCTTTAAAATAGTAGTTGGGTGGCAAATCTCCGTCCAGGATATGTACTAATGGTTCGTTGGTAAACATTAAGAACTGCTCAAACCATAACCTGGTCTCCTCATTAATGTAAATTTGCCCGTCAGATTTTTGATAGAGCTCAACTAACTGATTCCAGGTACCTTGCTGCCGACAATAGAACGGGCTTTCCTTGAAATGCCAGACAAAAGGAATGCCGGGGTTATCAACCAGTACCTCATGCGCCAGCGGGACTGCTGAGAAGTTTAATAGAGCATAAATGACATCCGGCTTAATTTCCTTCACTTTCTCCTTCCAGTTCGACTTGGGTATATCTTCGACATTTCCGAATGGGAGCGGGCCTATTGTATTATAAAAGAATGGCTTATCTATCCACAAACCGTATAGTTTATGTCCCATTCTTTCGAGCGCACATATTCTTTGCGCATTGTACGCGAGTTCTCCTACCAGCAAAATTTTCAGTGGCTCACCATCCAGATTTACCACTTTGTCTTCCAGTATACTATAGTCTTTGAATTCGTCAATATAGCTTCCGCTTTGCGACTCGAAACGAATCCGATGTTTTACATTATAATATTCCTTATAACGATAAATCCCTCCGCCCGCAAACTCATTGAAAAACTGGTGTCGTTGGAGTGGGTGAGATACCCATTCCGCAGTAATTTTTAACGTAGCAACGAAATCTCCGAGCGGATTAAGCTTGTTCCAATACATCTGGTCCAGGTCAGCCGTCGTCAACTGCTCTCTCTCCACCCATCTCATATCAACTTTACGGTGCATTACCTGAACCAGTTGCAGGGAACGTTCCGGCACCTTTGCCAAGGATGTCTTACCTTGACTTGTGTGTCCCGTATCCCGGTAATTGTATTTAACACCCGAGTAGGTAAGAATCGCATCAGGATTTTTATCCAATGCTTCCACAAGGTAATACAGATGATCCTCAAAATAAACATCGTCAGCTGGCAAATAGGCGATCATATCGTACCTGGCGTGTTCGATACCTTTGTTCAAGCTATATCCCAAACCTTCGTTTCTCTCATTTTTAAGATAGGAAATCCTATCGTCTTCCAGTCGAAACATGTTCACAACACCTTCTACCTGGTCCGAAGAACCGTCATTGACAACAATAATTTCCCATTTACCAAAAGTTTGCTTTTGAACACTTCTGATAGCCCGGCTTATAAACAAAGCCTGGTTGTAAACCGGAATAATAACTGAAATTTTTTTTTCTTTGCTCATTTTTTATTCAGGTAAGTCCTAACGCTATACACTATACGAAAGCACTCAGAGTATACTGAAAGATCACAATTCTACTTGGTCTGTGAGTGGAATATTCTCTGCAATACGCTTCTATTATTGGTAAGTATCTCCGCTTTCCCAGAAAACCTCGGTTGATCAGGTATGTCGTATTTGATATTAGTAACAAGCCTCTGGTTTAGCTCTACAGATACCCGATAAAAACCTTCAATTTTTACAGGAACGATGTTCATTATCTTCCCTTCCAGGTAACCAAATTCACTGCGTGGATACTCGTCCAGATTTATTTGAACCCTCTGACCAACTTTCACTTTCCCCGACTGGTTTATCGACAGAAGCAAGATAACACTGTAACCGTTAATTTGTTGAGCAATCCAAATTGTTTGCTTTTCAGAGTTATCTTTATAGCCCTTCGTAACAAATACCCGCCCGGAAAACGGGCTGACGGTCACATGATGTTCGTGCGACCTCAAATTCTCTTCTATCAGCAGCGTGTCCCCCTTGTTAATGAACTGGTTCTCCTTCACCTTTTTGGTATAGACGACATTATCCTCGGATTGGTACCAGCTCACCTTATAGGGCTGTTCATCCGCAATGAGCTCCGACTCCGCCAAAATCACATCCGGGTAACGGATGTAATGAGAGACAAGCAGAACACATAACAGCAGAAATAATGCTACCGTAATTCCCCAGCGAATAATCCGGTTCGGAATGATTCCGATAATTTCCTGGATGTCCTCACTAGGTCTTTCAAATTGCATGGATAGATCCTTTGCCATAGTCAAGTTTTCAAGCCGCCCCTAATTCCAACTGGTTTTTAACTAACTCGAAATAATATCCTTTCGCTTGCGAAAGTTGTTTATGCGAGCCAATTTCCGCTATCTCACCATTATTTAAAACAATAATTTGATCGGCATTTTTAACTGTACTCAACCTGTGCGCAATTACAACTACCGTTCTTCCTTTGAAAAATGCATCTAGGTTCTCCATGATAATTTTCTCATTGTTCGCATCGAGAGCGCTGGTCGCCTCGTCAAAAAATAGATAATCTGGATCTTTGTAAACCGACCTGGCTATGAACAAACGCTGTCGTTGACCACCGCTGATGCCAGCTCCGGTATTACCAATTTTGGTGGTAAAGCCTAGCGGTAATTTTTTGATGTATTCTTCAATATTGGCAACACGAATAGATTTAATCATCCTGCCTTCATCTATTTGCTTCCCATCAACGGCTATATTCCGCGCAATGGTGTCAGAAAAAATGTACCCGTCCTGCATTACTGTACCACACTGTTCTCTCCATTTGGATGCGGATATCTCTGCTATATCTTTTCCGTCAATGGTGATCTCTCCTTCCTGAATCGGATAGAATTTTAAGAACAGTTTCAATAATGTAGTTTTTCCACTCCCACTGGATCCTACAATGGCAGTTACCTTACCCTTAGGGATATGCAGATTTATGTTTTTTAGCACATTAGCAGATCCGGGAGCTCCGTATCGAAAGGATACATTTCTAAAAACAATGCCATCATTGAGTGAAAGATCAAATATATTGCGCTCCGGAATTCCTTGCTCGCCATCCTGTTCCCTTTTCCAATAAAATTCCTCGTTTAATTCCTCATTAGGCTTGTTATGTATTTCGCCGAGGCGGTCAAGACTCATCTTTGCGTCTTGTATTTTCTTTACAAAATCCATTATCTGATTCAACGGACCGTTCATTTGTCCGATAATGTAGGAAATACCGAGCATTGCTCCCAATGTTATTTGGTTGTCCAAAACAAGTTTAGCAGCAACAAATGAAATAAGGATATTCTTCAACTGAGTAAAAAAAGAAGCTCCCATTTCTTGATACTGTTCCAAACTGAGGCTTTTTATATTGATCTTGAAAAGTTTGGCCTGAATCTTCTCCCATTCCCAACGGCGCGCTTGTTCACAGTTATTAAGCTTTATTTCTTGCATTCCTGTAATCAACTCGTATATCGAATTTTGGTTTTCCCTTAATCTTTGAAACCTTAGGTAATCCAGGTTTTTCCGCCGTTTCAGGAAAATAAATACCCAGCTGATTGAAAGAATGCTGCCAATAAAAAATATACTAAGCAGCCGGACATCATACATAGCCAAAACAATTGAGAAAACAATCAGATTGATAAAAGAAAACAAAGTAGTAAGCGAAGATCCGGTTAGAAATTCTTCTATCCGATGATGGTCACTTATCCGTTGTGAGATGTCTCCAATGTTTTTCGATTCAAAGAAGTTTATCGGTAACTTCATCAACTTGGTCAAGAAATTAGACACAATCGAAACGCTAAGTCGGGTATTAACATGGAGTAAGACCCAGTTCCGAATCATATCTACTCCGATATTTCCCAGAAACAGTAATAGTTGAGAAAATAGAATCAAATAAATAAAGCCGACATTCCGCATCTGGATACCGTAGTCAACCAGGCTTTGAGTAAGAAATGGGAACAGCATGCTGACCATACTTCCAAACAACATTCCCAATATAACCTGAAATAGGTATTTCGAGTACGGCGACAGATACTGAAATAGAAATCCGAATCCGGAAGGAACCGCCTTCTGCTCCTCCGTGCCTGCATAGAATTCCGGCGTTGGTTCCAGCAACAGCGCTACTCCGCGCCCGTCTGCTGTGCCTGCCCAGCATTTCATTAAGGTTTCTTTGTCTACCTTCACCATGCCGTGCCCAGGATCTGCGATCAAGTGTACTATTTCCTTACTAAATATGTTTTTTTTTCTGGTCTCATACAAAACAACAAAGTGCTCCTGGTTCCAATGTAAAATACACGGCAACGGTACTTCCTCCACCAGTTTTTTGTAGTTCAGCTTTATTGGCAAAGTCTTCATGCCAATTTTTTCCGCGGCCTGGCTGATTCCATTCAGATTTACTCCATTACGCGTGATAAACATGTTGGAGCGAAAAAAGTCCAGTGAGTACATCTTACCGTAAAATGCAGAGATCATTTTCATACAAGTCGGCCCGCAATCCATGTAGTCGAGTTGGCGATAATATTTGTGTTTTGCCCCAAACATAATTAACTGATTCTAGTTTCTTGCTCTGTTTTCTTCGTCGGCTCCGCTGCTTCTTTTTTCGTTCCGCCTGAAAGTAGATTTTCCGAACTTATAAGTGAGCTGTAGTTTTACAGACCTATTGTCGTAGGTCTGATAAATGCGAGATCGGAAGTTTTCCAGATTCGCACTGATTCTTGGGTTACCTGTAAAAAAGATGTCATTCACTACAAGCTGCGCATTGAGGTTGTTACTCAGAAACGATTTCTGAACAGCAAAACTGACCTGATAATACGACCCAATGTTATATATCAGATCCTTTGATTTTCCATTATACTCATAGGAAACCTCGAACGTGAAGCTTTTTGGTAAAGTGAACACATTGTTGCCTTGAAAAGAAAATGCAGCCTGCCTGATTTTGTGAATGGTTTGCTCATAAAGCACATTTTGTTTGAGGTAGTAGACGCTCAGGTAATGCTGCATTTTCCACCATTTGGCGGGGCCGACAGCATAACTGATATCCCATGAAAAATTCTCCAAGTTGCCCAAATTCTGGCGTGTATACAAAGTGATGTTGGTGAGTGTATCCAGATATGGTATTTGCGAAACAATGCTTACATCTTTCCGATAGCTGATGGTGCTGCTTATTTCTTTGAACGAATAAGCAATATTGGCCGTGTTGATGATGGTTGGCCGCAGAAAAGGATTCCCTTCGGTGTACATATAAGGATTCACATACCACCTGAAAGGATTCAGGTCATAAAAAGACGGCCTCTGGATTCTTCGACTATAGGCAAATGACAATAGCGCATCATCATTAATTTGATAACCCAGTTTCAGGTTAGGCAACATTTTGAGATATTCCCGGGCAATAACCTCATTGTCTCTCACGGAATTGCCATTTGTTTTTGTGTTTTCTGCCCGAAGGCCTAATTGCAAATTCACCTTTTTACCCAGGGACGTAGAGTAGGAAAGGTAACCCGCAAGGATGGTCTCGTCGTATTTAAACTCATTGCTTCTCCTTTTGTCCAGTATCCATTGACCAGCTGACAGGGTGTCGAATTTTAAATCATTGTGGCTGTATGTATGGGCTATTTTTGAGCCGATGTCCACCTTACCCTTGCCAACGGGGAAAGTGTAGTCGAGCTGTGCAGCTTTGATTTGAATGCGTGTATCGCCATTGCTCCTAAGCCTGGTGGCCACCTGACCTTGTATGAAATCGGTTATATTTTGATTTTGCAATGAATTGTAATCTGCATAGGAGGCATCTATACTGAGCCGTTTCTTTCCAAATTCGCCCCGGTAACTGGCATTTACCGATTGGTTGTGGTTTGAGGGCAGTTGAATATTTTTTGTAAGCACCGAGCTTAATTCCTCCTGAGAAGACGTATTCAGAAGTCGGGTCGTTGTGGAATTGGGGTTATTCGCGGTGCTGTTAAATCCCTTGTATAGAACACCTATGGTCTGCTTGGCGGCAATGGAATACTCTGTTCCGATCTGATAACTATGTGCTTGGTTATCACCTGGGTTACGTAGAAATGATTTTAGCTGCTGGGTATTGTTCTCGACAAATTGCGTAAGCGAATTCTTATAAAGCTGACGATTGCGATTATACCAATACGTCCCAAAAAAGCTAACTTTCTTTGCCTTATAGTTTGTAGTGACGCCGGCACCGCCAGAGTTGAATGAGTTGCGAATTCCGTATGCGGAAACATTTCCGCTCCATCCCAGATTTTTGTCCCTTTTTAGTTTGATATCAATTACGCCTTTGTATTCGCCGTCATATCTTACGGATGGATTTTCTATGATTTCAATGGATTCGATCTGGTCCTGCATCAGGCTGTTGAGATAGTTTGCAAGCTCCTCCGAGCTCATAGGAACGGGTTTTCCATCTATAAGTACCATAGGTTTCACATTGTTGCGTAGGGTAATGCCGCCACCTGCACCGACCCTTATGCCGGGTGATCTTTTCAGGACATCAATTGCATTAATAGAAGTTTTGAACAAGCTGTTGGAACTCACATTAATGATCGTTTTGTCAAATCGTCTTTCAAAGGCAGGTTTTTCGCCTCTGATCACCACTTCATTCAGCAATTTTTGATCCGTGACCATGGAGACATTACCCAAATCCATAACCACGTTTACGGAATCGAAAACCAACGGGCCACGGTATACTTTTTGGTACTCAATCGAGGATATTTCCAGGATGTATGTCCCAACAGCACTAATGGGCAACTCAAAACGACCAGTGCTATCCGTAATGTCACCCTTCACAAACGCCGAGTCAGCAGAAGACAGCAAGGTAACCGTTGCAAAAGGCACTCCGTTAACCGTGCCTTGCTGCATTGCTTTTCCCTTGATCGTCCCCGTTTGGCCCATAGCACACCATGAACAGAGTAACAGAATTGCTAGTAGTAAGTTTTTCATAAAAACTGGTTGTATTTGCCTCGTTAGTTTCACTCTTTATCGATCACGTTAGTGGGTCGCAGGCCTGCTTTTAACCCAAATATTGCAGGCATATTTTACTCCATTCTGAACGGGTAACCCTGCGTGCAACGAAAATGGCAGGATATTCCCCCTTGAATCTTCATTCATGAAATGTAAGGCCTTACCTGTGCTGGGGGAAATTTTTAACATCAGCTCAGGAAAGTATGTCTCACCACCGCTGAAGTCTTCATTGAGATAAACTAGAAGGGTATGTCTCCTCCTTAATTTATCATTGGTATCCAAATGCGGGTTAAACCACTGTCCCGAGGCGTATCGGACACATTGAAGACCTTCTATGTGCGACTTACGCACTTTCAGCATGTCGGCTGTTCTGTCTCTTATGACTGGATAAAGAGACAATTCGCGAGAGGATAAATTGATACTGTAGCTGGTTCTTGAGCCGTCTATTTTTACTTCTCCGTTTTTATCCGTGACCGTACTTTTGAAGTATCCATTTCTTGACTCAGTGTAATCAATAATTTCCAGACATTCATTGCGCGAGAAAAAATCGGGAATGAGCTTAATGCTCTTCTTTTTATATTTTTCTATGGCGAGTAGTTCTGGATCACGTTTTGACGGAATTTCTGGAAGATCTCCCGAGGCTCCTGCAACCAGCACAATGCCTGTCCATTTGTCGATAAAATCAAGATAGGTAACGATTGTCTCACCCTGATTAGGTGCGTACAGAACAATCTGGTTATCGGCCATTTTTTTTACTAGGTTGAGATATTTTGCACCATTTTCTTCTTTAACCTGCGCTATAAATGGTGGTTCAAGGTGACCTATTACTTCGGGTGTTAACCGCATCGTTGACGAAGCAATATTTGCAATATCCAGGAATTTTATAATATCCCTCAGTGATATATTTGGGTAGTTCGGGCAGGCTATAAGCTCTTTTCGGAGCAGCGTCCTGTTGGCCGTAATGCCTAACATCTCAACATACTGATGAAGTAAAAGTAGGCTTGGGCAGTATTCAGAAAGAGTTTGAGATGCTATTTTCATTGGTCAAAACTTTATGGTTGCATATAAGTAAAACATGCCAGCTTGTATCGCCTGGAAACTTTTAGTTTCTGACCAAAAGCGGAAAGATCCTTATAAACTGCGGGATCATAGTTCGAGGTTTTACGTAATGTGTCTGTCATGTTGACAATAAGTACCAGTTTCAGGATATCGAATTGAGCCGGTGCAGTCAACGCAAAATCAATTGCGGACTCCACGAATGCTTCATCGGAATGCTCCAATAGGTATAAATTTTTGAGTTTAATCCATTGGTTCAGGGGTTCGCAATCCGTTAACCCAGGTAATGGTTCAGACCAGTTTCCAAAAGCAGACTTGTACAGCTCCTGTTGTCGCAGAGTTGGCGGTAATAATTCACCCGCAGTTTCCAGTGCCAGTTGTAGTATCATTCCGCATCTAAGTGACATGGGGCATTGTCTCAACGAGTCAACGTGCCAATTAGAATCAACGGTAGGAATCATTTCTTGAGTCATGTATAACAATGCTTCAGAGATCATCTGTCCCCCGTGTTCTAACTCGTTCCGTTTAAAATACATTCTGGCTAGGTTATGCAGCTGTTGTATTCGATGGCACTCCACCATATAAAAGCCCTCCTTTACCAGGTCAGCACTTTTTGAGGTGGAGTCCCTGAGGTATTGTTCCGCAAGCTTATACTCCTTTTTCTTGTAATGAAAATACGCTTTTACAGGTAATCCGTGCAAATCAAGCAACTGATAAACAAGCGAGGTCTGAGAAAAATTTTCTTGCTCCTGGTGCGCTTTATTCATGTACCATTCTGCTTTATCCAGATCATTGTTCCGCGCAAGCGTAAGTGCCTCTCCATAATCGGCTCCAACAGCCGATAATAACTCTTTTTCATGCTGGTCTATCTTTTTTTCAACATGATTATTAAGTAGCTCTCCAAAATCTCCTCCCTGAAAAATCTCCGGCGAAACTGCCTCCTTTGCTTGCATTTTACCGTTTCGTTTCTCGGTCATAACCTAAAGTGCGCTAAGCTTTGTTACTCATTTGTATTTACTCACTTTCAGAAATCGGCCAGAGCCTCAACTCCTCCTTGACGCAATGCATAGGAGAGCACGAGTTTGTCCTTTACGTTAAATTTGCTAGTAGGGCATGCAATGAGCCCTTCTCTCCATGATTTAGGACACCCCCCACCACAAACTGGTAACATTTTACAGGTAGAGCAAGGATACTCACCGTTGGCAACTTCGTCATTGAAACTGAGCAACGGACGATATTTGGAAATAGTCGATAAGCCGTTGTTTACATTTCCCAAGACATAGTCGGTATCCGCGTAGGTGTCCACATAGGGTGTTTCCGTACAGTCGAATACATTCCCAAAGGCATCGAAGACTTCCGAGTCAGGTGTCACGGATATACAGACGACTGGGTGCAATCCTGGGAGTAATCCTGGTCTGAATCCGTGCTGATATTGGGTAAGTATCCAGTCAATTTCTTTCTTGGCAAAATCTTCTTTTTCGTGCGAAAGCAAATGGGCTTCATTGCCCCAGGAATGGATGCGTGCTACATAGAAATATTCAATCTTATCTTGCAGATTATACGATGCAAGCAGTTTGATTAAAGGTACAACACCTGCCTCATTTCGCCCGTCAACGTTGCAACGGATCGAAATACTGCAGCCTAATTCTTTAAAGTCTGGACGATTGAAAATGACCAAAAGATTTTTCAGGATCAAATCAAAAGTGCTCAGCCCCGCTTTAGTGTGCCGCCGGGCATCATGGTATTCCGCCGTGCCATCCAGCGTCACTTCTATTTTAGTGACATTGTGTTTTTTAACGAGTTCAAGAAAAATATGTTCTTTTAGACTTAAACCATTTGTTACCACTAGAGACGAATAGGTGCAGGCATGTCTGGCTGCCATTTCTTTTAATTTTGGTGTCAATTCACGAATCTGAGAAAGACCAACCAACGGTTCGGAGCCAAACCAGGAAATAGATACATGTCTGTATTCTTTATTAACAAACTTACCTTCAATCCGTTCTAAAATACGGTCACCGGCACTCTTGTCAAGATAATTTTTTGTGTGGCTTTGCCCGCAATAGCCGCATCCCAGCTGACACATGGCAGTAGGTTGTATCACGTGGTTTAGTGTATGACTATCATGTATCTGGGACTGGTTTCGCCCGATCACCGTTTGCAATTCATTATCAGAAATCGGGACGACCGATTCCATATCCAGCAATTTCGAAAAGGTTTCTGAGGGAACCTCGTCCCATGCACCTCTCAGTAACTTATCGTACAAATTGTTATTTATCACCATCACCCGGGCAGTCCTGGTTGCCAGCATCATCCGTTTGTTGATTGTCCCCTGATCATTTTCCAGCGTATCGGTTACAACAGTATAATGGGATAATTTATAATTTTTGCCTGATTCCATATGGCCTGCGTTATTAGGTTAAACTTTTGCGCTGGATCTTTCCTACATTTTCTCCTAAATTGTGCTCAAAACCTGATGCATTTGGCTAGGGAAGGAAATTACATCCCACCCTAGCTAAACACCTCTCATAAAGTTACGGCGTACAACCACTATTATTAGTAGGACAACCACTATTAGGGCTCGGACAGACACCGTTATGACCACCTTCTAGCTCTTCTAACTCTTCTAGAGTTAATTCTTCCGAATTTTCGTTTGTTACATCTTTTAACTTACTCAGAATTTTTTTTAAATCTGCCATTTGAATTGTGTTTAAAGTGAACTAATTGATTAAAGGTAAAATCGAGATATATACTGTTAACAATTTTTTAGAATCACAAAAGTACTACACACACCCGCTGTTCGGATAGCAGCCACTATTGGGAGGTGAACATCCAAAGTTAAATCCACCGCCTTCTGGTTCTTCTGGACTTAACTCTTCAGAATTTTCGATTGCTCCATCTCTTAGTTTTCGTAAAATTATTTTTAAATCTGCCATTTGCATTCTATTTAAAGAAAAATAATTAAGATAAAATATTGAATCTCACTCCCCGCGTAAGTATCATACGAAAGCTATTTGAACATGACAGCCACTATTAATTGGTGGGCAACCAAAGTTAATAGGGACTCCTTCCAATTCTTTCAGTTCTTCAGAGACTATTTATTCAAGGTTTTTGTCTTTGATACGTTCTAGTATTTTTTAAATTTACCATGGCCATTTTATCATGTTAATTTAAATAAAACAACTATCTGTTATTGAACATCTTAAAATTATTAATCTTCACATTTTTTAAAAATAAAAATAGACGTAACAAAATGAAATGATACATTTATTCGACGAAACTACTTCATTATTCGACGTATTATTATATTGTCAAGGCAATATAATAGTTAAAAAATGAAATATTTAACCTGGGATAAAAATACCTTGTTTGATGAGTAGCAATATCCTATTCCTAAAATTGTAGTGGTCAAAGTATAAACTTCTATTGTTAAAAACACTTTGTTTAAATTCATTTATGCTGCATTCTTTATTCAAAAGATATATTAGTAGTTGAGAAACAAATCTATCTAGCACATCCATATTAATAAATATATATTTATCAAATCGCCTAACCGAAAAACAACCAATTGTATTCATTTTCTTGTACTTCATTGCATATAGCCAATTGCTTTTCAAAACTATATAATGAATATCGATTTGATTAACGGCTAGCTTTATATCAAAAAAATTATGGTTATCCATTTCACTAAATTGGATGGCATAGGCATAAAATCTCGGATCAGGTTCATGCGCGTGACTAAAAATATTCGATCGATCTATGAGCCAAGCTCTTAGCCGCATTCTCCGTTGTAAGAGCCTGAATAAATTTGCATCCATGTCGAGCCTTACAGTTTTTAATGCACCGAATATTTCGTATTGATTTAACCTATGACAGGATGAAGTAATTTCTGCAATAATTCCTCCGAGATCAAATGGAGGAAGCGATGAGAAAACGTCCTTGAAATTGGCTTCAATAATGTCGTGAAACCCTTGCACTTTTTTGTTTAAACCAATGTCTATCTTTTTTTCACTGTTCTCATTATAAAGCTGATGCGTCAATCTTTCTAAAATATCCTTCCACCGCATGTTTGAAGTGCTTTTGCTAGATATTTTCTTAGACTTAAAGGGCACAACAATACTATCAATAAGAATGCGGACAAACTCATGATCGAATAATCCATTAATATGCGACAGGGATAAACGAATTCCTTCCGATTCCTGCCATATGCATGATTCTGGTTCTTTTAAATCAGATTTCAACCACGTTACGCCTTTCTTGTAAAATCGAGCGTCTTTTATTAACAATTCTAGCAATAATAAAAAAATAGAATTAATTCTTCTGTCAAATTTTAAAACTAATATATAGGATAGAGCAAGCAATATCCCAGCCCTTCCTTCCTCCAAATCATTGTACAAGACATCTGATAGAATGATGTATTTATCATTCTCAATTTTATCAAATAATGTTTGAATTTTAGATTTTTTTTCTTGATCCTGAATTGACTTTAAATAAAGGGCAACTGCAAGTATCATTCCAGATTTCCCATTAATCAATGTATAGTTTGTGCTGTCAGAATTCAGAAATTTTTCAAAAATTTCTTCTCCTAACTGAATCTGATATTTGGACAACACATTGGAATTATCAATAGGTAAACCTAATATAAAATGTGGAATGTAATCTCCGAATTCTACATTAGTTTGAACCTTTACCTCTTTAATACTTTGGCATTCATCTACAAATAGTAAACCCATGAATCAGACTAAATTATATCTTAATAATTTATTAATTAGATAGTAATGATCAGGAAAGTTTATTTTTAAAATTTCTGGAATAGATACGCAACTGCTTGATGCACATTTCCCATTTGCCATTACATGAACACTCGATACAAATGGGAAAAATTTCATGTCGGTATATTTGGATTCAATCATTATAGATGATTCATTTTCCAGACATGTAACTGGAATTTTATTATCTCGCGCAAGGCAAGTGAATAGGAATTGTTCGAGCACCACATTGAAAAAGTGGCAATTTATTTGCCTGAAAATGTGAGTGTTATTTTTGATTATTTCAAAGCTTAAATCCCAAAGTTCCTCAAAAATTTCGGTGCGATCGCCTCCCATAATACCGGCATTATAAGCCATTCTTGGTTCGTTATTGCAGAAGTTTCTTACCCTGCTATTCAACACCAAGGTTGTGTTAAGAAAGTTGGTGATATTAGGAATGTAAATATTTTGTTGTTTAGGCTGACTGAATTCGGATGTGTAAGCCACTAATGATGCGTTTGTTAGATCATCCGATAGTGGTTGCGGCAAGAAAAAATCTTGATCAAAGTGCACGAAATGCTCCCGCATGCGAGCGTAAGCGTATAGTTTCCCTGCTGCCCACAACGTTTCGTTCAAATCGTTAAGCTCGTCGAGTTCGACGATGACTTTCCCAAATGGCATATTAAGCTTATTTATGAATAAATCCTCTCCAAATCGATCCGTAACGAAAACGGTTTGTCCAGGATAATGCCGTTCCAGTAACAAAGCACTCAAAACAGAACCATATAAAAATAGCCTTTTGTTAAACCAGCCACCAGAATTAATTAGGCGACCGCTTCCATGCGTCATTGGCTTACTCCAGAAACTTTGAACTATTTTCATATATCTTTGGCACTAATGTTCATCCAAATATTCGAGAATCTCATTGATGTTGATTGGTTCAATAACGGCTTTCTTTCGTGTTTCTAGCGATAGATCATTTATAACGGTGTTCTGTATACGCGATATGATTTTGATCAGATCACGGCAGTAGACAGACGGATTATTGAATCCCCCTCTTTGCTGTAGCGGTGAGCCAGAAATCCACCACCACAAATTTCATTTATTGGGCACTCGCCAAAAACGTCCGGAAGTTTGTGGCGAGTGTTGTAATACAAGTCAATCAGTGGTGCTTCGACCACCGCCGATAATGCATGAGTGTTGATGTGCATACCTTCTTTCGTAAATGCATCAGCGCACAATTTAAGTCCCTCTACCGTTTCAATGACCAGGTATTTACTCGTGAGATTTCCAAGCATGTCAAAACCGACATTGGAACCCAGAATGGTGATAATAAGCTGGCTCAGAAAACGGATATTTGGTTTCTTATAATCAGATTCGTAATACAATATATCAAACAGTTTGATCCAACAGCCTACGCTGTAATGATAAAAAATCGATTCTGCCAGCTCTATGTTCTCAGCACAGAACCGTACAGGAATAATCTCTTATTATACTAGACGCTTGAATTGATAAGTTTTCTAGCACCCTGCGTCATTGGTTTACTCCAAAAAACTTTGTACAATTTTCATAGCTGGTGGCATATCAATGAGTCGATACGTCATCTTCATTAATGGACATAATAGTTCAGTAATAATATCGCCAAATATGACTTAGCTCTATTTGATATACATAATCCTTTTCACCTCTTGGTGACACACATAAAATCTGCAGGTTCATCTCGCTTCATTACGGCTTGTTGGAATCTCCGGATGTTGGGGGAGATATCTTTTCCAACCAGCCTCCACTAATATTATCACCAATGATTTTATTGCTATCTTTCGCTATTTCGTCCAGCGACTTTTTTGCTGTCTTTTTGTCTTCGGGGTCTATTGAGAATCGCTTTTTCTTTTTCATGACACAATCATCTATTTGTTAAAATAATATCCATTAAGATTCGAAACATGTTGAATAAAGAAATTCAAGATTTGTGGTCACTTTGTATTGGTTTGAGGGGTGAGTTCCATGGCTCTGAAGCTATTATCAATTTCTTTAATAATGCTGTTTCTCCTCAATTGGCTAGTTCCTGCAAACACGACTTCATTAATCGACTGTTAAATGTTGTAAATTTCTTTTTACACTCATAATTAATTCGATAACCTTGCTCCTTCTTTCGACCAACATGGCATTATGACCTACTTCTTGTTTTTTCTTCACGGGCATTTCTGCCATCATAAAATTTACTTAAACTGTGATAAATCAAAAGCTCTTGGCCCCGAGATTCGTCTATCAGAAATCTGTTGCAGAACATGTGCAGAAAAGCTCTTATCTGAGTAGTCGAAAATTCATCCCCTGTGCTTATTAACAATTGTTTTATCTCAACGGCATAATGAAGGAATAGTTTAACAATTCCATCCCCCGAAGAGTTTTCGTATTGCTCTATCAAACCAGTTATATCTAGGCGCGAAGATCTGAATTTATGATTTAACTGAACTCGGAGCTTAGCTGTGTGCTGATATTCTCCAAGAAAACTTTCGAACGATGTCGTTATCAATGCAAGTTTCTGCTTCAGGTCCAGGCCGAAGGCTTCAAGAGTCGCATGAACACCGAGACACGCATAAAGCCATCTAATTTCATCAAGTTTACGCTCGGATATTTCACTCAAAACATTGATAACAAGACTACTATCAACAAAAAATATTTTTTCGGCTGTCTCTATTGTATCCGACCCATATCGCTCCAACTCCCGGTCATAGGTATCAATTACAAATCGCTCGATCATGTCATGGTTCCTCATTTGTGATAATCCAAGCTTCAGTGTATCGAGGACAGCTCCGGCAAATTGCGGATATGCGGGTTTGTAAAAACGTAACCGAAGATGATGAAAGGGATCCCGAAAACGGACAAAAAACCACCTGTCTATGGTTCCTTCCTCCACTAATTCGTTCGCTAACTGCCCAATAATATCTATCAGTATTTTATCCAGAATTGTCGGTCCTGAGTAAATTTTCACGTATAACCAATCGTCACCTGGTACGAATTTTCTGATAACGTTTTCTGCTACATAACCGGGTTCAAGCGATTTCATATGAAAATCAATGGTCTTAAATGGAATTATCAGCTCATTGGCGTACTTATTCTCATTTTGGTCACCTACAACACACTGTTCAGGCATGGAAAGGAACTCCTTAAGTTCCGTTTTTCCCTTTTTCTTTAACTCGTCTGCGAGAATGGATCTTGCAAGAGGCAAATGCAAGTCCAGCAACATCTCGTTATCTCTGTCGACCAGTTGCACATATCTGGGGACATTATATAAACTGATAAACTCATCCACTCTCCCGGCCCAGATCGCGTTTATGTTCCATGTTTTTCTACTCATTATTAAACTATTGAACACAACTCGCGGTAAAACCGGGCGATCTTCCAGAAACGACCAATTCCAGGAAAAATTAATGTCAGTGGAATCAGTTTGAATGTCGCAAAGAAATCGATAAACCGGTAGCTCCGAGTCATAATTGTGGGCGTTCGACAATCTGGGAATGACTTGCTTCCCCAGTTTCTTTGAACGTAAAATTATTTGCTTTCCTTCCTTTACCGACACCGTGAGATCATTAATAGGCAATTGATAACGCTCGGGCGCGGAGGAACGCGTTATAAAAGGAATTTCGTAAGGATAAAATGGAGGATGAGAAAGAACATTTCCGGTTCTTGATTCTGGGGAAAAAATTATCTCCGCTAAAACAGCATCCTGATAACTATTTTGCTCATGATCTGCTATTTCCAACAGCCGTTCTTTCAACTCCTCATTCGAAGAAGAAAAGCGGGATAAAAGCGTAATCCCCGAATTTCCGCCTACATAATTCAGATTAAACTTGATATCTTTTTCCTTACCATCTTGGAAAAGATTGCCTATTGCATAAAAGCTGGGAGGAGGATCCGGCACAAAAGAAAATGATTTAAAATCGCTTCGAGTTAAACTGATATAATCCGATTTTTCCTCCGAGTATCGAAGATATATGCTCAGAAGGAAATGATCCCAATCACTAAATTCTCTATGATTTCCTTCAATCGGAACCAACTCTACCCCATCAAGGACTTGGGTACTGCTAAGGCGGGAAGAATCACCGTAGTCGATACCGAGTTCCCCATCCAAAATAATCGAAAGCGGCATCTCGGCTTCTCCATACTTTTCTGTAAACTGTTTTTTGAATTTTGTAAGCGCTGCTCTAGACCTGTTGCCAAATAACGGAGCTATTTGTGTGAGGTCCTTCTCAATTCTGTTGATAGTTGCCCGACCAATCTGAGCGCTTTTATATTTCTGCTGCAAAGTAAGTTGGACAAGAACGCTTTCGGTGGTCGTTGATAAAAGATTATCCACTAAGTCCTTAACCGTCTTCAAGGATTTAATGGATAGTTGCTTATCGCTATTCAGCGAGATGGCAATCTGTTCCAGATGTGATAAAAAGCAACTGTCCGCCTTCGACTTTCTTAACTTGTCGATAAGCATTATCAAGCCGTTGCCACCAGTAATTTGAGCTTCAAACTCGTTCTGTATAATTTTCAGTTCAATAAGATCGCTTACGCATTCTTCGGATGCGGACACCGAATAGCCTCGGGATACAAGCCCTTGCTTAATCTCACTCAGATAACATCCGTTTCTGGCCATGGCCAGAACTGATTCGAGGGCTTCAAAATTTCGGATAAAAGAGAGAAAATATTCCCTGCGCCCCTGATCTACGACATACTCTACATAGCGAAACCCATTCCCAACTTTATAGATACTATTATTGGCAAAAAATAATATGTTTTCTTTAACGCAATCGTCCAGCAAAGCAAGCTCTGCCAGACGATTGATAATCAGAATGTCTAAGTCCACAAAAATCTGATCGTTTACCTTGTCTACCTCGATAGAGGTTTGCTCACCCCAGCTTGCTAAAGCAACTCCTGAAAATAATCCATATGGTGTGGGGCGGGTACAAATCCTCCCCCAGTATTTATAGAGTGTTTTCAGTAAACTCTCTTCCTCAGAAATGATTTCTCCGTCAATCCATTTCCTGGTTCTTTCGCACAAAGCCGGCGAAGCTATATAAATAGCTTTAAGAAACTCAGGTTCTTTGCGGATAAATTTTTTGAATAGTTCTAAATACACGGAAGTCTCTCTACGACTATTTCCACCAACTTCTAATAGAAGATTAACAGGGAAATTAGGTCTTCGAATGACTGAGAAATCAAAAGGAGCAATTTTAAGTTGATGTCTTACATCCATTGCTAGGCTACAAAGGTCGGAACATTTACAGTGGACTATAAGCGGGCTTAGAATTACCGCGCCATACCAGTCGTAGTGGTACTGTCTGTACCAAAGGTACCATTGAGCTTAGCCACATTTTTCGCTTTAAGTTTCAAGATTCTTTTTCTTTCTGGTCGGATTATTGGCTGGTTACTGAGCATGGGAGAAGTTGTTTAAGATTTACATTCTAAACTAATCCCACCACAAGTAACAACAAAATTAATTAGACAAAACACAGAAATTTTTAGACCAAATTATATTATTCGCCCTTGTAAGTTCTTCAACAGCACTTCTCGAAAAGTACCACCGATAATTACCTTTTGCTTGTTGGATAGTTCCATTTCGTTACCATTTATGGCATTTATTTCCCTCATGTTAACAATATACGATTTGTTGATCCTGATAAACTGGTGTTTTTGAAGAATCCCTTCCATTTTGGATATAGTCATGTGAACAATGACCATGGTGCTGACCAGATGAATTTTCAGATAATCCTTCATTCCTTCAACATATACAATATCTTCAATATTGATTTTAATAAGCTTTTTATCACTTTTTACCATAAAAAAATTCTCCGTCAAATATTCATTCTCCGTCAAGGACTTCTGGGTTAAACTGCTGTCAACCTCGCCACCCCAAGCATTGTTTTTTAATTCAATTTGCTCAGATACCTTATTGACAGCCCGCACAAAACGGTCAAATGAGATTGGTTTCAATAGATAATCGACGACTCCAAAATCGTAACTTTCCGCCGCATAATTGGTGTAAGCGGTGGTAAAGATGATGTACGGCCGCAAGCCAGCTAGCATCTTTACCATCTCCATACCAGATACCTCGGGCATATTAATATCAAGAAAAATAATGTCGGGGTTTGTGTTATGAATGACTTCAAGTGCATTTAAAGAATTCTGACACACTCCTACCAGCTGCAGATATGCAAGCCGATCTACATATCTCCGCATGAGATCCTGAGCGAATGGTTCGTCATCTACAATCAGGCATGTAATATTTTTCTTCATTTTAAACTAAGACTCAGGTAAATCTTATACACGGATTCAGAATCTTCAACTTTCAATTCATATTGATTTGGGTAATAAATATCCAATCTTTTCTTAATATTTACTAATCCAATCCCTCCTTTTTGAGCATTGGGTCTTGTCCGTTGAGGCTTGCTATTACTAACCTCCAAATTCACCCGTGATTCGTCGGCCGTAATCCTAATATTTACCCAACCCTCTTCAATGGTGTCAAGCCCGTGCTTAAATGCGTTTTCGACGAATGGAACAAGCAGGAAGGGAGGAACGCGGTAAAAATCAAAGCTTCCATGAGATTCGAAGCTGATTCTGGAAGCATTTGAATGTCTTATTTTTTCCAAAGCAATATAGTCCTCTAAAAACAACACTTCCTTAGAGAGATGTACCGTTTCAGAGTTGGACTCGTAGAGCAAGTAGCGCATGAGGTCTGCTAACTTTAGAATCGTGTCACCCGCTTCCTGATTTGTCTCCTCCACCATCGAGTAAATATTATTAAGGCTATTAAACAAAAAGTGTGGGTTAAGCTGAGATCTTAAAAAATCAAGTTCCAGAGCAAGGTTGTCCTTTTGCAGTTGCAGATTTCTGTTAAAGTAAAAAAAAGTGTTGCTGATCCCGATTATGGCCAAGGGAGCTACTATATAGTTGCCGGTTAGCGCCCAAATGTACAAATCAACAATACGGTCAAAAGGAGCCTTGAACAGGTTGATTGACTGCATTCGCTCATTGGCCAATAACACAAATTTGGACGGGTTCGGAGTTTCCGCTAAAAACTTAATAGAAAAATAGATAAAGTAAGCATTGAAAAAATATACTACTACCGCGACTACTATAAATAGGTAAAACCGTGAAGAAAGACACTTTTTCAGAGCATAAGTGAGCGAGAACAGAGAAACTATGATGATTACAAAAATGCTGTTGGTAAAAACACTGTTCCACATGCTGTCGCCTGTTGAAGCAATAGTCACGTTGAAGTCAGACATGATGTAAAACCAGTATAAACAACAAAATATTAAATACTTGGAAATTCGAACATACTTATTCTTCAACCACAAATCCTCAAAAGACAAGGCCATACATTTGAAATTTTCACGCATAGAAAAGATAAAGCTTATTTGAAGTGCATCAAAACACCATTTTAATATGCCAACAACTAACTTAAATCTGCACACTTGGAAGCTCCCCGACTAAAAAGCGGCTCGTAACTTACCTAATTGTCCTGAGGTCCTTCAAGCCGCCTTGGGCCCATGCTGTAAAATGCAAATTTGTGAGTTTGACGATCCACAGCTAAGTGAGTGTGTTTCGTCTCATAGCAGATTAAAATTAGAATTTTTTTTTAATTCACCATCACTCTGTTGGGGGACGCGTAGGAACAATCATGAAACAATCTCACCGTTATAGAATGATCTCATTTGCAATACAGTCGTTTATCGACGCAGGTTGAACATCCAGAGGCAACTTACATTTTAAAACACACTACTATTGTATTTTCCAACAATCCCAAATAAGTACGAATTGTTTTCTTATTATTACGAATCGCACCTCACCTTTTTAGCTATCATGAAAGCAATTATGCTGATATTATGCGTATTTCTCGGGAGAGGACTTCTGAATGCGCAGGATATGCAGGTGTCTGGGAGGGTGACAGACAAGAATGGAGCCATTTTACCTGCGGTGTCTATTCAGATTAAAGGAACCAATAAGGGAATTCTCAGTGATGAAACCGGTTCATTTAAGATTACCTTTCCGATGGGCTCCAATGTCCTAGTATTTTCGTTAGTCGGTTTTGTAAGAAAAGAGATTAAGATAGAAAATGAATCAATAATCAATGTTGTATTAAACTCCGATGACCAATCACTTGCCGAAGTACTTATAGTCGGCTACGGCACCGAAATTAAAAGAGATCTTACCGGTAATATTGCAAGTATTAAAGGATCGGAAGTGGCCAACACGCCGGTTGCCAATTTCACTCAGGCCTTGCAGGGTCGCGCCGCCGGTGTATTTATTGAATCCAATAGTGGAAAGCTAGGTGAGGGAATAAAAGTACGCATCCGGGGAACAGGTTCGATAAGCGCTTCTAACGAACCTCTCTATGTTATAGATGGCATACCGATAAATGCTGCTTCGCAGTCGGGCATTCCGCTTCCCGGAAGTTCTGCCACATCATCTTCCGTCAACCCGCTCGCTGATATCAATACAAACGATATCGAATCATTTGAAATATTAAAAGACGCTTCTGCCGCCGCAATTTATGGTTCACGTGCAGCAAATGGGGTTGTGTTGATCACTACCAAAAAAGGAAAGTCAGGCAAGACAAGTCTCATAGCCAACTTCCAATATGGCATCAACAGATCTACTGGTCGCCGCAAATTTCTGGACGCAAAACAATACATAAGCCTGCTTAGGGAAGCAGCAACTAATTCAGATATCCGAAATGGACTTGACCCGACAAAGCCAGGCCAATATAAAGGTTCATGGCTGGAGTTTGCCGAAGGACGATTGGACCGCTATTCAGGAGGGACTGATTGGCGCACTTACCAAACGGACACCGATTGGCAAAAGCTTGCATTTAACAACCAGTCCAGGACCAGGATTGTCGATATTGGCGCATTAGGTGGTAATGAAAAAACGAGGTTCTATATAAACGGGAGTTATAATGATCAGGACGGAATTTTGGTCGGAAACGATTTTCAAAAATTATCAGCTCGATTAAATCTTGAACATGACTATAATTCAAAGTTAAAATTTGGCCTTAATATCGGCCTTTCCAGAACAGTTGTCAACCGGATTGCGCAGGACAATCAGTTCTCAACTCCTATGCAGGTTGTAGCCCTCGCTCCAATTACGCCTCCATACGATAAAAATGGCGCGGTCAATGACCGGCCTGTCACCACATATTACAACCCCTTAATTGAGCTTGACAATTCCCGCGATATATCAACAGCTTACAGAAACATTGGTAACGCATATTTAAGTTATAATCTTACAAAAGGTCTTGCTTTCAGGACAGAGCTGGGGTTTGATCTTGGTAATCAGGACGAGGATGTTTTTTACGGTGTAAAAACAGAGGCGGGCCAGTCTGTAAATGGACAGGGCACATCATTTTGGAATCGCAATCTTACCTATAACACCAACAATTACTTCAATTACAGCACTTCTATCAATGCACGTCACACCCTGGATTTTACGGTTGGTATGTCATTCCAAGAATATAAAAATGACCGTAATTACGTAACAGGCCATGATTTTCCCGTGGATGCTTTAAAAAAAATAGAAAGCGCCGGGAAAATTGTTGCCGGTTCTTCCTCGTCATTGGGATCTTCCTTTCTCTCGTATTTCGCTCGCTCTAATTATAAATTGAGAAATCGTTATCTTTTTACCGTGAGCGGAAGAATCGATGGTTCTTCCAGATTCGGAAAGAACGCAAAGTATGGTTTTTTCCCTGCTGTTTCAACGGGCTGGATTATATCGGAGGAACCGTTTTTGTCTCAATCGCGAGTGCTTAGTTTTCTCAAATTAAGAGGTAGTTGGGGCATTACCGGTAATGCGGACGGTTTCGGTGATTTTAAACAACTCGGCTTATGGGGAGCTGGAAAGTATGCGGGCTCTTCCGGGCTTGTTCCTACCCAGCTAGCTAACCCGGATCTTAAATGGGAAAAATCCAAACAGATTGACTTCGGAATTGATTTCGGAATCTTTAATAACAGGTTCAGCGGTGAAATAGACTATTATTCTAAAAATACCAATAACCTGATATATGACGTTCCCGTGCCGGGCATTTCGGGGTTCGCTACTCAAACTGTCAATATAGGTTCTATGCAAAACAAAGGTATTGAAATCGTATTCAGCTCAACGAATCTTGACACCAGATTGTTCAAATGGAATACAAGTATTAATCTTTCAAAAAATACTAATAAAGTAACAAAACTGGATGGAGAACAGAACCTGGTATCGAGTAACGATGGACGCTTTTTCAATGCGTTAAAGGTAGGCGAGTCCATCGGGATATTTTATGGCCCGAAGTTTGCCGGAGTGGACCGGGTAACTGGTGATGCACTTTATTA
The DNA here is from genome assembly GCF_022869785.1 of Dyadobacter chenwenxiniae. Taxonomy (NCBI): domain Bacteria; kingdom Pseudomonadati; phylum Bacteroidota; class Cytophagia; order Cytophagales; family Spirosomataceae; genus Dyadobacter; species Dyadobacter chenwenxiniae. The sequence goes on along the minus strand of NZ_CP094997.1, from coordinate 5,945,138 downwards.
TGTACAGGATGGAAAAGTTACGAATGATTATAATGCAGCCGGAAACTTTACAGTGGGAAACCCCAACCCAGACTGGATTGGTGGAATTACCAACTCAATAACTTTCACAAATTTCGAACTGAGTATTTTATTTCAAGGCGTCTTCGGAAATCAGGTACAAAACGGGGCAGGTGCGTTTATGAGTTCGAGTTTTGACTGGTTTGACAATCAGACCGTCGACCAGCTTGACAGGTGGCAAAAAGAAGGAGATATAACAAATGTTCCACAATTAAGATTTTCCGGAGGCAATGGCACAGGAGCGTCCAGCCGTTTCATTTTTAATGCTTCATATGTTAGATTGAAAAACATTACCCTGGCATATAGATTTTCTAATTCCTTACTGCAAAAAATTAAATTAAGCACTGCGAAACTTTACATTACCGCTATAAATCTTGCAACTTTTACGAAGTATCCAGGCTGGGATCCGGAGGTAAATGCCGATTACCGTGCGAGCAACCGGAATCAGGGTGGGGATTTCTATTCCGCGCCGCAAATCAAGTCGCTAACATTGGGGATTAATTTAGAATTTTAAAATTCAAATCACTTCAACGTGCAAAAATTAACTCTCTTGCTTGTTGCTTCTGCTTTGCTACTTTACTCGTGTTCACATAAGCTGGACCTGATCCCGCAGCAAAACACAACGTCGGAAATGGCATTAAGTTCCGATGCCAGCGTGAAACGCGTACTTCGTGGCGCCTATGACGCAGCCAGCGACTCCTACGTATTAGGCGGCAATCTGATGCTTTTTTCGGAACTGCTGGCAGCGAATGGAGAAATTAAATGGGAAGGATCGTTTACACAGCCACGTGAAGTTTTTAACAAAAAAATATTGGTGACTAACAGCTATCTCGCCGAGGGATGGCTCAAAAGCTTCCAAACCATCCATATAGCTAACAGTATTTTGTCTGCCCTGGACGTTGTGACGGAGAAAGACCGCGAACGGGTAAAAGGTGAGGCACTGCTTCTGAGAGCCATTATCTATTTCGAATTAGTGCAATTGTATGCTCCACCATACAGTGCTGGGAATGTGACAACAGCCCTAGGGTTACCGCTTGTGCTTTCACCAACTGTTTCGAAAAGTGATGTCAAAAAAATTTCCAGAAATACGCTGGAAGAAACTTATACACAAATCGTCAAAGATATGACGGAGGCCGAAGAAATTTTACCTATAAGCAATGGTGTATTTTTAAACAAAATGGCAGCGTCAGGGTATCTTTCTCGTGTATTTTTGCAAATGGGAAATTATGAGAAAGCTCTGGAATTTGCTGATAAGGGGATTGACCTGGCGACGAAAAATGGATACGATCTGGTAGCGACCTATGCCGATGCTTTTAATAACGCTGTCAATTCGCGAGAGGACCTATTTTCAATTCAGGTGTCCGAGCAGGATGGCAGCAATAACATGCAGCTTTTCTGGTCTGTTCCCGAGTATGGAGCAAGAGATGGCGATGTTTCTATTGAGGCAAAACATCTCATCCTTTACAAACCGGGAGATGCAAGATTGCATTTCTTTTATACCAGCAATGGTGCAGCTCGCAGTGGAAAATGGAAATTGAGGTATAAAAATATTTCCCTTTTCCGGCTAGCAGAATTATATCTCACCCGCGCTGAATGTAACATACGTCTGTTTTCATCCATTGGCGACGATCCTGCCGATGACTTAAATCTGATTAGAAAGCGTTCGGGTCTTATTGCAAATCCCAATCCCTCACTATCTGATATACTCCATGAACGTAAACTTGAACTTGCACATGAAGGCCAAGCAATCCACGATTTGAAAAGACTTAAAGGAAAGACAGATGGCGTCGAATTTGATGCTCCCAATCTCGTCTTACCGATTCCACAAAGGGAGATTGCTGCGTCGGAAGGTGCTCTGAAACAAAACGAAGGTTACTAAGTCAGCAACGTCACTCCATCTTTTACTACTATGCCATTCACCTATCGATGACCGCAAAGTACTTCCAGGGAAAAGAAGAAGCGTATGCTACTAAAATCGGTTGACAGCTAGCCAGTGCGTTGGGAATGAGCGCTGTCTTGACCATTTCCAAAACGCACTTTTTAATACGGGTACCATTTTAGTGGCAGCGGACCGGAGCGGCGATGTGTCTGATTGGGGGTTAAAATTAGCCTATGGACGCATGCGGACGAAAGGTGTTGTAGGCGTGGATGGCTTTCGCGACACTTTTTCTGCTGATGAAAAAGAGAAAAAGCCAGTCAATTTGAAATCCTCCGCCCGGCGGCCCGACACTTAGCTGCTTCCTCCTTTCCAGCTGCAATCTGTTCCATTTTGGAACAGATTGCAGTACCATCTACTCACGCATTTATATATTTTAAATATTGTAAATATGTTTACCATGGCAGGAAGCTATACCGAAAATATTTCAGCTAAGAATTGAGCTGTTTTATAAAAATGTAAGTAATACACCTTTATTCAGCTTCCTTTTCTTGGGTGCAGCGAGTCACGTACAAAGCTTAACTAAGTGTACCCTACCAATTTGCATAAACTTTTATTACCGGATTCACCCTTCTAAATCAAGGAATACGATTATCCTTCAGCAAAAGTCAAAATCAATCCTTTTTGAGTTTGTTAAGCAACTCCCTCGCTTGTTTGGCCTTGTTTTGCCTCTGTTTCAAAAGTTCTTCGGCTTCTCTGACTGTTAGCTCATGCGCCTCACGCCTCTGCATTTCAAGTTTCGCCCGGTTTGGATCTTCATAATAAATACTATCAACTCTGGCCGTTAAAGCTGGACTGAGCTGTCTTGCAATCCCGAACTTGAGATCGCTTTCTTGCAAACGGCTACTTTCAGTGTAACTGCTGATTGCAACCGCAAAGCTTATGCCCGTTGTGATCAGCAGCACTGCTGCCGAGATGATAAAGCCTTTCGATCGGAGATCGAAGTGATGGTGGTGCTGGACTTCCGAAGTTTTTGGCACACTTGCAGCTGCTTGCCTTATTTCCGACAGGTAAGGCTCTAAATGCTGACTTGACGAATTGTATTTCAAATCCCTTTTTAGCTCTATCACCGTATCCGCAAGCGTCTTGTTTTGAGATTCAGTCGCCGTTTGAATAAGGTTCTCAATAGACGCGTTTTTCCTGATTACAAGTGATAGCACTTCTTCAATCGATTCGAGTTGTTCTTCTATCTTTTTCATAAGCTTTGTCCTAAGTATTTTTTACGTTTCTTCTTTTTTGATGGGTTATTGATCTGTTGTTCATATTGTTGGACGGGTTGCAGCAAGTCATCAAGTATTTTGTCGTCCCTAGTTTGTTGGGAAAGGGTAGCGTTCCGGAATCTTTCTTGCGAGTGGTCGGGCAGATATTCTGGCTGCATTCCAAATGGCTGCGACATCGCCAGTTTCTGGTTGTGCCGGAGTAGTGCATCCAGCTTGCCAAAGCTCAAACTACGGTCGATCTTCGACCCTTTGAATTGCAGATTGCCTTTTACGAAGCTGACACCTTGTATCTCACTTGTGCCCGATTTGTATTTGAAAGTTGTCTGAATGCCTTGCCTTTCCAAGGTTGCGGTCAACTCATTCCAGCTGCCAGCGTTCGCACTTGCCAATTTAATTGCATCATGCAATTCATATCTGACCTTGTCTGCACCTTTAAGCTGCTGCCGGCTAACCTGCTGTTTGCCTTTCCCCAAATGGTAACCGTATTTAAGGGTTATCTCTTTGCAGATCTTGTAGTTCCTGTCTTTCTGAAACCGGTCTGTGATCGTCTTGCCAGTATTATAGACGCGGTTGTAGATGAGATGAGATGTGGATGATTTTTATCCCGGTGCTCGACCAGAATAAACTGGGTGCTGGTGATCTTCATCTTTTCCATGTACTCCAGTGCATGCTGCTTCATAATCTCAGGCGATAGTCTAGCGGCATCTTCCTTACTCCAGCTCAGCGAAATATGCCTGACAGCTTTCGTCACGTCAGGATTCAATTTCCTTTGCAGATTGAAATCGTCGATCATGGATCGGACTTCACCCGTTCTCACACCTTCTGCTATCAACAGACTGGCCTGCTGCTTTTCCATAGCATACCTGATTACGCCACCAAAACTGCTTCCAATTGTTACCTTACCGATCATCGCTGCTAACCTTCTTTAAGATCAAATCGATTTGCAAAAGCAGCTCTTGGCAGGATTGCCGAATCAATGTCAAACCTTCCTTATGGGCAAGATGCGTGAGCTGGTTCAAGTTATTAGCCATACCCGTCAGCGTTCTCAGATGTTTGAGGTCATCAGGTCTTAACCTGGCTAAAACTTTCGCCTTCTTAGCCGACTGCCGCAGCCAGGCGCTTGGTTTCATGCCTGCATACCTGGCTTTTTCTTCGATTAAAAAGCGCTCGATTTCACTCAGCCTGACCATGAGCTGGTTCTGCCGTTTTACTTTCTTGGGTGGCCTGCCGCCTTTGGGGTTATGGTGCTTTCGGTCTTTAATTTCTGTCTCTTCCATCTCACATTCCATTTTCTGTTTCAAACCTTTTGCGACCAACGGGAGAAAAAGGCAAGTTTTAGTCACGCGGGTGCGGGACAGGTTTTTGCGAAGCGAAAACACAAACTTGCTCTCTGAAGACTTTACAAATGTAGCCCGCCAGACTTTTTGAAAGTCTGCTGCTTTTTCATCTGTTCTTCAGCCGATTTATTTGCCATTAGTAGCTCATTTAGATCCTTGTGATTTTGATAAATGCCCGAAGCGTCCACGCAGTTTATTCGCGCATCCTGATATTTTTCCATCAGCTTTTTTCCTGCTTCGTCCCGGTCTGGATAAATGAAAGCGGTCCGGTAATCTTTGAGAATATCCAGGCTTCGGTCTGCCAGACTGACGGAATTGAGCACCAGAAAATCGCTGTGGACAGGCATTTGTTTTCGCAGTGTTAAAAGGGAAAGGAAATCTATGAAGCCCTCCTACACACACTGACTTGTGCCCGCTATTGACATGGGTAATGTCTTTTGGAGATGATGAGCCCTTAAAGTGCTGGCTTCTGAGCTCGTAACCTCCTGAGCGGTTTTCAAACCCTGCGGCATAGTAGCTCTTGCCTCCAACCTGATAGTAAACCTCCTTGCAGTAGGGCCTGGCAATAGATAGGTCAATGCCGCGATTTTGCAGATATTGGCTGATAGCAACGTTACTCCCCAAATCTTTTGTGCCCGTTATCTGGATTGCCGGTTGTTTGGTTTCAGGCGTAACGTTCCTATCTATATGCGCATTCCGTTCAACGGACTGTTGCAGGTGAAACAACAAATATTCAGACCCAAGTTTTTGCAGCAATGCTTTCGTATCGCATTGGAAAAGCTGACAGCCCAAGTCGATGATGTCGCCTCCCTGGCCGCTTCCGTGGTCAAAGTATAGGTTCAATTTCGCATTGACCTTAATGATGGCGTCTTCTCGTCGCGCAAAGGCGAGAGATACCAATAGTCCTGGCCGCGGACGTATTGTGGATGGATCTTACAGTTTTGCAGGAGTTCGACAATGGAAATCTCCCTGGCTTGTTCACAAGTCATAATTTACAGGTCTTAAAAGTTTAAAAAAGTGATGAAATGATGCGAGAATCGCGTAAGTGACCCTACATCAGCAACTTATACCCGCATCAAGAAAGCATCAATTTGCATCAACAGCCGCATCGCGCATTTTAGGTTGATGCGTCTTGATGCTATTTTTGATGCGCTATAATTATTTACTAATCAAGGTATTAAATATGATGCGCATCAATTCACCAAAATCATAGCAGTTCATTGAGCTCGTAAATCCGGCTTCGGGAAAGGTAATAATACCTCCCTTTTCCTGTCTGCTCATAGATGGTCCCATCCGTCAAAAATTTGAACTGCGAGTAGGTTAGTGAGTTTTTCGCGGGGGTTAGTTTCCAGGCATTTTGCAGGACCCGTTTGATTTGCACGACGTCTTTGTATCGCACATGCTTCTTATTGAGCCAGTCTTGGACATCTCCGGTGCAAAACCGCAGTTCGTCAAGATCCTTCTCATCGCATATGGTTAGCAAAATGTGAGCAATTTCCACTTCCAGCTTGTTCCGATTTTGGTTAAGCAACTTTTTCAGGGCTTGCGTGGCGATCTGCTCTGGGGTAAACCACATCCTTGTTCTGTTTGGATGGGCAAAGTCCCGGCTGGATAGGAAATGGATAAAGAATGGGATCTCGCTTCGAAGCTCATTCAGTAATTTGTGATTATCTGATTTTAGTGGCGGCACCTTCCTGACCCAGTACCGAATCTCTCCAGGCTCGGCAATAATGAAATGATCTTCATTGTTGCTGCAAAGGATAAACTTGCCAAAAACTCTGTTTCCTGCCGGTCGACTCCTTTTGCTTCAACCTTGTAAAAACAGGCGGTGCTCAGGTTCTTAATGCGCTCTGAGTCTTCCTTTCTGTCAAGGAACGTTTCATCGACTCCTATGACCAGCTTTTGCGCCCATTCGATGTTGAAGTTTGAACGAAAATCTTCATTGCTGTTGATGGTCATGTTCTCTCCAAAAATCGACTTGACAAAATGAAGAAAGGTCGTTTTTCCTGTTCCACGTTCTTCACTGACCAAGCATAGAATCGGCAGGATCTGTGTAGGCCGTTCAAGCAAGATCTTGAAGTAGTCATAGCCCATTTCGATCTGCTCCCCGAAAATGTGTTTGAGAAAATGAAAGATCGTGAAGCGTCGCCCTGACGGGCCACATGCTGAAACGGCTGGTAGCGGTTGTAAAATCCGCCTACTTTCTGCTGGTAGTCCAGATGGCTTGGAACGAAGCAAAAGCCATCGTAACATTTTACTCTGTCTTTCAGATAGTCCCGGCTATGGTCTAACCGGATACATTCGGCAGACCATGGGATTAAAGTCGTCATCGAATCTCCGGAAGATAAAGGACGGTTTACCTGTTTAAAGTAGCTGGTGCCAATGCGGAGATAAAGCGGTTCATCTTTCATGGCTACCTACCGTTTTTTGTTGTCCGTTAGCGATCCATTCCAGAAGCTCTTTACGGGAGAACAGAAGTTTGCCTTCCATTTTGCAGAACGGGATCTTCTTTCTTTTCACCAGCCCATATATCGAAGTCTCCTTGTACTTCGTGAGCACTGCCGCCTCTTTTGTATCAAGCAGCGTGTCGCTGGTATCTGCAACCGTAGCAGGTTTTGACTCTAAAACTTTTCGCAATGAGGATTCAATCAGGTCAGCGAATTGCTGATCACTCAATGAAACTAAAACTGTTGTGCTCATCCCTTTTGTTTTTTGGTGATAAGCAAGGCCAGAAAAAGGTGAAAAAACAATATGAAGTTGACTAAGTCTATTCTCTGATCCTGTATTCGTTGATCTTTCTTAATGTTTTTAAAACATTTTTAGAATAGGGGCTCTCAGTTAAGTTGCTGATACTTTGTACAATGTTGCCGCGCTCCTTATTAATATTACTTCGAAGGCTTTCAAGCTTGGTCTTCGAGTAGCACGAGAATGTATCGATCAGAAGTTGACAGTAACGCTCCAAGCCAATGTTGTTCCGGTCAGTATTTAGCTTGTAGGTTGCATGCATCAAAAGATTGAGGATCCTTTCATAGTTTCCCGGCGGCAGTTCAAAGAATTTGTGGACATGCCTTTCAAGCTTACCGTCCTTGTCTTCAAACAGCATTCCCAAAAGCTGCAATACTTCCGCCTCCGAGGTAAACACCTGGATCGAATTAACCGGTTTGCATTTCCACGCATCAACTAAGATCAACCATAGCGAGATGATTTCATCGACGGAATAATCGAGTGGAATCCGGTCGTATTCCCCCGGAACTACTATAACGGGTTGTTGGGGTTCATTGGATAACACCACAGCTGCTGGCTGATGCGGCATTATCCGCAAAGTGTTTTCACGTTCCCCGCAGGCACGGACAAGATAGGCTTGAATAAAGCCCAAAGCGTACATGCAGGATGGGACCGCAAAACCCTCAAAAAACAAATGATCAGCGCAGAATTTAATGAAGTGATCAAGTTGCTTGATTTTCTGATAAAGATCCGGATTCAAGAGGGCAGATACGATTTGACCCGGGTAATCCTTCATTCCTTCAAAATAACCTTGCTCGAATTTACCTCTCAACTCGTTGACATAATTCTGCCCAACTGTAAAAAGGTGATCAACGATGATGTTGTCCAACTTGCTTTGTTTGCCGAAAAGAGCTAGCAAATTGGGTTCGCTGACAAAAACTGGGGCCACATCATCACCTGCGATATTTTGAAAAGGAAAATGGAAAGAGAGATAGTCGGTCTCGCCCTAAGCAAACACGCGATCTTCAAACCTAAGAAAAGGGTATTTTCCTTGCTCATCCAAATCTATCCCAAGATTAGGATGAAAACCCTGCAAATTGAAAAAGTACATTAAGCTAGATTGTTGAGTTGATCAATTCATCTAACAACGGATCACCGATGTCTTCCAAATAGATATCTGTCGTCTTAAGGCTATCATGCCCCAGGCTTCGACCGATGGTTTCCTTTGATATGCCATTCCTGCGGAGAGCTGTTGCATATGAGTGCCTGGCCACGTAGGTGGTTATTGGTTTTAAGATACCAAGGGATATTCCAAGTTCTTTAATTTGCTTGTTTACTCGTGTGAGTATTTTCTTCTTACGTTCTCGGATGGACTGGATAGTTGCATGCCGCTTGTAAAGAATGGGGAATAAATAGCCAGCATCGCTATTCCCCTTCAAATCTCTGTAGTATTCTAAGATCTGAATTGCTGCTGGATGCAATCGAAACCTGAACTCCTCCTTGGTTTTAGATCTTACATAGTGAAGCTCTTCGTCTACGATGTTAGTCCATTTGAGTTCAGCCAAGTCGGTAAAATTTAATCCCCTGCAATAAAAGCTGAAAAGGAAGTAATTTTTCGAATTGATTAAAGAGTCGTTTTCAGGATCTATCACCGCAGATGCAATCAGTTCAATCTGATCCCTGGTTATAGCCCTTTTCTTGGTGCGAGGATTATTATACTTAGAAAATGAAAAGTCCTTAAACGGATAACGTGTTTCAGGGTAATACTTTTCCTTGATCCCAGCTTTCCAAAGTGTACGTAATGTTCTCAAGTAAAAACTTCTCGTAACTATAGAGCAACCCCTGTCAATCAGCCAGTTCTCATACTTATTCAAAAATGAAAGCCCAATTGACAAGATATCTGGGTCCTTTTGGTTAGTGAAATTTTTTAGGCTTTTCAAAGTTGAAACATAGGACTCTGCGCTTCCCAACCGGTTCAAACTACGAAGCTTGGCGATATGTTCTTCGAAAAGTACAAAGAGCTTCTTCTTCTCGCCTTCCGTTTGGCCTCCGGTCAGCTTTTTTACCAGAGCCTTGACATCTTCGAACGATGGACGTTTGCCTTGTTTGCCAAAGGAAATTATCATAAAATCAACTTCTGAGTCTATCGTCCTAAGCAAAAGGTTGATTTCCTTATGTTTTGGATGTATTTTGCTTACAGATTGAGATTTAGACTGCCATTCCTTTTCACCCGAATATCTCCTTGTACTAACCAGCAGGTTCTTTCTGTCGATAATTATTTGGAGCATTATCGCAAACTGATCTTCCGCTGATTCATGTTTCTTTCTTAGGACAAACTTGGTTGAAATAGCCATGATGCTGCAACTTTAGGTCGAACATAGGTCGAACATTTCGTGTCTAACGTAAGTTAACCAAAGTTACAAAAAATAATGAAAATGCTCATTTAGAGGTGCTTAGGATAATTCTACGTAGAGAAACTTCTTGAAATAATACAATTTTTCTCCGATTGGGTGCTAGGGGTCGCAAGTTCGAATCTTGTCATCCCGACATTGGTTTCAGCCACTTACAATGAGAATTGTAAGTGGCTTTTTTTTAGGTCGGACATTCTTTTAGGTGATGATTGTGTTTATTTTCACCAGCTGATTTCAAATCCTATCTCTCATGAAACAAGTATTTGCGCTGGTTGTCTTGTCTTGCGTGTTCCAATCGTGTCAAAAAGACCAAGTGACAACCGAATCATTCATGACGGCCACTGTGAATAATTTATCTTGGGTTTCAGATAAAAATATGGCTGCCGCCCAGCTTGATTTCAACGACAATACAAATGGGCACAACTTGTCGGTGGGTGGACATATGGAAAATTCTCTGACTGATGGGTCGCGTTACAATTTGAGTATAGGCGTCAATAGCCCTGTTAGCAGAGGGAAGTTTTATTTCAATAACACTAAAGAAGAAGCAAGCGCTATTGGCGGGGTTTATGGAAACGTAATAACCTACAAAATGAATACGAATGATTTTCTTAGTTCGAGCATAAACGGATTTGTAGAAATTACGCTTCTCACTGATCATGAAGTCGGAGGGAATTTTGAGTATGATGCTGTAAGCTATACCAAAGGTCTCGATCGCGTTCCCATTGATACAGTCAAAGTCAGAAGCGGACGGTTCCGGGTTCCAATAGTAATGGTCAGCGGCCGTGAATGGACAGCCCCAAAATGACGATGCAGCGAAGCTGACCTTCCCCATTTCGTCCAAAAGGCGATGAGAATTACCTTTCGACCACATGCGTCCGTGGCCTATTTAACTCCACAATCAGGCTCATCACCGTCCGGTCCATTGCCCCTAAAATGGTATCCACACAAAAAAGTGCATTTTGAAAATGTACAATACAGCGCTCATTTTCAACGCACTGGCTAGCTGTCAACGGATTCTATAGCGTGCGGAGCAGCTTTTACAGGCACCCAACACAAGAAATACTATGCGTATGATTAAACAAAATCAAAAAAAAGTATCTTTATTTTCATTTTAACAAAATTACTATGCATACACACCTATCAAAACATGTTCTTCTTCCGTGGATTTTGGCGCTGATTTTTTTGCTGCCAGTTGTATCACCAGCTCAGAAAACCTATGTTGCCGGTCGAAAAGGTAGCGAAAAATTGGGGTCTCACATTACCGTTCTAACAAACGGAAATTATGTCGTAACAGATCCTGAATGGAACGATGGAGGGAAAACACACGTCGGCGCAGTGTATCTTTATAATGGGGCTAACCATCAGTTAATCAGCACGCTCACGGGTAGCGGGAAAAATGACCGGGTAGGAAGCCGGGGGGTAACAGCCCTTTCCAATGGAAATTTTGTTGTGTGCAGCCCGGATTGGAGCAATGGCTCGGCAGCCTTTGCTGGCGCAGTAACCTGGGCGAACGGTACAACGGGCATTTCAGGAAAAGTAGACGCCTCCAATTCGCTGGTAGGCTCGAAGGCCAACAACTTTGTCGGTGTGGACCAGGTCGTATCGCTACCCAATGGAAATTACGTTGTTCGCAGCACACTGTGGGACAATGGTGCCGCAACCGATGCGGGTGCAGTGACCTGGGGAAACGGAGCCATGGGCATAACAGGCGTTGTAAGTGCTTCCAATTCACTCATAGGAACTAAGAAAGAGGACAAAGTAGGTTTTGACGATGTCAAGGTTCTTACCAACGGAAATTATGTTGTGCAAAGTCGTGCCTGGGATAATGGTTCTGTGCAGGATGCAGGGGCGGCAACCTGGGGTAATGGCACGACTGGCGTCACAGGAGAGATCAACGTTTCCAATTCATTAATTGGATCACATAGCAATGATCAGATAGGATATGCTGTCGTCGTTCTGACAAATGGAAATTATGTGGTTCAAAGCGAATATTGGGACAATGGTTCCATCGTAGATGCAGGAGCGGCGACCTGGGGAAGTGGCTTGACAGGGGTTACCGGGATCGTGAGTGTTTCCAATTCACTGGTTGGTACGGTCGAAGCTGATAATGTTGGTATTGTAACTGCCCTCACCAACGGAAATTATGTAGTTTCTACCACGCATTGGGCCAATGGGGCTGCAAAATTTGCAGGTGCAGTGACGTGGGCTGATGGCACGAAAGGCATAACCGGCACAATTTCGATTTCCAACTCATTGGTCGGTTCTAAACCTAATGATGGGGTCGGGTTTGGATATGTTTGTGCCCTGGCCAATGGCAATTATGTAGTTACAAGCCAAAGCTGGCAAAGCACGCCTGGAGTGTATGTGGGCGCTTCCACGTGGGCAAATGGCGAAACAGGTATGACTGGCACGGTCAATGCTTCAAACTCGCTGATTGGTTCTACAAATGAAGACGGCGTAGGCAAACACATCATTGGTCTGACCAACGGCAATTATGTTGTTTCCAGCCCAAATTGGAGTAATGGTATTACCCCAGGTGTTGGCGCGGCAACTTTTGCCAATGGGGCAACAGCATTGGTCGGCGTAATAAGTAAGTCCAATTCACTGATAGGGTATCGTATGTACGATCATGTAGGTAAAAGTGCAATACCTCTGAAAAACGGAAATTACGTTATCTGCAGCCCTTACTGGACTAATGGTCCGGCGCGAGAGGCAGGAGCTGTAACCCTGGGCAATGGAACCACTGGGTCGGTTGGTTTTGTAAGTCCCTTTAATTCGCTGGTCGGGTCGACCGAAGGTGATTTGGTAGGTTGGGATGTTACCGCCCTGAGTGACGGAAATTATGTTGTGGCAAGCCGGACTTGGCGCAGTTTGCCGAAAAACCATATAGGTGCAGTAACATGGGGTGATGGAAATAAGAATTTGAAAGGTCCGGTAAGCGCTTCTAATTCATTAGTAGGATCCTCTGAGTTTAGATATGTAGGCTACGTCAAGCCTTTTGAAAATGGAAATTATTACATCGAAGACAACTTTTGGTACAATTATAACATTAACGCTTATGCGGGAGCAATGACTCCTATGCCCGGGAAAACACCTCTATCGGGCGTGGTGAAGTCTTGCAACAGTATTCTGGGCACAAAACCTCGCTCTGGTATTGCACTTAACGTAACATGGAACACCGTATATCATTATTCACTGGTCGGATATGGCGAAGGTAATCTTTATGTAATCGTGAATGAGGACCCCGTGACCGATAATAATCTGGCAGGTGATTACTCAGAAGCTACAAAAACAATGTACTATGCTCCTGCAACTTTTCGCACTGATTGTGGTGAAATCGGCATGGTAGTGCCTTCGGATGAAAGTACTGCTGTAACTGGTCCCGTCAAAATGAAAGTGTATGTGGCCTTAACGGCGCCTTCCACAGACCAGCCGTATGTTCGGCGTTACTATGATATCACGCCCGAAGCCAATGCCGGCACGGCTACCGGGCAGGTAACGCTTTTTATAGCCCAATCTGATTTTGATGATTTTAATCAGAACAGAGGTGATGCCCCGGCATTGCCCAGCGGTCCCACGGATAGTGACGGCATCCAGAACATTCGCATCACGCAAATTCACGGTACCAGCCAGACGGGTTACCCAAATAGTTACACGGGCTGGACGGGCAGTGATCCTAGGGTTGTTTTGATTAATCCCAAGGATCAGGATATTGTATGGAATGATAATGCAAAGCGCTGGGAATTAAGCTTTGCGGTAGAAGGCTTTTCAGGATTTTTTGTGCACAGTAACGTGAACGAGCAGGCTCTGCCAGTTCATCTGGCTAGCTTTACAGCAGTGAAGTCGGAAGGAAATGCGCTGTTAAAATGGAAAACCACCAGCGAAATAAACGCTTCTTATTTTGATATCGAGCGCAGTGTTGATGGGAAAAACTTCGTTAAAGCCGGAACAGTGAAAGCCACCGGCAACGAAGATTACGCGCATAGCTATTCTTTTGTCGATACCGCTTTCGCATCCCTCGGCCAGCTTGCTTATTACCGTTTGCGTGCTGTGGATACAGATGGTAGCTATGCGTACAGCGCTATCCAGCGTTTGCGGGCAGAGGATAAACCAGTATCAACCTACGTATACCCCAACCCGGTCAGGGCTGGCTCGTCTGTTACGATCAGTACCGTCGGGGCACCGAGGAATATTCAGATTGTAGATTTAGCGGGCAGAAGCATTGGCGCAGCAATCATTCAGCGGAGCGATACCGGATTTGTCCTGAGCAAATTACCCCAAGGTGTTCACCTGGTAAAATTCGATACCGACCACGGGCCTGAAGTCCGGAAGTTGGTGGTGGAGTAAGTAAGGTTGTCTGAGTTTGCCCCAAACCTACGGCGCTGGGGCAGAAGCAATTTTGAAATGTAGAACGATCAAATGATGTTTTAAGGCTGGCTGGGAACAGAAGATACGGAAACAGAGAATCAAAAAATCCAGGTCTGTTCTTCTGGTATTTCCAGCGAGACAGCTGGAAGAAGAAAATGAACCAACACAGTGCGAAAATGCTTATCATCCTCTGCGGCAAACCGCCCGGGTGAATATAACATTTCCTATCCTTTTGCTAATATCCCAAGGTACATTCCGATATTATGCACGGAAACTCAAGCGGACGATCCCTGATCCAGTCTTCTTGGATTATGATGGCCAGCCAATGCCGCTAATGACAATCAAGCAAAACACTTTCAGCTTTGGGTTATTTCAGAGTTTATTTCAGTACTAGTCTGAGTCATCAGGTGCTCATAGAGATATGCTCTTAGGGCGTTTACACTATTTGTCGCTGTCTGTGCTTTTGATGTAAAATCTGCCGTTGCCTCCTCATTACCTTTCTCGGCAAGATTGTTTGCAATGATGTTAAGCAGCATGATCGATTCTTCCATGCTGCGAACGGATTGCCACAACTTTTTCTCAGTTGTTTCTTTGACTTCGTGTAACAATGAGCCTGATGAGAATCCATGGCCTGTATGGCATCGGAAACGGAGAAGGCTACCTTCTTTTATCTGAACCATAGCCCCGCCGCAATCCGGGCAGCTGAAATGAGAAGGCTCGCCTATTTGCAACACACCGTTTTCAAAACCATTGCCTTGTGCAGCAATGCTGGTTTCCAACTTCAGCCGCTGCTTCTCGTCTTCAAGACCCGCTTGTTCTGCTCGCATCGCTTTGTTCGTTAGCTCGATCAGCAGGGCACTGATCTGGTCCAGGGGTAAGAGATAATCTACATCCACATATTGTAAAACACTCGAGGGCATACTGGGATACATTGCCTCGATCGGGTCTTGCACGATCGTAGTCCCTCCCATTCGCTGCACGGACCACATTCCTGAGCTGCCATCGTCGAGCATGCCCGTCAGGATGACCCCAATTACATTAGGTCCATAAGAATACGCAGCTGACCTGAATAAGGCATCAATCGATGGCCGAAAACGGTTTTCCTTGGGACCTTGTTTAACCAAGATATGCCCTCCTTCAATGAGTATGTGGTGATCAGGCGGCGCAAGGTAAATGTTGCCTGGCAGTATCAGTTGCCCATCCTTTGGATGACAGGCAGGCAAAGGGCCTTTCTGGGTCAGTATCTCAGGTAAATAACTTTTTACATCTGCCGCAACATGCTGGACAATAAAAATCGGCACCTTGAAGTCAGAAGGCAAGTCGGCTACCAATTGCTGTAGCGCTGTGACTCCCCCTGCCGAAGAGCCGATCACAATTACATGGGAATTTGACATATTTGTTCAGGCCTAAATCATAATGATGATCGTTCCGCTATAAAACCGTTCCAGAGCAGAAGTTCCCAGGTGGTTAGGCTATTAGTGCAGTTCAACCCTGATCGCCCCGAAATATTGAAGTGAATCGGTTGAAAAGGATCATGCAAGCAGGTATGAATTTTTAGGGGTGTCTGTAATATCTGTAATAATCTAAAATTAGATGGGGAATAAGCGGCTTTTTGTGATGATCGACGACGATATTGACGATCACGAAATTTTTCAAATGGCAATCGACGAGCTAAATGAGCCATTGCAGTGCCAATTCTTTGCAGATTGCGAGTCAGCAATAACGCATTTTTCGGAAAATTCAGCATCACCTCCCGGTTACGTCTTTATTGATCTGAGATTACCCAGAATAGATGGTGACCAGTGTTTACAGGAGCTGCAAAAATTGAAACAATTTGATCATCCGCTGCTTGTCGTCTATTCATCTTCCATACCTGAGGAATTTCGTAACAAGCTTGTACAAATCGGAGTGGATGAATTTGTGGAAAAGACAGGTTCTATACAACTGCTTGCGGGCCGGATTCAGCGTTTGCTTACCGTAGACTAACCGATTTGTTGATGCGGCTACCCGGCCTCTGCAAAGCCAGTGCGTTATTCGATGACCCTGGAAACGTCGCGACGCGGGAGGGACTTAGTATGAGGTTTCCAACATCGTTCAGGCTTATGACCTTCCGGGAAACCCGACAAAGTGTTAAGCGCTGTATAAAAAGTAGTTATAATTCGTTCATATTTTCTGCTTTGGCATGCTCTTAATAGCAGGCTGTCTACAAATTTACAGGTAGTCCGTTTGAAGGTATAGGCTTTGCTTTTTACCATCAATTTCAAGTAGGTAGTCATAAATAATACCTTGTTAATTATCACCCATCTACAACCTATATGTTTACAGCAGAACCGCACCATATCATTGCAATAGGCGCTTCGGCTGGTGGCCTTGACGAGCTTAATACATTTTTCGACCATACCCCATCCGACGGGGTTTCATATATCATTGTCCAGCACTTATCTGCCGAGTTCCAAAGTCATATCGTGGCGCTGCTTTCCAGGCACAGCAAGCTTGTGGTGCAACAGGCCGAAAATGGGATCCCCATCCAGGGGAATAAGGTCTATACGATCCCCAATGATAAGATAATGACAGTCCGCGACCATAGTTTGTATCTGACCGACAAGCAGGATGAGCGCAGTCCCCATATGACCATTAACACTTTTTTTCAATCCCTTGCTTCAGACTATGGGACAAAAGCAATCGCGGTCGTGCTCTCAGGCCTGGGATCGGATGGTACTGATGGGATCAAAGCCATAAAAAAGGCTGGCGGCCTGGTGATTGCCAGGGAGCCGGACGGCACAGAATTTCACAGCATGCCAGCTAATGCAATCGCCACCGGGATGGTGGATTATATCCTGGAACCGGAAGCGATGCCTGCTGCCATTGAAGACTATGTGAAGCGGGAGCTTGACCTGTTAGCCACGAGCATTCATGATGAAGAACACGTAGGTGAAATCATTGCGTTGATTAACCAGAAACTTCCCCTGGATTTTTCTGATTACAAGCAATCCACCATTTTAAGAAGGATAAAAAGAAGGGCGGCCTCCAATAATTTTATAGAGTTGCAAGGCTATATCCAATTTATCAAGGCCAATCCTGGTGAGCTGGAAGTTTTAGCGAAGGATTTTCTAATTAGTGTAACGGCGTTTTTCCGTGATACGGAATCTTTTGAGTTTGTTGAAAGCCAGGTCATACCCGCTATCATGGCCGATTTGACACCATTGCAGGAAATCAGGGTTTGGGTCACCGGGTGCGCCACTGGTGAAGAAGCGTATTCGATGGCTATGTTGATCAGTGAACAATTGGGGGATAGGATCAATGATCATGTTGTAAAGATTTTTGCAACCGATATCGATGGCGCCGCATTGTCCCAGGCAGGTAAAGGTGTATATAAAACCGGCGTTCTAGCTGGCCTGTCACAACAGCGCTTAAAGCGGTTCTTTACGAAAGAAGGGAATGATTACAAGGTCATGCCCGAACTACGCAAGATGGTCATTTTCGCCCAGCACGACCTGGTCAAAAATCCGCCGTATTGCAATATGCATTTTATAAGCTGCCGGAATGTCTTGATCTACATGACACCGTCGCTTCAAAAGAAAATCTACCAGATGCTCCTTTTTGGGCTCAGGCCGCAAGGCTACCTTTTTCTGGGTTCAAGCGAAAACCCGCTGCCCATCATGCAAAGCCTGAAAGTAATCAGTAAAAGATTTAAAGTCTATAAAAATCAGGGAACGCAGCACCCGGGAAGGTTTGAATCCTATTCGCTGCCAGATGTACCTTATAAGAAGCTGATGGGTACGGCACACTCCCAGGAACAAACCTATAAGATCCCAGACAGAACCCTTGGCGACGCGATCAATGAGACATTGATGAAGGATCTGGAGCAGCTCGTAATCTGTATTGACCCAAATGAAAAGATTGTGAAGTTCTATGGGGATACGACGAAGTTCCTGCTTCAAAAAATCATGACCAGCGAGTTTACCGAACTACTTCCGGGCCCGCTTGCAGTAGCGTACAAAACGGTTTTTAACATTGTTTTACAGAGCGGAGAGACATCTTCGGTCACCGGGATCAACATCAAACAAGGTGAGGATATCGTCAGTGTTACATTAACAGTAAGCCCTATGGTTTACAAAGGCCGCTCCAATGGTTTTCTGGTCGTGCGGATCAGTGAAGAAATCCCTGGTGAAAAGGTGGTAGCGCACGGGCAGGTCTTTAATGAGCAAATCTATTTTGACCAGTACACACAGAGCCTGGAACAGGAAGTGAAGGACCTGAAAGAAAAGCTCATGGCCTCCAATGAAAAACTGTATGCACAGGAAGAGAACATGCAGTCCTTTAATGAAGAGCTGCTTTCTGCAAACGAAGAAATGCAAAGTACCAGTGAAGAAATGCAGTCAATCAATGAAGAGCTGCATACCATTAATTCCGATTATCAGCTCAAAAATAAAGAGCTTTTAGCGCTCAACGATGATTTAAACAATTATTTCCGGAGCAATGTCAACGGGCAACTTTTCCTGGACGACCAGCTGCGGCTGATCAAATACTCCCCAGGCGCTGTTAAACTGATTAACCTGCTTGAAAGTGATATCGGCAGACCTTTGGCCAATATCTCTACAAACTTCAAAATCGAGACCATTATTGAAGATATCAATGCGGTATTGTCGGGTGATGCCGTGATCACCAAAGAAATCCAGACCAAGAACGGCAAATGGTTCCAGGTGATGACAATGCCTTACATCAAACAACTCGACAATAAGACATCAGGGGCCATCATTACTTTTAACGACATCACCGACTTGAAGATAGTCCAGCAACAGCTTGACAAAAAGAATGAAGCGCTGATGCGGATTAATGCTGACCTGGACAATTTTGTCCATACCGCATCCCATGACTTGCTTGACCCATTAGCCAGCATTGAAGTGAGCATTTCACTGATGAGCTCCATTGATACCAGCGACCCCGAGATCAAAGAAGTCCTGCCCATCATCAACGGCTCGGTAAAGAAATTCCGCGCCCTGATCAGTGAGATCGCCGTGGTTGCCAAAATTGAAAACAATGCGCTGGAAACAGAGCCAGTCGATATTGATGAGCTACTCGATAACATTGAATGGAGCCTGGATGAGCGGGTCAAATCCAGCGGGGCGGTTATAAAAAGGGACGTGCAGGTAAAGCAAGTTATATTTTCTAAAAAAAATCTGCGTAGCATTCTGTATAACCTTATTGCAAACGGCATTAAATACAGGTCCGAACGGCGGCCACTTATTACGGTCCGGATTTGGGCAGAAGGTAACCAAACCGTCCTTTCTGTTGAAGACAACGGGTTGGGAATGGAAAAGCGTCACCTTGATGCCATTTTCGAGAAATATACCCGGTTGAACGCAGGTGGTGATGGCTATGGGATCGGCCTATACCTGGCCAGCAAAATAGTCAATGCTGCCGGCGGTAGAATAGCCGTAGAAAGTGAGCCAGGTGTCGGCAGTAAGTTTGTGATTTATTTAAATAACTGAGCTAACGTATTACACTGAGAAACCTTACAGCTTTATAAATTCTACCCTGCGATTATCGGCTTTACCAAAAAAAGTAGCTCAAAGTTACATAAAGTACAAATGCAGAACTTATCGCTAAAACCGGCCATTTTTATTTTCCCGGAAAAAAGACGTCAGTACAAATCCGCCAGCTATTATTCAAATATATTCTCAATATAGCCTTCACACGGGTTATCATTGCTCACAATTTTACAGGGATTTCCCAGCACCAATGAATAATCCGGAACATCGACATTTACAAATGAGTTAGGAGCAATTAAAACATTGGATCCGATTTTTATATTACCCACAATTACCGAACCCGTTCCTATCCAAACTTTATTGCCGATTGTTGGGCAACCTTTCAACTTTCCTCTATTGGTTTGTCCGATCGTAACACCGTGCGCGATATTACAATTTTTCCCAATTTTAGCTTTTTCATTAATTACAATTACCCCGTGATGTCCGATATATAATCCCTCCCCAATTTCAGTATTTGGGGAGATTTGGAAGCCGTATTTATAAGAATACCTTTTGATGAGGGCGGTAAAGAAAAACCATTGAATTGAATATTTCGTATGCCTGGCAGCATTACGCACCAAATACATATATCTGAATCCTGGAATTCGAAGACCTTTCAAAAAGCCTGTATTCCCTGAAAGTCCTCCATAGCGAAAAAGATCTGCTTTACTTGCTCTGTTCATTTTCTTCTTTATTTAGATTTCTGCCACAACGTTACTGGTCTGCTCATGAAACGGACTAACCCAAATAAAAAAAACTTTGATCAGTTATAAATAAATGATGCGTCCCCGAAGGCTTTGACCATCTAACTCACGATGAGACCATTGTGATCTTATCCTCCCATTGTTGCATGGATGCGCGCGAAAGTCGTGGATGGCTAAATGTGCATGACTGCTCGACTTTTGTCCATTCTCTCCCACATTGCAGTCTGCCAATTTTGCATTCAGTTCAAAGGGACGGTTAGTTCCGCTCCCATCATCTTTAACTCAATGTAAAATGAAAAGACAACAAAACCGCACGTTAGGTGCATTCGAAAAAACATTTTGGCTGCTCGACCAGATCGATTCCAAAGACTTTGCGCTTGCAGCAGACATTGTCGGCACCCAGCCAATTGAAAAATGGCGAAATGCCATTCAAATGGTACAAAAACGCCATCCGAACCTTTCAGTAAGGGTGGTACTGGATGAGCTGGCAAGGCCCACGTTGCAGCATGTAGAAAACCTGCACATTCCGCTCCGCGTGGTGCATGCTCAACAGGGTTACCGCTGGCAGCAGGAGGTTGAAAAAGAGCTTTCAGTGAGGTTCAATACGGAAGAAGGCCCGCTCCTAAGGGTTGTTTTGGTTCAAAATACAGACAGCACCGTCCTGATTCTGGTCGCAAACCACACCGTGGCCGATGGCACATCATTGAGCGTTTTAACACGGGATATACTGCTGGCCGTTACCGGAAAAGAACTTGAACCAATGGCGCCGCAGGTTTCAAACGACGAAACGCTCGACATGCCGGAAGATCTGCCAGCTCAAACGTTCAGTAAGGTGCTCGAACTGAAAATGAAAACGGACATTGTCAAACCATTGGTTTCTTCGCACCGGTTTTCTGAGGACATCACGCGTAACATTCTCGAACGCGCCAGGCAGGAAAACACAACCGTTCATGGCGCGATCTGTGCGGCGGTGCTGGTGGCTTCCAGGAAAATGCGCCCGGAATGGGACGAGGCAAAAATGGAGCTGGTTTCACCGATCTGCACGCGGGCAGCGCTTAATCTGGATGATAATTTTGGTCTCAATATCACCACACAATCGGTGTTTTTTGAAAAAAAGGCCTATCTAACTTTTTGGGATCTGGCAAGACTCGCAAAAGCAGGACTCGAAGGCACGAATTCCGTGGAATATGTGACGGGCTATTTGTCTTTTTTCCGGGACATTGTCTTCGGCCATAATGATATACAGCAAATGCTGGATGCACTGAAACAGGCATTCAACCATCACATTATGGTGACCAATCTGGTAAAGGTGAGATACAAAACTGATTTCGGACCATTAAAACTGGAAGCGTTGTATGGCCCGATGGTGCGCTCGGGCAAAGGAATGGAACAGACGATCGGTGCGTTAACTTCCAATGGTTCGCTTTGCCTGACTAACACCAGCGATACGCCAATCCCTGGCTTGCTGGTGGAAATGGAGAAAATCTTGCGGGAAGCTTGTCAGGGAACTACGGTCGTTAAGAATGTATGTTCTTTTCAATAAGCGTCCGTAAACGCTGGTCGTGCTCGTCGCCCCATTGCCCGATTACACCGATGACCGGAATGAGTGATTTTCCAAAATCAGTGAGATAATATTCAACTTTTGGCGGGACGACGGGATAAATGATTTTACCAACCAGCTCGTGGCTTTCCAGTTCTTTTAACTGCACATTCAACACCCGGCGGGATGCTCCCGGAATTTTCCGTTGCAGCTCGCTGGGGCGTTGAAAACCTTCGTTGATAAACTACAAAAGCCGCATCTTCCATTTGCCATAAAGCACTTCGCCGATCAGGTCGGGCATTGTCTTTCTTTCGTACATAATGCAAATATAAACATATGCGTCTGGCGGTTCAATAGGGATAAATTTATCCCTATCTGAATCGTAAGTCCGTACTTGTCAGCGAGTAGCATAGTGCTGAAATTTGTCCTAAACAAATCAGCAAGGTCATGGACTTTAATTTTGAAAACGAACCGTCATTATCCACATTGCATCCATTCAGGCGAAGTTGCCACTGTATGACTCCACGCTTCCTTATGCAGCGGCGAAAGCTGCTTTGGTCAATTACAGCAAAAGCCTTCCGAATGAAGTCGCACCAAAAGGCGTGCGCGTGCTGACTGTATCGCCGGGATGGATTATGACTACGGCATCGGCCAGAATAGATGGAGCGCATCGCTGAGAGCTCAGGCGTCACTGCTGAACAAGCTGCGAAAGGCGTCATGGATGCATTGGGCGGCATTCCGTTCGGCAGGCCGGCCTGGCCGGAAGAAGTTGCAGAATTGGTTGGCTTCCTGGTTTCGCCTCGCGCGGCTTATCTCACGGGCACCGAGTATGTGATCGACGGCGGCACAATTTCTACTGTTTAGACAAGCATTTACCCAATCCTTATTAAATCAATAACCATTTTTAATCAACATAAAACTTAAATAATCATGAAACTTCCTAACAACATTGAAGGCCTGATCAAGGCACAGAACGATTTGGACACCACCACTTTTGCCACGTATTTTACAGAACACGCAACCGTTTCCGATGAAGGCTCGTCCTATTCTGGCAGGGAGGAAATTAAGGGGTGGATTCAAGAGGCGACAGAAAAGTATAATATGCAGTTGACACCCATTGATTTTCATCAAAATGACACAAAAGGAAAACTTACGGTGGAAGTGAGCGGTACATTTCCGGGCAGTCCGGCTGTGATGAATTATCATCTTGAATTGGAAGATGTATTAATTAGCTCGTTGAAAATCACTGATTAAATCCTTTAACGTTTTAATGTATCAATGATATCTAACGCCGTCAGACCAGGATATACCTGTAAACGCGACATAATAAAGGAGAGGAGGTCGCTGGCTGATCGGGGAACATCTGTCGATTTCAAATACTTCCGCGATCCATTAAAATAAATATCGATCGTGATTTCCGGAGAGTCATTCACCACCATATTTCCAAATCGCAGCGTTCGTATGCCACTGTTTTGCAGCGTCGCAATAAACTGGTTGTAAGTGCCATCATCCAGCACTGCGGTGTAATGACCGGTTGCCAGGTTGCCATTATACTTATAAAAGTCATTTGTAATCTCTAACGACAGATTTTTGCGGTTGTCGAGTTCGAGTGAAACCGTGGGACTAAACCAAGCCGGTGTAGCGTGATAAGTCATTTTTTCAAAGATAATCGTCGTATCAATCACCTGCTCTTTTCTCCTGAGTTTCAGAAGCGGACGGCCCTGAAAATAAGCTTTTGACAACTTGGAAACCGGCTTTACAACGAGATTCGAATCATTACAACTGACGACTTTCAAGTCGTATCGATCTACATATTCCACTTTGAGGTCTGTTGCAGAGCTTGTATATATTTGTTGAAAACTCAATGTGTCCCCGAAAACGAACAAGAGGAAATAGTCCTCTCGCAGCGATTTATTAGCTAGAACATTGCTTGAATCCCGGCCGAGATTTAAAATTTCGATCAACTCTTGGTCCGGGGTAATCCAGGTTCCTTTCAGCAACGAGGACTGTGCGCAGGCCTGATGCGCAAGCATTATTAAAGTCAATGTGGCAAAAGATAATTTCATAATCAAAATGATAAGATTTTCAAATATATATAATTAAGTTATACAAGTGCTGTTTAACGTTCATTCAAAAATTTTTGCTATCATATTTTCACTTCCAAATGACCATTCAGCCTCGACTTTCAGTTGCTATTGCCACATTACTTACGCTGTGTATGCTATCCCTTACCTGGGCGCAAAAGCAGGTTCATGTTGATAGAAGTGATCCTTCCCAACGCATTCAAATTGCACCCGAAAGTGTTTTCAAAAGCTTCCGCGAGGCTGGAATGAAGCCCGTTAACCGCACGTTGACACCCGCCGAAAAAGAGAAAGTAAATAAAGCTTTTGCACATTTGACACCACTGCACCAGCGCATCTTGAAACAACATTTGCAAAGCATCAGCTTCATGGACAACATGCCGAATACTGCCTTGACCTCACCGGTTGACACGGGAGGCGCAACGAAAATGTTTAACATTACTTTTCGGGCCAGCTTGTTGGACGAGAACATTTCCCAGTGGGCGACTTGGAAGGAAAATACCTGTTTCAAGCAGGAAGCGGATTCTAATTATAGCGTTCGGGTCGAGGGCGGGAATATGGATGCGATCATTTACGTGCTCATGCATGAGGCGACGCACATTGTGGACGCGGTGCTGGACATTAACCCGCACCCTGCCAAAGCAGGCGCAATCGTGCCACCGACACAGTTTACCAAAGATATTTGGCGCATGATGAATGTGCCTGCCGAACCATACATTGATTCTCTGCTCGAACAAACCCGTTTCCGAAGCGGAAAGCCATTGCCGATCAGCCTGGCACCGGAAGTTTATACGAGACTGGCGAAGACGCCTTTTCCTTCCTTATATGCAATGGCGGCGTGGTTTGAAGATATCGCAGAACTTGCAACTATCTATCACCTTACAGCAAAAATGAATCAACCATTTTATATCGTCGTTACAAAAAACCATGTAGAGCTGGCACGGTTCGAACCCATGAAAAACGCGCTGGTCAGGCAGCGATTGAACCAACTCGCGACTTTTTACCGGCCATAATTCCCCCTTTCGGGAAAAATGTACAAGGCGCATTGCCTTTTATCCATTCTTCTGCGCGGTTTATCCTGCCACCTTTGTCATGTCAAAACAGAACGACAATCCGCTAACGGTTAGCAGATTAACTTAAAATTTCAAACTTACCATTCAGATGAAAACTATTGCCTTGACCATCGCATTCATGTTCACTTTTATCCAAAGCCAACTCCTGTTCGCACAAACACGCAAGTCGGCATCCCTGGGAAGAGAAGAATACATTGAAGTAGAGAAAAATGTAAAACTACACGTGATCGACCTTGGCGAAGGTCAGCCCGTGGTGCTCATCCACGGATGGCCGCTGAACAATGAGATGTACGAATATCAATACCAGTATTTGGTTGAAAAAGGGTTCAGGGTTATCGGCATTTCCCTCCGCGGTTTTGGAAAATCAGACAGACCTTATGGAAAATACGATTTCGACACTTTCTCCGACGACATTAAAGTGGTTTTGGAAAAACTGAAAATTGAAAACGCAACGCTTGGAGGATTTTCGTTGGGAAGCGCTGTGACCCTACACTTTGTGACTAAATATAATGGTGCACATATCAAGAAATTAGCCTTATTCGGTGCAACAGGTCCATCATGGAAACAACGCGAAGGCCATCCTTACGGCATCACCGAACAGGGCGCAGCCGATCTGATCAAGCAGACAAAAACCAACCGCGAGCAACTCGTAGCAGGTTTCGGGAAAGCATTTGAAGGGCAGGAAGGCGGACTTTCACCGGAATCTATCAAATGGCTGGAAAGCATCAACCTGAATGCATCACCCTACGCTACTACACAAGCCATTACAGCATTGGGTAACCTGGATCTTCGTCCTGAGTTGTCAAAAATCAAAATGCCGGTCGCGATATTCCACGGCGTAAACGACAAACTGTGTGATTTCGCTCAGGCTGAACAGCTGAATAAAGCCATCAAAGGTTCCTACATTGTGAAATTTGAAAAAGGCGGACACGGGTTATTCCTGGAAGAAATGGATAAATTCAACTCCGAACTTGAAAAGTTTGCCAGAAATTAAACAAACGATTACACCTGTGAAGCAAATCATCGCTTCACAGGTTTTTTATCTATTTTGAAATAAAAAACTCCTGCCATTCACAAGCGTATATAGCCATGAGTACGACCGTTTTCAACAATAATTTAAAGACGCTGGGGTTGCTGCACGTAAGCCAGGAGCAGACGGACGCGATCAACGGGCCAGCCTATAAGGAATACATTAAGATCCTTTATCTGCCCGCCGGCTACAAGCTGAGGGTGGATTTTGCCTGTTACGACACGCAGCAGCCGACATTGTTTTTTATCAGCCCCAATCAATATCTTGAATTGGAAGCAGCTGGCGAAGAAAGCGGTTATTTCATTTTTTACAACCGCGATTTTTACTGCATTCAGATTCACGATCAGGAAGTTGCCTGCGATGGCTTGCTTTTCAACAACATCAGGAATATGCCCAAAGTGGAGCTTTCTGAGGCGGAAAACGCTTTTCTGGGTGGTTTGTTTAAAGAAATGATCCAGGAATTCAATCTCAATGACAGCTCGCTGGAAGAAATGGTCAGGACCTATCTCAAACAACTGCTCATCCGCGCGACGCGCTCCTGGAAAAGACAGCATTTAACCAATGAAGTGACCGACCAGCAAAGCGATCTGGAATTTTTCCGCAAGTTTACCCGGCTCGTGGAAGAGCATTATAAATCCAAACACACCGTCGCCGATTATGCCGATTTCCTGTGCATGGCGCCGAAGACAATTACCCATAAATTTAACCGCTTGCGTTTGCCGCAGCCTAATGAGGTGATCAAAAACCGCATTATACTGGAAGCAAAACGCCTATTGGTTCATACTTCGCTTACAGCCAAGGAAATCGCCTATGATTTGGGTTATAATGATCCTGCTTATTTCAGCAGGCTGTTTCAAACCAAAACGGGGGAATCGCCATCCAGTTTCCGGGCGAACTTTTCGGGGTGAGGACCGATAGCTCAGCTTCTTGCGGACACAATAAAGCCGTCCAGGCAAATACTTATGGCGCTGAACGGCTTTACTCTTTACGGTTATCAGGTTACTTTACGGTTGAACCGGCAGAATTTGCAGGCCACAGGGCTTTCGCCATTTCCAGATGATGCTTTAATGCCGGGATCTTGGAATCTGCCCATTTCTTGAAATCAGGATCCTTTCCTTCATTCGATTCATTCTGAAATAGACCAATCGTTTCTTCATGGGAAGCAATCATCATGTTCATATACAGCAAATCAAATTTCTCACCACTCTGCGCAGCAAGACTGTCAAACTTCTGCTGTTTTGCAGGGCTTAGCGCAGCAGGGATAGTCACCTGCTTTTTGGCAGCCATCGCTTTCAGTTCATCGTTGACCTTGGTATGGTCTGTGATCATCATTTTACCGAAATCCTTGCATTTTGCCGATACTGCTTTTTTCATTGCCAGTTCGCCCAGCTTTACTTCAAGCATGCCCCCGGCAGCAGCAGCCAGCACAAACGTTTTGTCTGGCGAATCGTTTTCAAAACGGTCTGAAAATGCCAGAACGGCACTTAGCAAGACACAGGTAACTAATAATAAGGTCGCTTTCATTTGGTCAAAAAGTTAATTGATGTAGTGGTTTGTTGTTCATACTGTCTGTTCGCATTCGATTCTGCGCGTAGTATGACAATAGGACCCAAACAATTTGTTTAGAATCATCCGCGATCACTAAAAATCATGCCAGAGAAACCTTTTTCAAATACAGCGAAGCATACAGACGAAACTTACCGTATTTCCATCTTCGACCAATATGGCTTGGATTCCTTACCGTCCACGACGTGGATTGAAGTGACTTCATAGGCTCCTGGTGCCAGGTTGGCAGGAATGGTGTACTTGCCAACTGCAAAACTTACCCCTGCTATTGCCCAATGAAAGATTTGTAGTGATGCTTTCAGTTCGACGGTCACTCCGTCGCGTTTCAAACGCAGGTTGGGCAATTTTGCATTACTTAAATTCCCGGCAACCAGTGGCAGCGTTCTTGCAAAGAAAAAATCCCCCCTATTGCAGGACGGCAAATTTACATTTCGAATGACAGCTCCGCCCAGCTCACCTTTCCAGATGTTTTCTATGGCATTTGTTTTGCTCATCCAAATGCTTGTAACGGCACTAGGTCCAAGATTTGACATATATATGGCGCTTTTACCCAACAGCTTGCCGTTTTCGTGGAAAGAGATCAGGTAGGGCCCCTCAGGAAGGTTGGCAGGAATATTGTCCAGTGTAAGTCGTGAAACATCGTGGTAACGGACATTTTTCGTAACCGGTGCGGACAGGAAATCACTGCTGAATGTTACCGAATATTTTGCATTGGGAAGAAAAAAGCCGCCAGTGACTTTAATGGTGTCCTTTCGGGAATATTCGAATTTATAGTCAGGCGCTACAAAAAACGCAGGCACTCCCCTGGTAAATTTGACCCCTTCGAAAACAACAGCATTTTGATTATACAAATGGATTTCGATTGCGAGGGGATCGTTTGTAATCAAATTCTGCGCTTCGTTAAAGTTCACGTACAGATTCTCCAACTGAAGAGAACTTTCGGTTATGAAACCCGTTTTCCGATTGATGATCCTGACCATTGTGCCATTCTGCTCAGGTGCTGCGGGGATACTGCCAACTTTGGCCAGGTAACGGATCGGCAATGTGCTCCCAGTTGAGTTGATAGGTATTTCTTTACTAAGCAGCTCTATTTCAGGTGTGCCCGAAAAATTGAAATACACATTAAAGATAAACCAGCTTTTTTCCGGATTATCACTTACTTTGAAATTTAGCGGACTTGTACCTTTATACTTGTACTTAATGATGCTATCGGCCGTCACGCCGGTTTTATAATTATCCCAGAGCACGATGTCTTTTTGCATGGATACCGTAATCTCAGCTTCGTTCTCATCGTACCTGTCCGGCAAACTTACCATGTAGCTATTTGTGACGCTGTCAAATACAATTTTATCCGCACCGGTAACCGAAATTCCTTTCAGGAATTCAACAGCCTTGGTCAAATTCGCTTTTTCAGGCTCAGGATTTGGTGCTATAACTAGAACTTCGGCGTTTTTTTTACAATTTAAAAGCAGGCCGGCTAGCGCAAGAAAGATCAGGCAGAGCAATTTTTTCATGGCCAATCACAAATAAGAAGGTGGTTACAAGATCTTTCGAATTACGCTGTAATGCAGATAAAATACAACTAATTTTACAAATAATCTTATATCACCAAATGGCTAACCGCATGTTCTCAGCCGATCCACAACCACGTTAGGCTGGCGCCTTAAAAATTATTTGGTGCGGCGCACTTTCTCCAGTAGTCAACGATCAGCTTAATCGTGTCTCTCAGCTCTTCGAATTTGACAGGTTTTACAAAAAACCCTTGTGCGGACATGCTGTATGCCTCGATCACGGCACTTTGATCGATACTGGTTGAAAAGAAAAGGTAGGGAATGCAGCGCAAGTTCAGTCTGGCATCGGTGTATAGTTTCTTTCTTAGCTCCAAGCCGCCCAGCTTTGGCATATTTACATCTGATAAGATCAAAAAAGGCAGATCGTTTGTACTTTCAAGGTATTCGAGGGCCGCTGATCCGTCGTCGAAATATTTCCGTTTGTTGGGAAAATCTAAAATAATGAACACTTCTTCGAGCATGAAGCGGTCATCTGGATCATCTTCTATGATAATGATATCTCCATTTTTGTTCATGTTCTTATAAATATGTTCGGTTGCAAATTTAAAGGACACAATATACAACGATCTTACATGCTTGCAAACGGTTATTTCCAGCTATAAGCGTTCATCCGGTTTTTTATACAGGCTTAAAAATGCGTGCTACCGATGTCAGAGACTATCAATTCCAGGCCTCCATCACGAGGGTAACATGTATATGAGCGCACTCCGTCAAATGAAGATGCTCTTAGAAAGTAACCTCAGAATAACTCATATCCGACGTTTACTAAATGGAAAAGCATTTAGTGGATCATGCGCCCTTTCTTGCGGGACATTGGCCAAAATCCGGCCTGGTTTCCAAAAGCCTGTATGCGTCACGATATCAATACATTCATTAAAATAACATCCCTGATTGCAGCTTTGCTGACGGCAAATATGGCTAATGCGCAATGGGGAGCGCCTTTTGCCAATAGTTGGATCCATTATGGCAAGCCTTATGTGAGGATTGGGGTGGCCAAAAAAGGGCTGCATAAAATCTCTTTTTCTGACTTACCCGGGAGTTTCCCTACCGATTCTCCCGATAAAATTCAGCTATGGAGAAGAGGCAGACAAGTATCAATTATAAGCATATCTGATAAAGAAATCCTTTTCTATGCCGTACCCAACGACGGCGCGAGCGATTCCCTGCTGTACCGACCGATGAACTCACGCATCAATCCGTATTTCAGCATGTATTCGGATGAAGGCTCTTATTTTTTGACATTGGGCGATTCACCGGGCCACAGAGCAAAGGTCATCGACGAGCCGATAGACAGCAATGTGCCCCTCCTCCCATTCCATAAGGAAAATGTAGCAACGGTTTTCAAAAACGAATATTCGCTGGGTACAACCAATCCGATCGGCAAACCCTCCTTTCTGAACAGCTTCTTTGAGCTGGGCGCTAGCCGGACTGGCAAAATGCAGGATAAGGACGGAGCTGGTTCTCTGACCGGAAAGTTTAAATTACAAAACCTGGTTAACATAGCTCAAAAACCAACCATTAAGCTGCTGATACACGGCAGAAGTGATAAGGAGCATAAAATTGAAATTTATGTTGGTAAAAATTCGAAGTCGCTGCGGCTTGTTACGGTGCTTGCAAGTTCCCGATTCACTCCCACAGAATACACTTTCGAACTGAAACCTGAGGATACGGATGCTGATAACAGCGGGATGATTTCTCTTAAAACAGTTAATGCAGATAGATTGGACAGGTTTTCCCTCACTTACTATGCTGTTGAATTTCCACAGCAATTCCAAATTGGTAATGAACCGGGTAAGGAGTTCAGGCTACTTCCAACGAAGGACAATGCGAGCAGAGTTTCGATTAAAGGCGCTTCGGCCGGCTTTACATTACTGGATATCTCGGATCCCGACAATCCGATTTTGTTGAAAGGTAAAAATGAAAGCGTTATGGTTCCGCGCCGGGCTGGCAAAGAACAAATTTTACTTGCCACAAAAGAGGTTGTGAAAGTGGATGCTGCAAAAATCAAAGAGGCCAAATTTCAGACATCGATTCCAAAAGAACCCGATTACATTATTATTACAACAGACAGCTTACTGGAAGGCGCGAAGCAATTTGCTAATTACCGTGCATCACAGGTTGGCGGAGGATTCAAGCCGCTGGTTATCAACATTCTGGACATTTACAATCAATTCAATTACGGCGAGCCCAGCCCTGTTGCGATCCGGAAATTTTTGGCCTATATGCTCACCGACGGAAGTAAGGATAAATATTTGTTCCTCATTGGGAAGTCTATCACACAAAACGAAGCAATGAAACGGGAACTGCCAGGCGAAGTGCCCACGATCGGGTATCCAGCTTCTGATATATTGCTTGTGGAAGGGCTGGCCGGAGCACCGCAGGACGTGCCCGCAATTCCTGTCGGCCGCTTATCAGCTGTTACTAATCAACATGTTATCGATTATTTGCAAAAAGTAAAGGATTACGAAAGCATGAAAGATTACAGCTGGCGGAAGAATGTGCTGCACCTGAACGGAGGAAAAACGGTTGGCGAAATCAGTCAGTTAAAGGGGCTGCTGACCGCACTCGAACCTGACGTAGAAAAAGGCGAGCTGGGCGGGAAAGTGAAGCAATTTGTCAAGCAAAAGGCCATGCAGGAACCGGAGCCAGTCAATATAACCGCCGAAGTGAATGCAGGTGTAGGGCTGATCACTTTTTTCGGACATGGGTCCTGGTATATTACAGATTTGGATATGGGCTACATTACCGATGCCGCTCGCAGTTACAATAATCTGCACAAATATCCGATGATGTATTTCAACGGCTGTGGGGTAGGAAACATTTTCGCTAATAAATTTAATCAAAAACCGAAAACAGCTAACTCCACTGACCGGATTACACTTTCCCTGGATTGGCTGCTGGCGCCGAACCGCGGAGCGATTGCCATTATCGCCAACTCTTATGAAAGCTACGTGAGCCCTTCCGCGGCATATTTACAAAGATTGTATCATTTTATGTTCACTGACTCGGCTACCGCCCATTTGCCGATCGGAAAGATTCAGATGGCTGTCGCGAACGACATTGTTTCAAAGCACAATGACGCACACAGCATTGCCAATGTACACCAAACTTTACTGCAAGGCGATCCTGCTTTAAAGCTGATTACGATAAACAAACCTGATTATGCAGTTGATCCCGACGAAAGCATTGCACTGCATGGACAGTCTGCGAATAAGTCCATCGGCACGTCGGATTCCTTGAAAGTGCAGATTAAAATGTCAAACAATGGCCGTTTCTTAGCGGGACAGAATGTTCCTGTTTCGGTGACGTATTTCGGAAGGAAAGGAAACCGCATCAAAACAGAATCTGTTGAATCGTTTGCCTCCCAAAACGTATTGCAGGTCACTTTTCATAATTCCCGCGACATTCAAAAAATCCGTGTTGAAATCGATCCGAAACGAGCCATTAATGAGCTCAATGTCAATAATAATGTTGCTGAGTTAGATATTGACTGGGATCTTATAAAAGACAAAAACACATTTACCTCAGAGAATGCAAAAGATGTTGTTCCGCCGTTGCTGACTGTAAAATTTAATGACCGGTTATTGGCAAGCAAAGAAATCGTTGCGTCTAAGCCTGAGATTGCAATTTATCTTTCGGATGACAGGCAACTTATACCGGACACATCCCTTATCGAAATCTTTATCAAGCGCTGTGGGGATGATGCGTGTGACTTTGAGAAAATCACTTATTCGAAAAATAATATTAAAATAAACCCAACTGACTTAAAAGCGCTACAACTGAGTTATTTATCGGACCTGGCGCCAGGGGTTTACGAAATTTTAATCAATGCCAAGGATCGCGCTGGAAACGCTGTGGTTCAGCCTTACAGGATGCTTTTCGAGATCCTTGACGATGATGACATGCCTACCGAACTCATCGTAAGCCCAAATCCCGCCGCGTCCTATTTACGTTTCGAGCTAAAAACGAGCGAAAAGACCGATCTGAAATCAATACGATACATTATTTATGACCAAAGGGGCATTGTAGTAGAAGATAAAATTCTTTCGTTAACCTCGGGAGCGCTTACTAATGAATGGTATTGGATGCCATCTGACCAGTCGGCCGGGCTTTACACTTACAAGGTTTTGCTGATCAATGACCGGAATGAAGCCTTCGTCACATTTCCGGGTAAAGTGATAATTCACGGAAAATAAAATGCCGGAAATGAGTGCCTTGCCAATGGCATCTCATTTCCGGCAAAAATACGTTTACTGATTAAAACCTACTCCTTAATCCTAACCGCTGTCGCATCAAACATGCCGCTCATTACGGAACCTTTCAAATGGTCATCATCCACTTTTGTAAGGTCCAGTGAAACCTCCGTTCCCTGTGCTTCGAAATAGATGGTCATCTTATTGCCTTCCTCGATGATATTCGAGATTGGCAATGCATCCGGATTTTTGCCTGTCGGATCTTTTAATTCGCCGGTCAGTTTACCATCTTTCCTGGTGAGTTCTGTAACCAGTTTGGAATCTCCATCCGGCGTGCCGACAACCAAAACTTCCCATTTACCCAAAAACAGGTCATTTGTTGTAGCGGTTTGTGAAAAGCCTTTAACGGCAATTCCTAAAAATAAAACTACGATAACGATACAGGTTCTTTTCATTGCATTGGATTGAGTTAAATTAAAACGATCATTATTTATTGATTTTCAGCAAGTTTGAATTCCGCACCTAACAGCACCATCAGTGTGTGACCGTCTGCTTTTGGATTAGTAAAGACCAGATAAACGTCATGCAACTTGCCATCTGCCTTGTCAGCAATTTTGATCGGGATACTGAGCATATTAGGCTTAAAGTCCAGTTTTTCGGATGGTTCCAGGAATTCGGATACGCCGACTAACGGGCCTGTCGGGCTGTCAAGGCGCAGTTCCACTTTTCCGCCCACTGCATTTACCTGCGGTTTGGGTGCAAGAGCCTGTAACTGCAACTCCGAAATTCCATTCAAATCCGCCTGTTTCAACACAATGTATGCGCCGGTCTTCGAAGCGATGGCCAGGTTCATTCCACCATTGGAAATCTTCATCATGTCTTCGTACACGTCAAAGCTGTGCATATCCACCTTTGCATTCTTCAAGACAAGCGTTTTTTCCGATTTTAATGCTGGCAGGCCGCTGGCACCGCTATCCTCATAGGCTGCCCGTACAATGTAAACGCCCTTACCTTTATCGCCAGCAGGAACTTTGGCCACATAAGTGCCTTTTACCGGCATCGATTTTTCCGCAGACTTTTCATTGGCAACATTCAATATGTATTTGACCATTTCCGATGCGTCAGCCGCCGACAATTGTGGGTGTGCCGCCATGGCCGTTTCCCCCCAAACGCCTCCTCCACCAGCGATTACTTTCTTTGTGAGCTTTTCGACAGCAGAATTATCGCCTTTGTATTTCGCTGCAACTTCGCGGTAAGCAGGCCCGATTGATTTTTTATCCACGCTGTGGCAGGCCTTGCAATCGCTGGCCTCAATCAGTTTTTTGCCAGGGGCAAACGCAGCGCTGGCGTCCGCCGAACGGTGCCCTTGTGCAATAGCGACTTTATCAAAACCTTCGGCCAGATAATCAATATTTACCGCGACACGCTCTTTGTCAATGCCTTTTTCCAACGTCCCATCCTCTTTATCAGAAACTTTGACATCATAGTTGAACGGTTTATTTGCCGAATAGAAGGATTTATTGCCCATCGGCATATCGAGGCTCAAAACAGGTGGTTCATTGCCTACTGTAATGTCCATGGATTGTGAGCTCACACCGCCTTTACCATCATTCACCGTCAGCGTCGCTTTATAAACCCCTAGCTTTGTAAGTGTCAGATTTGCTTCCGGAGCATTGATTTGTTTGGTAAAACCATTTTTGGAGGTGATTTTCCATGAATAATTCAGCATGTCATTATCTGCATCGACAGTCCCTTTCGCGTCTAGTTTCAATGCAAGCGGTGCAGCGCCTCCCATTTTATTTGAAGCCATCTGGATCTGCGGTTTGCGGTTGCCGCCATTGTATTCAATGCGAATCAAACGGGCATCGTCATTGGCAGAAAACCAGCCAGTCCCATACTCAAGCATATATAAATCTCCGTTTTCTGCAAATTCCATGTCCATCGGATTTGAGAATTTATAGCTGGGCATAAACCGCTCCATCGCCGCAAAATTGCCTTCCTTATCCATGGTAACAGACATAATCCAGCCGCGCATCCAGTCGTAAGTGAGCAACTTGCTGTTGTAATAAGCCGGAAAAGCATTGGGCGCACCCTGAAATGCATCCGAATAAAAAACGGGACCAGCCATTGCATTTCGACCGCCGCTTCCTGTTAAAGGAAATTCTTTGGATGCACCGTAAGGATACCAGATAAATGCTTTCTGAGCAGGTGGAAGCACTTTTAGGCCTGTGTTATTAGGAGAATTATTTGTTGGCGCGGCAACGTCCCATAGTTCCGAGGACTTGTTTGCGGTAAAATCAAATTTGTTATATGCCTTATTGTCCCCTACAAAATGCGGCCAGCCGAAATTACCCGCTTTACGCGCCTGTCCCACCTCATCATGACCGGCCGGCCCTCTGCCCGAGTCGGGCTTTGCCGCATCAGGGCCAACCTCTCCCCAATATACGTAATTCGTTTTCTGATCTACTGAAATCCTGAATGGGTTTCTGTGGCCCATTGTAAAAATTTCCGGGCGCGTTTGTGGCGTGCCTTTGGCGAAAAGGTTGCCATCCGGAATCGTATAGGACCCGTCCGGCTGTGGTTTAATTCGAATGATTTTGCCACGGAGGTCATTGGTGTTCGCAGAGGATTTTTGTGCATCCCATGCCGATCTCCCCTCCCGCTCGTCGCTAGGGCTGTAACCGTTTGAGCCGTGCGGATTGGTGTTATCGCCTGTTGACAAATACAGGTTACCCGCTTTGTCCCAGGCAATTGAGCCGCCAGTATGACAGCATTCCTCACGCTGCGTCTCTACTTCCAACAACACCTTTTTTGATTCAATATCCAACTGATCACCCTTCATTTCAAACCTTGCAAGCACATTTTTAGGCGCTTCGGGAATGGAATAGTATAAATAGATCCAGTGGTTTTGAGCAAAATTCGGGTCTTTGTTTAAGCCTAATAGCCCATCCTCCCCTGTGGACTCTTTGCCTTCCTTGTTTTTATACTTTGTACTGACAGGAATAGTGGCAATGTTTTTCAGTTCTTTGGTTTTAACATTATAGAGCCGCACTTCGCCTTTACGCTGAATGAAAAGGATACGATCCTTATCCAGCACGCTCAGCTCCATTGGTTCATCCAGCTTTTCTTCCAAAATAACTTTGGTAAAACGGTTTTCTTCCGGTCTGGATTTCGAGAAATCAACTGTCTTCGGCGCGTCGCCGCCAGCAGCGTATTTAATGCCGGCATAAAGATGGTTCAAAAAGAGAGGTTCCGAGAATGTCTCGTCGGTATGTCCCATAGCGGTGTAAAAAGACCGGCCTCCATCAAACTCGTGATACCAGCTGATTGGGTGAAAATCGGGGTTCTTACCGCCTATATAGCTTTTTTCATCAATTTTCAGAACAACATTGATCTTGGGTGAAATGTCTTTGAAGCTGTAAAACTCATCGGTTCTTTCAAACTCATCCGGCATGCCTTGTGTAGCCCAATGATTTTTTTCGGTCACAATAAATTTCCCTTTCTGCACATTACTGGGTGTCATGGGATGATCCAGGAAATAAGCGCCCGCCAGTTGCCCGTACCAGGGCCATTCATATTCCGTATCCGTGGCTGCATGTATACCCGTGTAACCGCCTCCTGCCTGAATGTATCGTTCAAATGCAACTTGCTGCTCGTTGGTCAACACATCTCCGGTGGTGTTGAGAAATACAACCGTGTTGTATTTTTTCAGGTTGGGCTCGTTGAATTGGGAGGCATCTTCTGTAAAGCTCACGCCAAAACCTTTTTCCTTCGCCATCTTCGCCAACGCCGTTTTACCAGCAGCAATGGATTCGTGCCTGAAAGAAGCCGTTTTGCTGAAAACCAGAACATTAACCTTTGCAGTTTGCGCATCAGCGGTTTTAAAAACCATGCAAAAACCCAAAGCGAGCATCTGCAATAGTAGAAATTTAACTTTCATCCGATATCTTGGTTTTGATTAAGTGAAACAAAGCTATAATTAATTTATTTATTGTCTAAAAATTAGACAATAAATATTTTTCTACTTTACATTTGTATAGTACCACATCCTAAACCTACATGATGCGTAATCCAAGTGAACAAAACTATATCCAGCAGCTGTCCATCGACTGCGTGATATTCGGTTATCACGATAAACAGTTGAAAGTTTTAGTGCCGAAACTAAATTTCAACGGCGATTTCTGGGCATTACCCGGCGGGTTTGTTTCGCAAGATGAGGATATCGATACGGCGGCAAACCGTATTCTTCAGCAACGAACGGGAATCAGCGAAATTTATCTTGATCAGTTTTACATTTTCGGAAAAGCTGCCAGGAACAGCCTGATCTTCATGAATAAGCTGATTGCGTTAAATCCTCAACTCCTTAGTGAAAATGGGCAGCACGGGAAAGAATTCGATTGGTTTACCAGGAGATTCGTTTCAATTGGCTATTACGCGCTCGTGGATCTGAATCAGGTCGTTCCCGAGAAAACGGATCTCGACTCGTCCATTAATTGGTATAACATCAAAGAGCTGCCCGAAATGATCATTGACCACAACGAGATCGTGGAAAGGGCGCTGAACGCACTCCGGTTTAATCTGGATGAAAAGCTGATCGCATTCAACCTTCTGCCTGAAACATTTACAATGAAGGACGTTCAGGAACTTTACGAAACCATTTACGATAAGCCTTTCGCCCGCAACAATTTCCAAAAAAAGATCCTGGATTTAAATGTGCTGGAACGTCTGGAAAAGAAATTCACCGGAGCAGCCAACAAGGCTCCGTATCTGTATCGACGTAAAGGTTAGCAAACCATCCCTTATAATTATTTAGACTTTTAAAAGGACATTCCACACTTTTGGGACGTCCTTTTTTGCTTGTTAGCTATTCTGCTTTACCTTAAAATAACCCATAACATCCGGAAGGTAAACATTGACTGTTTAGTAAATCAATAAATGATTCTTTGCAAAAGAAATGAGGCTATTTACTTGACAAGTTTGAATCACATCTATAATTCTGAGTCCCGTCCTAGTCTGATAACGAAAAGAGATGCAACATGGAAAGAGTCATTAAATCAACTGTTATCGGAGAATGGAAGTCAAAATTTTATCCTTTTGATTGCTGGGAAAGCATACCTATTGAGATTCCTTTTCTGAATAATCAGGCAATGCGAATATCCCTAAGAGCATCTAACCCAGACGAAGCCGCTAAGCTTGCGGCTGAAACAGATCCGATATTAAACGCATTTCTAGAAAAGACAATTTTAGATCGAAATGCACTGTCGGCGCTTGTTTATGGCCACTGCACTAACATTTTTGAAATAACAGGCTTCGATCATGAATGTATAACAATGTTCAAACAAGTACAGAATCCAGAATCCTGGATTCTAAATGCGATTGCATTAGAGGAATTACTTGATCTAGCCCACATCAATGATGTTTGGAAATTTGTGAGAGCCAATGGCATCTACATTTCCAGAGGTAAAGAAGGCGAAATCTATTTACAGATCAGCTTCAAATGCGATTGGGACGAAGAACACGGGCTAGATTTAGTATTTAAAGATGGAATTGAATTTGTTGGGATGGACAGCTTGATATAAATACTTCATGCATTTATCACTTTGATATGATCTAATGTTAATGCACTTTCTATGACAAATCAAGAAGCCCAGATCAAATTAAATGCGTTAAAACGAGCTCATGAGCGTAATTTAAAAATCAGATATCAAAAATCAGCAGAACAAGGTGTTGAGCGTCAGGAAAAGTATCTGAGATTAATGGCGCGTCAAAAACAAGAGTCGGCTGAGTTAAATCAAAAGTTTGCCCTCGCTGAGCAAGATCCCAAGTCACAGATATATCAGTTAAAAGAGTTTCATAAAAAAGAAATGGAAACCTTTATTAAAGAGTCCGCGCCGGCAGATGCGAAATACAAAATGAAGCTCATTTCTTTAAAAATTAAACATAAAACAGAACTGATTGGCTGCAAGCGCCAGCTTCAAGCTGAAGAAACAGAATTATATATACTTCATCATTCAGAGCGGGATGCGTTGGATATTGAGCGTGATTACCAATGTAACATGTCCGCCAAGGAGTCTGAGCAATTGAACATTTGCTATGATATTGAGCGCAAAGCTGTCATAAATTCATTCATGTACGCCAATAAAAAATACAAAGTTGGTGATACCTTATCTGATCAAGATCGCGCCATATCAGTTCGCTGGTTTTCCTGCGGTGATCGCTCGTCTCCCTGGGAAAAACTGGACGACTCTTTGGACGTATCCTACGGAGGTTACCTTCTTGATAAAAACGGGAAACCCCGGGCCGATGGCGCCACGGCAAGAATATGGCAGTCAGATGTAATAAAATAGCAAAATACAAGGATCTCAAACGAAAAGCCGGATCACGACATTGACTGTGATCCGGCTTTTTGTTACTTATTAAACTTTTAAACTTTCTTACTCTCTAAACCCCCAAACTCCAACCGTCACGATACTGTCGGCGGACGAACTGGTTCACCTCATCGAAGTTGGTGACTTTCATGTTTTGGGCGTCCCAAAGCATTTTCATATTGCTTCCAGGGTAAGTGAAGCCTTTTCCGTCTTCCCTGGCTTTTGGCATGTCGGCTCCGCGAATGGCGAGATTTGCGCCGAGAATTGCTTCGGTTAACGGACCTGCGAGTTCGAATGGCGAGCTCAACTCCATTTTACCGTAACCTGCGATGCAGCCTTCTACCCACTGCGCATAGTGACCATCGGCGCTCCCTGGTACGCGGGCAAACTTTTGTTTTACTTTCACGTCCTGCATTTTACTCAATGGCAGCAGACGTGGATTTGCCGCATATTCGCTGGCCATCATTTTACCTTTTGAACCGACAAACAAAATACCGCTGTTGCCATCTCCAAACAATTCATTCGGCCCCAGTTCCTCAGGACGTTCCGGCTTAATGCCGCCGTCCATCCAGTGCATGGTTACCGGGCCTTTGGTTTTTGGTGTTTTTGGGAAAGTTAATGTTGCGTGGCTTGATGGCGGGCAGCTGTCCGGGAAAATGCCTCTTTTGCCAAAAGCAGTGAAAACACTGCCCACACTGGCCTGCATATCCGTCGCATATTTCAATCCAAGCACACGGAACGGGGCCTCCATCAGGTGGCAGCCCAAGTCACCCAATGCACCTGTTCCGTAATCCCACCATCCTCTCCAGCTTCCCGGGATCAGGTTTTCTACGTAATCTTTTTTAGGTGCAGTTCCCAGCCAGAGATCCCAGTCCAATTCTTTCGGGACCGGTGGTTTTTCCGTCGGCCAGGGAATGCCTTGCGGCCAGATCGGCCGGTTGGTCCAAATGTAAACGGTGTCCACATCGCCGATTGTGCCTGCGTCGTACCATTCGTGCAATGTTCTTACGCCATCGCCGGATGATCCCTGGTTTCCCATTTGGGTCACCACTTTATATTTCGCTGCTGCCTCGGTCAGCTTTCTTGCTTCGTAAATGTCGTGCGTCATGGGCTTCTGCACATACACGTGCTTACCCAGCTGCATGGCCGCCATTGCTACAACCGCGTGGGTGTGATCGGGTGTGGAAACCGAAACGGCATCGAAGTTTTTTGATTCCTTTTCAAACATTTCCCGGAAGTCCTTATAATATTTGGCTTTGGGGAAATTAGTAATGCTTGTCGCTGCGCGGCGATCGTCCACATCACACAGGTAAGCTATATCCGCCTTTCCGCTTTTTGCGAAATTGGCAAGGTCCGACGTGCCTTTCCCACCGGCTCCCACACCAGCAACAAGAAGCTTATCGCTTGGTGCCGTGAAACCTTTTCCACCCAGCACATGCCTGGGGACAATCATAAAGCTGGCTGCCGTAATGCCTGCCGCTTTCACAAAGTCTCTCCTGGAAGAGGTCAACTTCTCATTTTCTTTACTCTTGTGTTCCATTTCAGGTTTTGGTTTAGTCCTAATGATAGGAGGAAATGTGGCCCTGTTCCAAATTATGGGCAGGCCTATTAATTGTTAAGCAGGTTATTTTCATAATTTACTCGAAAATTATCCGGTCGTTTCCCTGCTGCAATTGTTCTACTCCAAAACGAGTTGTTAAGACCATTGGGATAATTAAATGATATCATAATTGATCCCAAGCGGCCCGATTTAGTCAATCCTGCCTTTTTCCTCGTCCGAAGCATTGTTATTATGTCGGCGCTTGCGGGCGAAAGTATCTTTTCCGAAACGATAGGTCATGGCAAAACTTATGCGCTGCGTGTCCGATTCACTCGTCTGGAAATATTCGGATTGTTTGAGGCTTAATGATTGGTTATTATAAATCCAGGAATGGAACAAATCATCGAAAGCTACGCGCATGCTGCCTTTTCGTTTTAAGATCTTTTTTTGAATGCCGCCATTCACGCGATACATTCCTTTGGTTAATGTCTGCCCGTTCATATCCCGGCTGGCATAGTAACCGCCCAGTTCTGCGCTCCAAGTTGGGCTGATCGTGAAATAGTTGTTTACTTCGAGACGCAGGATATTTACATTGAAATGCAGGTTTTCCGTATAAACCCGGCCATTCATTCCAATTTTGGAAAGGCGCGCTGTGTAATTTAAATACCACCATTCGGCCGGAGAAGTGGACACGGTTGTGTTCAGCAAAAGCATAAATCCTCCCGCAATGTTCTTGGGTCTGGTTGTAAAAATGTCGTTAACCGCCTCTGTTGTCTGAAAAATAAGATTAGAAAATTTGTTGTAACTCAAACCCATATTCAGGAACTGCTTATGCTGATATTTCAGCTCTATCCGGCTCTGATACTGCGGATTAAGCAGTGGATTTCCTGATGTGTACGAATATTGGTCCCGGTAAAAAAGGAACGGATTTAGCAGCTGATAATTCGGGCGGCTAATCCGTCGCACGGCCATTAGTCCCAATGTGTTGTTGCCCAGCGAGTCCAGTTTGTAGCTGATGTATGCGCTCGGAAAAAGTCCTGTATAGTTTTTTGTAAAAGCGCTGCCCTGGACTGCATCG
The DNA here is from genome assembly GCF_022869785.1 of Dyadobacter chenwenxiniae. Classification (NCBI taxonomy): domain Bacteria; kingdom Pseudomonadati; phylum Bacteroidota; class Cytophagia; order Cytophagales; family Spirosomataceae; genus Dyadobacter; species Dyadobacter chenwenxiniae. Next base: position 5,902,810 of record NZ_CP094997.1, on the reverse strand, counting down.
TTTCCCAGCTGTTTGCCTCGTACCAATGTATTTTCAGTTCGCAAGCCAAATTGGACGCCCAGCCTCTTCCAGGATTTTTGCCCATTTAAATACACTGCATTGATATTTTCATGGTATTTGAAATGATTGGACTTGCTGTTATCAATCGTTTGCTCAGCGCCATTTACATTGTAAAATTTATTCAAATTGTCATTATCGACAATACTCGATTTAAAACCCGCTTCGAACCGTGCTTTGTTTTTCAAGGGATGCACATAATCCGCTTTCGCCGTGTAAATGTCGATGCCCGCTGGAATGACATAACGGAATTTCTCGTGTCCAAGCAATGCGCCTTCCGGTGCGTATGTGAAGTTTTGCAAAGCCTGGTTTCCCTTAGATTGGTAATTCAAATAATTAATGTCCGCAGAAAGCTCTTTGCCTTTGTTATCAAATTTGTGCTGTAAATTGAAGTTAAAACCAAGGTTCGTTCTGCTGTCTTTGGCTTTCGTATCGCCTTTTCCGGTGCGCTCCAATTGATGATTGGCATTGAAGTCGCTGCTTTCATAGTCAAACATGCCGTTTCGCTCGCCTTTATTCACATTGAAGATCAAGCCGTAAACTGTTTTCGAAGTCGCCGAATAGTCCATTCCAAAATTGGCATTGAGACTGCGGTCATTGTATACTAAATTATTTTGCAGATCAACCGTCGAGATCAACCTGCCGCCTTCGTCGAAAAAGCGCCGGTCGAAATGATCCTTGCGGTAATTTCGTTCATAATTATAGCCCAGGTTCGCAAACAGATTCAGCTTTTTATAATTGTAATTTAAATTAACCGCATCATTGTTCCGGGCATATCTTCCCAGCGAAACGCCAGCCGAAATGTTGCCGGTAAACCCTCCTATCCTGTTCTTTTTCAATTTGATATTAATGATTGCATTGCCAGAGGCGTCGTATTTTGCAGACGGATTGTCAATGAGCTCGATTTTATCCAGATTGCCACCAGGTAAAGACTTTAAGTAAGCCGCCAAATCCTGCCCTGACATGTAAGTGTTTTTTCCATCGATCAGCACCAGCACACCGCTGCGACCATTCAAGCTGATCTCGCCATTGCTGTTAATCGAAACGCCCGGCGTTTTTTCCAGAACTTCCAGCGTATTGCTTGCTGCAGCACTGATCATCGCTTCCACATTCACCACAGTTTTATCAATTTCCTGCACGATCAATGGCTTTTTTGACTGAATTACCACTTCGTTTAAATTGATGTCCTTCGCCTTTTCCGGCACTTTTTCAGCAGGCTTATTTTGAGTAGCTGGCGTCTGCGCCATCGTTTGCATTGAAAGCAATGCGGAGAGTAGGATAATGCTGGTCTTTTTCATGTTTTCAGATTTTATGGCTAATCCATTTTGATGGCTCAAATATTGAGGTAGCATCATTTGAATGAAAACATGGCTGTCGGACTAAGGCTTTCTGCTGACAGAACGGATTTTTACCGTGTCCAACCTTTTCGACCAGACGAATGTGCTTTTCGTCAGGAGCGCGGCATTGTCTGACCGGAATACTCTATTAAATTATGGTGGTTAAGCACATTTGCATCATCTTTAATGTATAAACGGAGCGGGCCATGAAGCAGTTAGCGGAGAATCAACTCATACAATTCGTACGCATCAACATTTACTATATACTGGCGGCCATTGCAGCCGTGCCCATCTGGCTGGCCATTGATTCTTTTGCCAATGCTGTTGGCACCAATAACGACGAAGCTGTGGCTGCCGCGGCGACTGGATGCCTGATTATTTGCATTTTCCTGGGCAGGCATTTTGGGGAATTGTGGGCTTTGAAATATAAAACAATCTCTAATGAAGTGCTTATCACGCTGTCTGTCATCACATTTGGCAGCATTGTATTCGTGTTTGTACACGCAGAATATCTTAATGAGGATTATGGGCCGTTGAATCTGCTTTTATATTGGGTTCCTTTTTTGCTGAGTGGTTTGGCGTTGGGAATGCTCATTAAACTAGGCCGCAGCGTTACGCAAAATCAGTTGAAAGAAGCCCGGGCCGCGGCGGAACACAGCAAAAGTGAGCTGCATTTGCTCCAATCGCAGCTCAGTCCACATTTTTTGTTTAACACCCTGAATAATTTATATGGCTTGTCGCTCACGCAGCACGAGCGCATTCCGCCTCTGCTTTTGAAGCTTTCGGACCTGCTGAGATATTCTGTTTATGAAGCCAATGAGGTTTTTGTTCCGCTCAAGGATGAGCTTGTTTACATTCATAATTACATTGAATTTGAAAAAATCCGGATTGGCGACAGGCTCGTATTAACCACCAGTTTTGAGGAGATCACAAGCTCCGAAATCAAGATCGCCCCGATGCTGCTTATCGTGTTTATTGAAAATGCATTCAAGCATTCCAAAAACACAGCCGATGAAAAGATCTTTATTTCGATTGAATTAAAAACATGGGAAGACCTGATCCTTTTTTCAATCAGAAATTCCCATGATAAGCGGGAAAAAGAAATTTCAGCGGTTGAAAAACACAGCGGATTCGGGCTTGGGAGCGTAAATAAGCGACTGGAATTGCTTTATCCTGATGAGCACGAGCTTGTTATAAAAAATAATCCGAATGTTTACCAAGTCGTTTTGAGGCTGAAAGTCAAGTAAATACCGATTAGCAAACCTGTTTATGCAAAAATTCAATTGCCTTATCGTTGACGACGAGCCTATTGCGAGGGATATCCTTAAAACCTATTGTGGCCATCTGGATAACCTGGAAGTGATTGGTTTATGCGGCAATGCATTGCAGGCGAAGGCAGTTATGCAGCAAATAAAGGTCGACATCCTGTTTCTGGACATTAATATGCCGGTAATGGATGGAATTGCATTTTTGAAAACACTCAAAAAGCAGCCCCAGGTCATCTTTACAACCGCTTACAAGGAACACGCTGTGGATGCTTTTGACCTGGCCGCCTGCGATTATCTGCTCAAACCATTTTCACTGGAGCGCTTCATTATAGCTGTCGACAAGGCACTGGAACATTTGGAGGAACCGCCAAAAATAGCTGTGGAGGTTAATAATGACAAAGCTACGGATTACATTTTCATCAAAGCAGGCGACAAGATCTACAAAATCCTACATGACGAGCTGCTATATGCCGAGGCTAACGGAAATTATACCAAAATCGTCACAAGCCAAAAGACGCTTTTGCCAGCCATGACTTTTTCGGGTTTCGAAGAATTGCTTCCGCCAACATTGTTTCTCCGCATTCACCGCTCCTTCATTATTAATAAAGCCAAAATCAGCCATATTGAAGGAAATCGGGTTTTCATAAACGGAGCTGAGATTCCTATCGGGCAAAATTACCGGGAAGGCTTTTTAAAAAGCATCGGGTTGTGATTGTAAGACTTGTCATTTAAGAAACTGGGTAAATCCGGCGGTGCTGGTGTCGGCAACAGTGCCGTCCGGCTTTTGATAAATAAAATAAGCATGCAGGTCTTTATGCTTTTCCAAAAATTCCATAGAACGCTGTAAACCAATGAGCAGCAATGCATTATCGTATCCGTCTGCGGTGATTGCATTGTCGGCAATGACGGTTGCACTAATGATTTCGGTCTGTGCGGAATAGCCTGTTTTCGGGTCTATAATGTGTGAGATCCTGCCCGAGCCGACCTTCCGAAAGTTGCGGTAACTTCCCGAGGTGGTCACTGCGCCAGCCGGGACTTGAATAACCTGCCTGATACCCGTTGCCGAAAATGCATTTTCCGAGGGCGTTTCAATTCCGATAGACATGGGGGTGTTGTCAGGATATTTTTTTCCCTTAACCCTGATTTCGCCACCTATTTCAACAAGATAATTTGCTATCCCATTGGCTTCCAGAAAATTAGCCATCACATCCACACTGTAACCCTGCGCAATGCCATTGACGTCAATTTTTACGCAGGGAATCTTCTTATCCAGTCTCTCGCGGCTTAAACGGAGCTTTTCAGATCCTACGCAAGGCAATAAAGATTGAATTTCAGCAGAGTCAGGCATAATGTTGACCCGCTCATTTGCGAACCCCCAAGCCCGCACCAGCGGGTAAACGGTTATGTCAAATGCACCGCTCGTTTCCTGATGGATTTCCAGGGACTTTTTGATAACATTATAAAAATGCTCGTCGATAGCAACGCCAGCGTCAGATTCATTAAACTGACTGATAACGGAATGGGGATTATAAATAGAAAGTGACTGATCGAGTTGGCGGAAAATGCTGTCGATCCGGGGCTTTTTTACTGATTCAAATTCACTGTAATAAGTGATCGCGTAAGTCGTGCCCTGCGCCAGACCTTCGATTTGAAAGCGCCTGATGTCCTTTTTTTCAGACGGATTAATCACGCAAAAAGCAGGCAAAACCAAGAGGGTCGAGCCTGCAAAAATGTTTTTTATATAATGCAATAGCCGCATGGCTCAGACGGAATATTCAGGCTTCCAGATCTGCACGGACTCCGTGTCCGCCGCAGCATTGCCCATATGGATGGCTATGGAGCCGTCGCGCCCGGTCTCAACATTTGAAATGGGTTTCTTTTTATCCTTAATGCATGTTACGAAGTCCTGCAATGCATAAACTGTCGGTTCCAGACTTTCCTCGCCAGGTTTTCCATAACTTACTTCTACGCCTTTTCCCTGGGTGGTCACCGCCAGTGTCGCACCTGTCACACCATCCACAGTTCCTTTGGCATTATTAGTGGTTTCGGCATAAATGTATGCTTTGTCGCGAAGGATCTCGACCGTTGCTTTGTCTCCTAAAATCCTGATACTGTAACCATTGTATGCGTTGGAAAGCACAGAAGTTACGCTTGCCTTGACGCCGCCCGGATAATCGTAAACTGTCCGGATGTTGTCATAAGTGTCGCGCCCATCCTTCCAGTAATTAATGCCTCCCAGGCCGACGACTTTTGTCGGGTGGCTGTCGACCAGATAATTCACCACATCAATTTCATGCGCGCAAAGCTCGGAAAGCGGGCCTCCGCAATATTCGCGATACATTCTCCAGTTGATCTGACGCTCCATTTTGGGATCTTTCACCGGAAAGCGCCAGTTGGAATTGCGGTTATACTGACATTCAAAATGCGTAACCTTACCCAGCCAGTTTTCCTTTATAATTTCCTTAACCCGGTGATATAAACCATAGTAACGATACTGATAACCAATTTGAAAAACCAGCTTAGAATCATTCACTTTTTTGACCAGATCAATGGCTTGCGGAATGTCATAAGTCATTGATTTTTCAAGATAAATGTGCTTTCCGGCTTCTATGGCCGTAACAGCCATGGGATAATGCAAATAAAGGGGCGTAGCAATAATCACTGCGTCAATGCTTTTGTCTTCCAGCAATTTGCGATAATCGGAGTAGCCTTTTGCTCCTTTTTCTGCCAGGCTTAACCCTTTTTGCAGGTTTTCAGGGATCGTGTCACAACATGCCACCAATGCAATCTCAGGCATTTCCTTGATCAATGTGCACAAGCCAGCTCCCCGGGAACCTGTGCCAATAATGCCCAGACGTATCTTGTCGGCAGCTTTTGGCAGCGCTGCGAAGAGCGGATGGTTGATTACCGACAGGCCTGCGGCTGCGGTTAATCCTGTTGCAATAAAATGCCTGCGGGAAGAAGATTGAGCTGCCATGATAGTTACAAGTTTACATTTACGGGCACGTGCCCGTAAATGTAAACAAATTTTTGTATTTTCTATAAATGATCCCGATGCTAAATGGGATGCTTACTATCAGCTATTTTTAAGCCACTTGTCAAACCAATCAAATGCATCCTTCTGCATTACAGCATCGAACTTGTGTTCTCCATCATAAAATTTGCCCAGATATTTGTCCTTTGCTCCTGCTTTTGCAAAAACATCGCCTAAAACCTTATCTGCTTTTTTCATTTCAGGAAGCGTGTAAAGCTCATCCTGGTTATTGTTTTGGACTAATGTCGGCAACGGCACACGCAGTCCCAGGATTTCAGGAAAATCAAGATAATTGGGCAAAAGCGGCGTGTAAGTCATCCAGGTGTGGGTCACTGATTTGTTCAATATCAAGTCTGTCCACGTGGTCATGAAACCGACGCAAACTGCACATTTGATCCGCGCGTCCATTCCGCCGAGATAAACCGTTCGTAAACCGCCGCCCGACAAGCCGCCACACCCTATGCGTTGCGGGTCCACGTCGCTACGCTGCTCCAAAATATCCAGCGCAATCTGATCTTCTGCCAGAAAAACGCCCGGCCAGGTGGTTCCGGCGCAAAAAAGTGATTTGGACATGACATGCTCATGCGCAATTGACCATTCGTTATAGGCTTCAATGTTCTCTTTTTTCTCGGGGTCCTGGTCTGATTTGCCAGCCGTGTCTACTTCACCCCAGCTGAGCCCCTGCACATCTTCAAATCTGACGCGCCTGCTGCCAAATGTGAATGCGTCATGCACAAGCACCACATAACCGCGCTTCGCGACTTCATTGGCCCACGCCAGTCCGCTATAATCCGTTACCTGGTGCTCTTTCAAAAGCGGGTGCTGGTCATCGGAGGTTTTGACAATTTTACGATATCCAAAATACTTTTTCCCTGCGTGATCGTGCAAACCAAGGATTGCGGGAAGTGGCTTGGTTGCGCCTTGCGGCTTCAATACAACGGCCTGCGTTTTGTGCCCATAAGGCAATTGCCAGGAAATTTCTTCAATGTCCAGACCGTCGTAAACGTACTTTTTATCAACATTAACCTTTGGTAAAGGCGATTTCGGCGGACTGGCAATCAGTTCCTGTGCTTTGGCATAGGCTTCTTTTTTCCAGGTGCCGAGATCTTTCCATCCGGGGTCCCTGAAAGACAACGGCGGGACTGGTTTCAGCAACGAAGCTGCCCAGTTCCCATAGTCGCCAATGATGCTTTTTCCTGGTAATTGAACGTTTTCAGAAACCATATTTTCCATTGGGACAGAATTTGATATTGCATCTAAATTAAAACTAAAAGGAATGGCCATGGCAGTCAATGACGTTTTCAGAAATTCCCGTCGGTTGTTGTCTGCATTTTGGCCTGTCGGATTTCCAGGTTTCATATCATTTTTAAGTTAAGCGACCACTTTTTCTGATAACAGGGATGCGGAGTTTTTATCCAGAAAAAACGTGCATTGCGCGTGCTCCTGCAAAATACTCGCTGGATACATGTTGCTCACTTCTTCCAGCAAACTATTTTTGACAGCCAATGCTTTACGCTCGTCCGGCACGGAGCAAACGATATACCTGGATTTCATGATCTGCCTCACCGTCATACTGATCGCCTGCAAAGGGACCTCTTCCAGTGAGCCAAACCAGCCTTCGCCCATTTGTTGCATGCGGCAGGGCTCGTCCAGATTTACAACATGATATGGGTCTTCATTTTCAAAATCGGCAGGCGGATCATTGAATGCAAGATGTCCGTTTTCACCAATGCCTACCAATGCCACATCAATCGGATGCTGGCTGATAATGCCGTTCAGATGTGCGATTTCTTCGGGAATGACGCCTTCACCATTGATGAGGTAAACGGCTTTTAATGCTGGAACTTTATCCAGAAAGCGCTCTTTCAAATACTTTCTGAAACTGGCGGCATGGGCCAACGGCAAGCCGATAAATTCGTCGAGGTGGAACATGGTAACCTTCCCCCAATCGATGTTTTCTTCTTTTATTAATTGTTCCAAAGTTTGAAACTGACTGGTTCCCGTGGCAAGAATAATGTCTGCAGAACCTTTTTCTGCGATGGTTCTGCGGATCAGTTCTGCGGCAAGCGCAGCAGCCTTTACTCCCAATTCGTGCTTATTCTCCGAAATGACAATTTTCATTACAAATCTGATTATGACTTTTATTTAACTCAAAAAACTAAGATTTCACACCCGTATTTCCTCCTTGCGAAAGCGCAATGTCGACGGGTTTATTGGTTTTCCAGGCTCCGGCAGTAAAATCGGGAATGTCGATGGAATTGGAACGGTGCGCAACAGACCATTCGCTCAGAGGTGCGATAACACTCCACGAAGCTGCGTCATAAACGTCCTGGTCGAGCGCTAAGCCATTTCTCAGGCAGTCGATCAGTCGCCAGTCCATCAGGAAGTCCATGCCTCCGTGGCCTCCAACTTTCTTGGCGAGCTCGCCAATTCTTTTCACAATTTCAGGCTGGTATTTTTGTTCCAATGCTTTGAACTCGGCTTCTTTAAGCCATTCGTGGCCCTGGGCAATACGACCTTCCGGGCTTCCAGCCGGGCTCCCAGCCGGCCCTGCTTCGGGCAATGGATATTTTTGTGCTGATCCCTTTGTGCCGCTGATCACGTGCAATCGCGAATAAACGCGGGGCGAAGTTACGTCATGCTGCAGCATGATCGTTTTTCCTTTTGCTGTCCGGATCGTGGTCGTGTTCATATTCCCCCGGAATTTCTTGCCCTTAAATTGTTTGAACTCGGGATCTTCGGCGGCCAGCTTCTCGGCGCGTGCCTGCAGCATGAAATCGTTACTGGCCATGCTGACCAGATAATCCATCTTATCGCCGCGGTTGATGTCCATAATCTGCGCCACAGGCCCTAATCCGTGGGTTGGATAGAGATTTCCATTACGCTGATTTTCTTTCAATCGCCAGAGATCGAAACGTTTGGATTTATCAAAAAATGAATCGTAAATGTCGTGTATATAAGCACCCTCGGCGTGGATAATTTCGCCGAAATAGCCTTGGCGGGCCATATTCAAGGTGAGTAATTCAAAAAAATCATAACAGCAGTTTTCAAGCATCATACAATGCTTCTTGGTTTTCTCCGAAGTCTGAACCAATTGCCAGCATTCATCGACCGTTACAGCTGCGGGAATCTCGACGGCTACGTGCTTGCCTCGCTCCATTGCGTAAATGGCCATGGGCGCGTGCAGGCTCCAGGGCGTGCATATATAAATGAGGTCCAGATCTTCCTGGTCGCACATTTGCTTCCAGGCATCGGCCGTTCCGGAATAAACCTTTGGATTATGCTCCGTGCCTTCAAAAGTTTTTTTCGCTTGCTCCGCCTTTTCCGTTCTGATATCACAAAGTGCCTTAACCTGCACATTTTCCAATTTTTTGATCCGCTGAATGGCACCCCCGCCTCGGTTGCCGAGTCCAATGTAACCCATGCGAACGATTTCGATTTTTGGCGCTGCATAGCCGCTCATGTTGAATTTCGGAGCGGAGGGAATAACCTCCGGGGTCTGTTCGAGTGGGCTGGCATTAGCGTAACCGGCATTCAGCAGTCCGATGCTGCTTAATCCGGTGAGTTTGAGGAAATCTCTTTTTTTCATGGGTTTAGTTTGATATACTTACAATGCTACGATAACTCGATTAGCTATCCTGAATTTTCGAATTAATTATTAACGAGAACGTTATCGGAAAACAGCAGCGGTTTCCTGCTTCCAGACCCTACCATGCGCAGATTAGCCACCATTAAAGACATTGCAAAAGCACTGGGCATATCCGTCGCGACGGTTTCCAGGGCGTTGCGCGACGCCTATGATGTGAGCCCGCGAACGAGGCAACTGGTGCTGGAAAAGGCACAGGAGTTGCATTACAAGCCCAATTTTAATGCAACGGGTTTGGTAAAAAGCAGTACGCACAAGATCGGCGTAATCATCCCGGCAATTACCAATTATTACTTTTCAACGGTGATTACCGGCATTCAGGAAGTGGCTCAAAGCAAGGGTTATAACATCATTTTATACATTACAAATGACTCGCCGGAGCTTGAAAAAAAGATCGTCTATGATCTTTCGCTAAGCAGTCTGGATGGTTTGCTGGCCTGCGTTTCCTCGCCTTCGGATGCTTGCAAACATTTCCAGGAACTGATCGATGATGGCCTTCCTGTTGTCTTTTTTGACCGTGTTCCTGAAAAAATCAGTATTTCAAAGGTCATGCAGGACGATTACAATGGGGCATATCAGGCTGTGAACCACTTGATTGAAATGGGCTATCAAAAGATCGCTCACATCACGGGGCCGAAGGGCATGTTTCTGACAGAAAATCGGCTGCGTGGTTATAAAGATGCACTTCGGGATCAACAGCTTGATTTTGATAGCGACTGGGTCGTTTATTCCGGATTTTCCCAACAGGATGGCGAGGCGGATATTGAGCAATTATTAATAGAAAATACGAAAAGACCGGATGCAATTTTCGCAGTGAACGATCGCAAGGCAATTGGCGCAATGGTGGCTCTGAAACGTAAAAATATCCGGATAGGCGCCGAAGTGGGCGTTATAGGCTTTACCAATGACCCAATTTGTGAAATCATTTCTCCCACCTTATCAACTGTTGCCGAGCCCGCTTACGAAATCGGCCGAAAGAGCTGCGAATTGTTGCTCACCCACATTAAAAAGGTCAACTTTGCCGGAGAAGAAGTCGTTCTTTCGGGCGCGTTGATCGTGCGGGAATCTACATCCCGCATTTAGGGATTTTTTAGTTGGCTACGGAGTTCAGAAGGTGTGTATCCGCGGTGCTGCTTTACAAACTTGTTGAAATGGCTCAAATCCGTAAAGCTGAGTTCGTCACTAATTTCTTTAATCGAAAATGAGCTGTATTTCAGCCGGTTCTCGATTAAGTGAAGCTTGTTATTCGAAATGTATTCCCGCAGGGTAAAACCTGTTTGCTCCTTAAAAAACAACCCAAAATAGTGTTTTGAAAAGCCGAAGGTGTGCGCTAAATGCGCCGCCTGCGTTTTTTCCACTGCGTAAATGTGCTCGTGAATATATTGAATGATGCGGTTGATTTTCTCCACATGCTTAGGTGCCGATCCGACGAAGCCAGGCACTAGGTTTCGCTTAATTATGGCAAGTATCGCCTGAATGAGGAAGAATACTGTTTCATTCCCCTCATTTTTATCATCCTGCCACTCCCGGGCAATGAGCCGCATGAGGCTGTCGGTCTTCTGTTTCTCGGAATCTGTTTGTAGCAAGGGCCTGGTCCTGTTTTGCGCCTGGATCAGCAGCTGGTCCATATTTTTATTCCAGCTATCAGTAACTTGTATATTTTCAATACTTCTCAGATATGTATAGCTGAATTTGATAAAGGTGAATTCGGTTTCTTCTTCTATTTCAAACCTGTGATAATCGCAAGGTGCAAGCAGGAACAACTGCGGCCCGTCATAGGGAATATAGGTTCCGGAAACACAATGGGCGCCTCTTCCTTTGTGTACGAATATAATTTCGAAATGATTATGGTTGTGCACGGGATGCTCCCACTGACCGGCGGTGAAGTGCGACAATTTTAAATATTCGTGTTGAAAATACCTTTTCATTGCATTAATAATTTACCGGTAATCCATGCAAATATACCAGTTAACCCTTTCATCCCCGATATAACTTTGCTCCGTAACAATGAAGCAGCAAACCATGGAAAATGTAAAAACAGCACTCGTTGCCGGAGCAAACGGCATTATCGGCGAGAATCTCATTCAATATCTAGCAGCCCTGCCGGATTGGAAAATTATTGGGCTATCCAGAAGAGGTGGAAAAGGAACTGAGAAGATCTCCTACATTTCGGTTGATCTTCTGGACATGAACGATGTTGAGGTCAAACTGGCTGGCCTTTCCCAAGTCACACACGTTTTTTATGCGGCATACCAGGACAGGCCGACCTGGGCAGAGCTTGTTGCGCCCAATCTTTCCATGCTCACGAATTTGGTGGAAGCGATTGAAAAAATATCACCGAAGTTGGCGCATGTAAGCTTAATGCAGGGTTATAAGGTTTACGGCGCTCATCTGGGGCCTTTTAAAACGCCTGCAAAAGAAAACGATGCGGGCCATATGCCGCCCGAATTCAATGTCGATCAGCAAGATTTCCTTGAAGCAGCTCAAAAAGGCAAGCATTGGAGCTGGTCGGCGATCCGTCCTTCCGTTGTGGGAGGCATTGCGCTGGGCAATCCTATGAACCTGGCCGTGGCAATTGCCGTGTACGCCTCTATTTCCAAAGAATATAATTTACCGTTGCGCTTCCCCGGTAAACCGGGTGCTTATCATTCCTTATTGGAAATGACCGACTCGGAGCTGTTGGCAAAAGCGACCATTTGGGCAGCAACTGACGAAAAGTGTGCAAACCAGGCATTTAATATTAATAATGGCGACCTGTTCCGTTGGAATGATATGTGGCCAAAAATTGCCCGTTATTTTGGAATGGAAGTTGCACCGCCGTTACAAATGTCGCTCACAACGATCATGGCCGATAAAGAGGCTCTTTGGAAAAATATGATTCAGAAATACTCCCTTGCGCCCCATAACTATGGCGAATTGTCTTCCTGGACATTCAGCGATTTCGTATTCTCCTGGGATTACGACATGTTCGCGGACGGATCAAAAGCAAGGCGGTTTGGCTTCCATGAGTATGTGGACACCGAAGAAATGTTTATAAAAATTTTTGATTCGCTGAAAAAACGAAAGGTAATCCCATAAAAAAGTAGTCTGTCTTAAAATCACGACAGACTACTTTTAGCACATGTATGTTAATCAGTCCTTCTTTTTGGGCGTTGCTTTGTCACTTTTATTCAGAGAGGCGTCGCCTTTGTTGAGTTTAGTGGCATTTGCCCTGCCCTTCGCTTCATTGCCTTCCTTACCAGTGCCGCTGGTTGCATTGGAACCATTGATCTGGCCAGCCTTCCCTGATTGCGTGGCCTTACTATTTCCTATTTCATGATTCGCGCCCTGTGTCGTTCCCTGCGTATCCGTGCCCTCATTCTTCCCACCTGCTTTGCTACTGTCCGCCGTTGCAGTTCCCTGCTGTTTCGGATTGGTCGATTGCGTAGTTGACTGGGCGTAAACTGCGGAAGAAATTGCAAAAGCGAATATGAAACTTGCTATTATCTTTTTCATGATTGGATTAATTAGTTGATGATTTTCCAGTGCATGCCTTTAAAAATCATACCCGCACGCACGGCCTTCGAACTGGCATGGATATTGTTGATTGGTTGGCGTTTAACCAGATAGCTCGCATTCACTATGAACATTACTACATCACGACCAAAATTCATATGGTCGCTTTTTAAAGACAGCTTTTCTGAATTTATGGAAGACAACGGTCTCAAACTGAGCGCTGCATTGTCGTACTATACCATATTTTCCCTGGCTCCCATGCTCCTTGTAATTATTTCCATTGTGAGCATTGTCTTTGGCAAGGAAGCGTTTCAGGGTGAATTGTTTGGGCAAATAAGTGGGCTTGTGGGCAAGGAAGCCGCTGCTCAGTTGCAGGATTTGATAAAAAATGCAGAGCTCTCGAATAAATCGGGTATTGCGGCCACAGTTGGGATCGTCACGCTGCTGATTGGTGCGACGGGGGTTTTTGCAGAAATCCAGGATTCGATCAATTATATATGGTCTATCAAATCCAAACCGAAGAAAGGCTGGCTACAATATCTTAAAAACAGGTTGCTATCTTTTTCTATAATCCTTACCCTTGGGTTTTTGCTCATTGTGTCGCTCGGAATAAACACATTGGTAGATCTGATGAGTGCGCAGTTGGAACGTTATTTCTCGGAGGTTTCAGTTATCTTTTTTTCCGTGTTGAATGTAGTTGTGGTAATGGCGGTCATTACTGCACTTTTCACAGTCATATTTAAAGTCCTGCCCGACGGGCATGTACGCTGGAAAGAATGTATGGTGGGCGCTGCATTCACCGCCGTTCTTTTTGCTATTGGCAAGTTTGCGATCAGTTTCTATCTTGGTAAACAGGATCTCGGCGCAACTTATGGCGCATCTGCATCCATTGTCATCCTGTTAACCTGGGTATACTATTCCTCCATTATACTATATTTCGGTGCCGAATTCACAAAAGTGTATGCAAGAACGGACGGTGTGAACATTTCTCCCAATGAACATGCTGTACTCATGGTAAGGCGCGAAGTGGAACAGGAGAACCCTGCGGAAGCGATAAAAGAGGCGGATACTAACACATTTAGCCCAAAAGAAGTTACGCATAAAGTGATGGATACTGTCACCCAGTTCATTGATGACAAGCTCAATGCGATCCGGGCCGAGATTAAGGCGAAAATTGCAGAATTCACTGCTCCTTTCTCCTTCTACGCTTATGCGGCCGTTATCGTATTCCTGATTGTGATTACAGTGGTTGTTTTACTCGGACATTTTTTGAATAATGCGTTTAACAGTGATTATCTCGGCTTTGTGGTCTTACTGGGCTTTACCTTAGTGTTATTTTCTCTTTGCTTTATCTTCCGGGAAAATTTGCTCGAATCTATCCGGAGAATGATTGCTAAAAGAGTTCAGACAAAAAATGAAGAACAGAAGCAAACATTAAGCTGAAATACAGAACCTCTGGTTTTTCGTCTACTATTCCGTAGCCTATCAGCTTTTCACTTTGACTTTTCCATTTTTGTGCGGCCATAGTTGTGAAGTTGGATTCAGATTTCTGATTCCGCGTTGCATAATTCGGAAATTTAAATTATCCTAAAATATATTTAAGTAATCTAATTTATAAGTTAATATACGTTTCAGGCCGTCAAAAGGGCTTTTTGTAAACATCCGTTTAATCAATAATTCAATTTTTGTTGATACTAAAAAGCCTGTCGGCTATGTTTGTACAAATATTTCTACTTATTTGTACTACATTTTAAAATCCCACATTTACGGCTGATAGCAAATTAAATTTTTGGCATAAAAATTTAAAAACTACCTATCAGTAAAAACATAAACCTATGGTCACATTAAATTATATGAAGAACGACTGGGTGAAGGAAAAGAACGGATCCCGGATTATGCAAGTTGACGAATATCAGATTGTAGAAACTGTAACTTATGCCAACGGAAACTCAACGCCTATAACGAAGAGAGCTTACAATGGAAAGGTGTGGTGCACATGGGTAAATGAAAATAAAGCCGTGGTAACCCAACCTTTTCCCGAATCAGACCTTGAACCGGCAGTACCCGAATTAGCACATTACTGATTTTGCAGTGACATTCGTTTTCCGACCATAAAGCGATTGCAATGTGAATTAAAATGCCCGGACTTTCTGTTCCGGGCATTTTCTGAATTTAGCAATATTGATGATTATGGTTTTGCTGTTGGCTCGTTAGCGGTTCCTGTTGCATCAGACTCAGCATCTTTTGCTGCCTTTTTATTTTTCTTGCGGTTCATTTTTTCCGCTTTTCTGTCAGTCGCGGGCATTAAGGAATCCTTAATTACCGCACCGGATTTTTGCTGGTCTTTAATTAATGTATCATCTGACGGCGTGTTGGATGGTCGTACAGGTGATTGCGGCGAGTTGAATTCGGCTTTCTTTTCAGTTGTCGGGTTGGTCGACGCCGGCTCTGTGGTTGTTGGGTCCTGCGTCGG